>NZ_CP130943.1:4200000-4531251 GCF_030656875.1 Prescottella sp. R16
CTGCGACCGGATCGACTCGATCTGCGCGACCGACAGTTCCCCGGACTCGACCACCAGATCGGCGCCGGCCACGAAGTCGAGGACGTGCGAGTCGGCGGGCCCACCGCGGAGCGACCGCTTACCGGCCGCGAGGTACCGGAACAGCGCACCGTCGTCCGGACCGGCGTTCCCGTCGAGGCGCCACCGCCGCAGCGGATCCCCGTCCGGACCGGCCTCGACCTTGACGATGTCGGCGCCCGCGTCCACCAGCATCTTGGTGCAGTACCCGCCGGCGATCCCCGTGGAGAAGTCGACCACACGGAAGTCCTGAAGCAACGAATGCGACTGTTGCACAGTGTTTCCTTTCGCTCGTCGAACGGTCAGCCGGTGACTGCGGTGAACTGCTCGCGCAGCACGCGCCGCAGCACCTTGCCCATGTCGTTGCGGGGCAGGTCGGCACGGAACTCGACGAAAGCGGGTACCCGGGACGAACGCAGCCGGGCGCCGACCCACTCTCGGATGACAGTGTCGGTGACCACACCGTCCGGGCTGTCCCCGCTCGGCACGATCGCCGCCACGACGACCTCGCCCCACCGGTCGTCGGGAACGCCGTAGACCACGACGTCGTCGACGTGCGGATGTTCCCCGATGACGTCCTCGATCTCGCCTGGGGACAGGTTCTCCCCGCCGCGGACGATCACGTCGTCGAGGCGGCCTTCGACGTAGACGTAGCCGCCATCGTCGATCCATCCTCCGTCCTTCGTGCGGAACCAGCCGTCGGCGTCGAGCAGCGAGGCGCCGGAGTACTCCCCCGAGACCTGGGCGCCGCGCACCCACAGTTCGCCGCGGGCGCCGGCCGGAACGGGGCGCCCGTCGTCGTCGCAGACCACGATCTCGACGTCAGGAACCGGTTGACCGACCGACCCTAGCCGGCGCTTGATCACGGGATCGGTCGACACCAGCGCCTCCCGATGATCCCGCGGCCCGAGAACTGCGATGGACGAGGAGGTTTCGGTGAGACCGTAGCCGTTGACGAAGTCGACGCCGGGCAGCAGTTCGAGTGCCCGTTCGACGACGGGCAGCGGCATGCGGCCGCCACCGTAGGACAGGTGTCGCAGCGAGGGCAGGCCCTGCCCGTCCTCGGTGAGGACGTCGACGATGCGCGCGAGCATCGTCGGGACGACCATGGCGTGGGTGATGTCCTGCTCGCGCACGAGCCGGACCCACTCGCGTTCGTCGAAGTTGGGCATCTGGACGATGCGGCGGCCGCTGTAGAGGCCGGTGAGCAGTCCCGCCACGCCCGCGATGTGGTAGGGCGGGACACTCACCAGCGCGGCCTCGTCGGGGCCCGCACTGAACAGTTCGGTACCGCCCAGAACGTACGAGACGAGGTGTCGGTGCCGCAGGATCGCGACCTTCGGGGTGCCGGTCGTTCCGCTGGTGTGCAGTAGGACCGCGGGCGCCTCGGGGTCCTGTTCGGCCGGTGCGACGTCGACGGCCCCGCCGTGGTCACCGCCACCGAGACTCGCGATCAATGCGTCGGGGGCGACGATCGAGACACCCGCGACGTCCGCGCCGACCCGTGCAACGTTGCCGTCCGCGACGAGTATCGCCGGCGCACGTCCTTCGATGAGGCGGCGCATCGGCTCGTCGGCCAAGCGGTAGCTGATCGGGGCGAACGGAATTCCGCTCCAGGCCGAGCCGAACAGCGCGATCGGGAAGGCGGCGGACGCCGTCGACCCGTAGAGCACGGCCTGTTCGGTGCTGTCGGCGCGATCGGCGGCGAACGCGCCGGCCAACTCGAGTAGTCGCGCGTAGCTGAGGCCGTCGCGCTTGTCGCCGACGGCGATACGATCGCCGTCCGCGCCCGCGGCGATCTCGAGAAGCGTGAGGATGTTCATCGGGTGCCTCAGTCCGATGCGGGCATCGCCTTGGGCGCCTTGACGCCCAGCGGCTCGTCCCCGACGGTGAGGGTGCCCGATCCCGGCTTGGTGCAGAGCAACTCGACGGAGCCGTCCGTGTTGCAGTAACGCTTGCCGAGCTGAATCTCACCACTCGTGGCCCCCTCGGGGGTGCCCGCCGACTCCGGCGTGACCATGGCGACGCCGTCGCAGCGGATGTCGACGTCCTGCGCCGGGATCCGGATGACGATCAGTTCGGCCGCGGAAGTTGCACTCCGCAATCTGGCTCCTACACGCAACTGCATGGGAAAACTCCTCGAGATCTTTCGCGGCTCGTAGCCGCGGGCACGTGGGAACGACGTCGGCGCCGGGACACTACCCATCCGGCGTCGGACATCCGAGCAAACGCTTGTTGCAAACAACTATTACAGCCGTGTGTGATCCACGTCAAACCTCGATACCGGCGGTGTCGGCATAGCCCCTCACGACAGGTCGAGAACCCGACCGCCCACGAGAACCGTTCCCACAGCGGAAGAATCAGGTGAACTCAGCATCTCCCGCAGGGCCACGTCGAGAACGACGAGGTCTGCCGGCGCCCCGGGACGTACGCGACGGGACGGTCCGCCCGGGCTGTCCGCAGACGCCAGATATCCCCGGAGCGCCCGGGAGGCGTCGAGCCGCTCGGCCGCTCCGAACACGACCCCGGATTCGGTCCGGCGCCGGGCCGCGGCCGCGATCACCGCCCATGGATCGAGCGGCCCGTAGGGGGCATCGCTCGACAGTGCGACGGGCACGCCCGCGTCGAGCAGGGTCCGGCACCGGTACAGGTCGCCGTGGTCGCGTTCGTCGACCCGGGCCCGGTAGTCGTCCCCGCGATCGGCGACGAACCCCGGTTGGGTGACGACGATCAGCCCGTGCCGGCGCAGCGCGTCGACCGCCTCGACCGGCACGATCGACGCGTGCTCTATGCGATCACCCGGCAGGCAGCCGACCTGGTCGAGGACGGCGAGCAGGACCAGCAGCGACTCGCGCGTGACACTGTGCACCGCGACGGCGCGCCCGTCCGCCCGCGCCCGGAGGACGGTATCGGCCAGACGATCGAGGTCGGGCGGGTCGGAGTCTGCGAGCACGATCTTGTACGGCCCCACCGTCACCCGGCCGTCGCACGCCGGCAGGCGCGCCGATCCGGGGGCGATACCCAGCAAGTGCAGACGTTGCGGAAGGTCACCGCACCGGACGGCGTCGACCAGCGCCGCGCAGGACCCGGTGGTCAGGTCGGGCGTGGCGTCGGTGACCGCCGTGATGCCCAGCCGCGCGAGGTCACGGCCGATGCCTGCCAGTGCGGGTGGCCGTCCGGTCGGCAGCCGGTCGCGGAGGACGTCGTCGGCACGCCATACCCGGCCGGTGGGGCGATCCGACGAGTCCCGTTCGATGCCGGGATGTCGGACGGCGGCCAGGCCGGCAGCCTCGACCGCGGCCGTGTTGAGCATCCACAGCGCGCCGCTGCGGTGCTGGACGCGGACCGGGCGCGGCGTGTGCAGCGCATCCAGTGCCGACGCGTCGAGTAGGCCCGCAACCGTTTCGACGTAGCCGACGCCCCGCACCCATCCCCCGGCGCCCGCGTCGGCGCCGGCCAGCGCGCGGGCCAACTCCGCGGGGTCGCGCACCGCGGGCGGACCACACCGGACCGAAGCGCGCGCCGCCGCCATCGCGTGCAGGTGCAGGTGGTGATCGACCAGTCCGGGCAGCACCGCGCCGCCGCGCGCGTCGAGCAGCTCGCCCCGGTCCGCGGCCAGCCCCGGCCCAACCTCGACGATCCGGCCCGCGACGACTCGCACGTCCAGGCCCGGCCGCCCCTCCACCTCTGCGTTGCGGACGACGAGTTCGGTTCTCACACCGACAGTCCCAGCTCGCGTAGTACCCGGGCGGTGTCGTGTCCGGGTGCCGGCGCGCGCACCGGGGCCCCGGGACGCCGCCCCGGCCGGGCGATCTCGATCTCGCCGTCATCGGTGGCGACCAGCCAGCGGTCGCCGCGCCAGTGGACCCGCGGCGGGTCCGCATCGACCCCGTCCAGCGTCGCGGCGACGACGTCGGCCATCGAGACCTCCCAGAGGTGTCCGGCGCTCCCGTCCGGGGGCACACTCATGGCCCGCACGGCCGCGGTGAGACCGGTGAGCGGGTCGGCGACGGCGTCGCCGACGAACATCGGCAGCCCGGCCTCGTCGAGGGCGACGAGACCGCTCGACGCGGCGACGTCGTCCCCGAAGCCGACCACCGCACAGTCACGTCCGCGAGCGGTGATCGAGATCCACGTGGTTCCCTCGGCGCATGCGGCGGCCGCGTCGAGCCCGAACCGTTCGAGTGCTCGCGGACGCGACGCCTCGACGACCACGTCCGCGGCGGCGACGAGCCGCGCCATCGCGGTGCGCCCCGCCCGGGTGTCCGGGTCGAGTACCACCGACTCGTGGCCCGCATGGAGCATGCTGTAGAAGCCCCGGTCCCCGAACCTGGCCCCGTCCAGGCGATTCGGTGTCTCGACCTTGATCACCCGCGCGCCCGCCGCCCCGAGCAGCTGCGCGCACAACGGGCCCGCCCACAACGCACTGAAGTCGACGACCAGCAGACCCTGTACGTTCCGCGGCCGGCCGGTGGTCGGGTCCGCGCCCTCGCTCACGGCCCGACGGATCGGGGCGGCCGCGATCCCCAACAGCTCCGCACGCTCCCCCAGGTCCGCCCCGGAGTGCTCCCGCAACCACGCCGCCACCGGGGGCCACGGATCGTCGCCGACGTCGCGGCCGATCATCGCCCCGAGCAGGGCGGGATCGTCCGGGCGGGCGCACGAGACCGCCGCCCAGCCGTCGGCGGTCGGCAGCAGTCGGCAGTGTCGCCCGACCGACAGGCTCCCGCCCCGGACACCTCCCGTGTAGGCGGCGCGTTCGGCGAGCACCCGGGCGCCGTCCACCCGGACGGGGTGAGCGGTGCCCGCGGTCGCCGCGGCGATCCAGTCGGACAGCTCCCGCGCACAGGACGCGGCCCGGCCCGGCGGGACGACCGGCGGCCCGTCGGGCCGACCCGTCAACATCACCACTCCGCTCTCCGCCCAGTCCCGAATGCGTTCCCGCACAGTACCGGGCGGATAGTTCGAGAACCGTGTTCTACACTCCACGCGCTCACACTTGCACAGTCATCTCGACCGACGAGGACCGGATGGATTTCCACACACCACACATCTCGGCCCGCCATCTCGCCGACGGCTTCGCCGACCGGCCCTTGCTCGACGACGACGCCGCGATCGACACGCCGGTCGTCGTCGTCGACCTCGACCTCGACGGGCACGACGATCCGGGGGTGCTCGCGGCCGCGGCCGAGCGGGCCCGTGCCGCAGACCGCTACCTAGTCGGTCTCCGCCGTGGCCCGATCCCCGCGACGGCCCCGCAGCTCCCCCTGATCCGGGCACTGGACGCCACCTACACCGACGCCCCCGACACCCCCGAGCGGGCCGTCGTCCCGGTTTCCGGCGCCGAGCACGCGGTGCGGGACTTCGCGGCCCGGGTCGCCGCGAACCCGCAGGCCTCGACGGTGCTGCGGCAGGTCCTGCGCGCCGGACTCGACCTCGACGTTCCGGCCGCGGTCGATGTGGAGTCGCTCGCCTATTCGACGCTGCTGGGCGGCCCCGAGTTCGCCCGGTGGCTCGGCCGGCGTGGCGCTCGCCCGTTGCCGCCGCCACCGGCCACCGATCCGGTCCTGGTGTCACGCGCCGGCACCGAACTCCATGTGACACTGAACCGGCCCGAGCGCCGCAACGCGTACGGTACCCGGCTACGCGACGCCCTCACGGCGGCCTTGAGCATCGCGGTCACCGACGCGTCGGTGATGCGGGTCGTGCTCGACGGTGCGGGCCCGGCCTTCTGCGCCGGCGGCGATCTCGACGAGTTCGGGACCACCCCCGACATCGCCCTCGCGCACCTGGTCCGCACCCGCGGCGGGGCCGGACTGCTGGTCCACGAGTTGGCCGATCGCATCGAGGCCCGAGTTCACGGAGCCTGTGTCGGTGGCGGTATCGAGATCCCAGCCTTCGCAGGTCGGGTCCTCGCGGCCGAAGACGCATGGTTCCGGCTGCCGGAGGTCGAGATGGGCCTGATCCCGGGAGCGGGCGGCACCGCGAGCGTTCCTCGGCGGATCGGACGCTGGCGCGCGATGCACCTGTTCGTCACCGGAACGCGCATCGACGCGCGGACCGCGCTGGATTGGGGGCTGGTGGACGCTCTCTGTTGATCCCGGAACGCCCGACTCCGCCAGCAAACGCTTGTTGCAGAGCCCGCATTCTCCTGCCATGATGAACCGAGCTTTGGAACCAGCGGGCGCTGCCACGCTCGCGCGCCGCGGAAGGGCCGAACGCATGCCGTCGAAAATCGAACGGACGTCACCGAGCGAACGCCCCGTCGGCGACGCCAAGGCGGCCTTCCTGACGAAGATTCGCAAGGCCGCACTACGTCAATTCGCCGACAGCGGCTACAACGGCACCTCGATGCGCGACATCGGCTCGCTCGTCGGTGTGCACGCCGGCAGCCTGTACGTCCACATCAAGAGCAAGGAAGACCTGCTCTACCAGATCGTGGGCGAAATCGTCGAGAACGGCGAGGCGGCACTGTCGAAGGTCGAGGCCTCCGACGTCGGCGCCATCGACAAGCTCCGCATGCTGGCCCGCATCCATCTGCGCTGGGCCATGGCGAACCCGGACGCCGCGAAGGTGTTCGAGCGGGAATGGATGCGGCTCAACGGCGCCCAGCTCGACGAGGTCCGCCACAAGCGGCAGCAGTGGGCCGAGGCGGTGGAGCGGATCATCCAGGCCGGCGTCGACGCGGGCACGTTCCGGAAGATGGACGTGGCACTCGCCGCGGTCGCGTTCCGGTCGGTCCTCAACGCCAACTACACGTGCGAGGGCGATCCCGACGTCGACGGTATCAAGCTGGCCGACGAGTTCGTCGATTTCCTCTTCAACGGCTGGGTCGTCGTCGACAACCGCTGACCCCGCCGGGTAACAGGCAACCGCCCGCTGCCCTCCTTCCCGCGTATCGGGGCCGGCCCCGACGCCTCGAATCCGTAAGGGGCTTCCATGTTGACTGGAACCGCATTCGTCACCGGCGGCACAGGCGCACTCGGTGTCGCCGTCACCGAACATCTGCTGTCGATCGGCTGGCGCGTCGTCGTACCGTTCATCGTGCCGGAGGAGGCCGCGCGCCTCTCCGACCACGATCGGCTCGAGAAGATCCGCTGCAACGTCGCCGAACCCACCGAACTGGACGAGGCCGTGACCGTCGCCGCGAACGACGCGGGCGCTCCACTGACCGCACTGGTCAACCTCGTCGGCGGTTTCGAGTCGGGTCCGCGCACACACGAGGCCGACGCCGCGGCCATCGACCGCCAACTGGATCTCAACGTGCGCACCACGTATGCGGTGCTGCGCGCGGGGCTGCCGCACCTGATCGCGAACGGTGGCGGGTCGGTGGTGGCCATGTCGTCCGGCGCGGCTCTCAAGCCATTCCCCGGCGGTACCGCCTACAGCACCTCCAAGGCCGCGGTGCTTGCGCTGGCCGAGTCGATCGCCGTCGAGTACAAAGCGGACGGAATCCGGTCGAATGCGTTGCTGCCCGGGGTGATCGATACCCCCGCGAACCGCACGGCGATGCCGAACTCCGATCGCGCCAACTGGGTCGCCCCCGCCGCGATCGCGAAGGTGATCGAGTTCCTGCTCTCGGAGGACTCGGCACCCATCTCGGGTGCCGCGATTCCACTGGGACTCTGACGACCCGGATCCCTGCAGATTCTCGACATGTTCGTTGCAGTCCGCGGTCCGATCGGCGGGTCGCGGATCGCTACGAATCAGTGCCGTACGTACCTTGCGACGCAGAGTCCGTCGCTCTCGAAGGCGTAACACACCAGAGGTCGTAGATCGCAGCCGGCTCGGTAGACGCGCGTCCTACCGACACCGATGCGACGATATTGCGGGTTCCATGCGAGCGGATGTCCACGCCGTGGCCCGGCGTGGCGGCAGCCGTTCCGCAGTCGATGCCTCGAAGTTCAGTGGATCGAGCCCGCACGCCCCGGTGTCAGCGACGTCAACACATCCACTCGCTTGACCTTGCCGGTTGCGTTCCGGGGCAATTCTTCTGTCTGGACGACCCACCGGGTCGGCACCTTGTATCGCGCGATCCGTTCGGTCATGTAGTCGGTCAGTTCCGACTGGGTCACCGAGGCGCCTGCAGCCACCACGACCACGGCACAGACTTCCTCACCGTAGTCGTGATGGTCGACCCCGACGACGATGCACTCACGCACCGACGGATGCTCGCCGAGTGCGTCCTCGACCTCCGCCGGGTACACGTTCTCTCCGCCACGGAGAATGAGATCGGACCGCCGGCTGCTGATCCGGAGGTATCCGTCCTCCATCGTGCCCAGATCGCCGGTACGCATCCACCCCGAGTCGTCAGTGATCGATGCGGTGGCCTCCGGGTTGTTCCAGTAGCCGAGCATCACCAGCGGGCCACGCACACAGATCTCGCCCTCGACACCCTCCGGGACCGGATTCCCCGCATCGTCCCGGACCTCGACCTGCATGGTGAGGACCGGGCGGCCCACCGTGTCGGGCCGCTCGGCCAGGTCGGCTGCGGCGGCAACCGTTGCAGCAGAGGAGGACTCGGTCAGACCGTAACTGGTTCCGAGTGTACGTTCTGCGGCCGGCAGGATCTCCCGCAATCTCTCCTTCAATTTCGAAGAAGACGGGGCGGAACTTATCGAGATGGTCTGCAGGGACGACAGATCGTAGCGGGAGAGATCGCCGTGCTCGACCAGTCGGGTCATCATCGTCGGAACCGCACCCCAGTTCGTGAGGCCTTCCCGCTCGATCAGTGCCAGCACCCGATCGATGTCGAATCGGCCGGTGCTGATCACGGCGGTGTCACCGAACGCCAGCCGCGGAACAGCGAGGTTGTGAAGTGCCGCGATGTGGAAGAGCGGTGTCGCCAGCAGGAACCGCCGCCGACTCGGTGCGCGGACCAACTCCGCTGCGAGTGCATCGTTGAACCTGTGAAAGTCCACCGCCGCCACCATGTTCCGGTGCGAATGTGTCGCCCCTTTGGGGCGGCCGGTGGTACCGCTGGTGAACAGAATGACCGCCGGATCGTCTTCGTTCACGCTGCTGTGCGGCAGTTCGATGCCCGGATGCGCGGATGCCCGAGCAGGCACGTCCTCCTCCGTGGACAGCACCGGTACCGCCACGGGTCCGAGGAGGTTCCGACGAGGCGCGTCCGCGACGATCACCTTCGGCTCGGACAACTCCACCCCGTAAGCGACTTCACGAGCGGACCACAGCGAGTTCATCCCCACGGTGATTGCGCCGAGCGCGGTCGTGGCCCAGAAGGTCATGATCCATTCCGCGTTGTTCGCCGACAGGATCGCGACCCGGTCTCCCGGACCGACGCCATGCTCGGAACGCAACGAGTGAGCGAGTGACGCAACCCGTGCCAGATGCTCGGTGAAGGTCAGGCGGAGGTCGTCGCACACCAGGTACTCGGCGTCACCGTAGCGTGCGGACTCGGCGAGTATCTCGTTCAGCGAGCGGTATCTGTTGCGGAACACCGGCATCGGGTATCCACGTACCTGCTCCTCAACGATCTCGAAGGGCGCCCCCGCCGCCGTGAGCCGGGCAACTGCTTCCGTGCGCGCGTCGAGCACACGACGAAGGTCGGACATCTCTATACCTTTCCGAAAAAGGAATCGATCGCGGTCGGACCGTCGACTGTGATCATCGGATGGTCGACTGGCCGCCGTCGACGTTCCACGACTGGCCACTGACCCACGCAGTCTGGCTGCTGGCGAGGAATACTGCTGCTCAAGCGATCCCGGCGGGATCACCGGCACGGCGCAGAGGAATGTTCGCTTCCGCGTACTGCTTCCACACAACCGCCGACCCGGATCCCGGACGGCCCGAGCTCCTTGGCCATCGACGACGTCAGCGACTGGATCGCGGCCTTCGACGCCGAGTATGCCGACGAGTTCGCGCCGCTCGGCTTGCCGTCGACCGACGAGATGTTGACGATGCACCCACCCGCACCGCGCTCAACCATCGAGCGCGCACAGGCCCGGCTCATCAGGAACGTTCCTCGCAGATCGACTCGGCGCACCCGGTCCCAGACGTCGACGTCCGCGACCAGGGCGACGGCCCTGCGACCGATCGGAGACCTCGCCACGTCCACGATCACCGGGTTACCCATAGCAGCCCTCCTCGAACAGCGCATACGAGTACCGTCGAGACACGGCCAACTACGCATTCTGTGGCAGATTTGAGAATACAATTCTCATGACATGAGACACCATAGTGCTTCGATACACAAGCCTTACTGTCGAGTAGCCAGACCATCCATCACTAAATAGAATGATGTTCTAAAAATAACCTCGATCCGGATCCGCTCGCCCAGACGCCCCATCCGCTCGCGGAGCGCAGGGGCGATCACCTCGACGATCTCACCGGAATCGCCTTCGCCCCAACCTCTGTCGACGAACAACCGACAGTCGAAGCAGGCCACAAGTCCTCCTCACCCGAGGAGTAGCCGGGCAGGCCCGGATGTGATGTAGCTTTCTAAACGAACAAGCGTTTGCTCCAATGGGGAGAACATGAGACTCCAAGAAAAATCTGTGCTCGTCACCGGCGTCGGCCCAGGACTGGGACGTGAGAGCGCGCTGTTGTTCGGCGAGAACGGTGCACAGGTCGCGGTCACCGACATCGCCGACGCGGACGACGACGATCAAGCTGTGGCCGGATACCGTCGTGACAGCTTCGTCCGCCCGTTGCACGGCATGCCACCTACCTTCTTCGGTTCCACGGCCGATAGAGTGACGGACCGATCGAGTGAAGAAACACGGGAGGGGACCCCGATTCGACGGGGATGCCGCTCGAGTTGAATCGCCCACCGCGACTGCGCGACAACACGAACGCTGCCCTGTTCTTCGCATCGGACGAGTCCGAATACATCAGCGGAGTCTGCCTGCCGACCGCCGACGGCGGAATCCTCACAGACTTCCATCTCGATCGCGGACCGGTCCGACTCTCACCAAACAAGGAGAATCCGATGCTCGACCCCCAACGCAACCCACGGTGGAAAACCGCCCTGGTCGCAGCCGCAGCCGGACTGGCACTGACAGGCTGCGCGTCGGCCACAGATACCGCAGACGGCGCGTCGCTCAGCGCGTCGACCTTCTCGGAACTGCGGGAGGGCATGATCAACGTCGAACCCGCTTCCGGTGATGCAACATCGGGCGGCACACTCACTTTCGGCGCCTACTCCGAACCGCGGTCTCTCGACCCGGCAGAAACGATCGCCGCGGTGACCACCGGTGGTGTCGAGATGCTCAACGTCTACGATTCGCTGATGCGTTTCGATGCGGAGACGGCCACGTTCGTCCCGCAGATGGCGGAAAGCCTCGACCACGACGACGACTACCGGACGTGGACGCTGACCCTGCGCGACGACGTCACCTTCTCCAACGGTGATCCGGTCGACGCAGCCGCAGTCCGGTCGAGCCAGGAACGCTACGCCCGGAGCAAGGGGCCCGAATCCTCGTTGTGGATCGACAACGTCCGCGAGGTCTCCACTCCGGACACCCGCACAGTCGTCTACCGGCTCGACAACCCGTGGCCCGAGTTCCCGGGCATCCTCGCCACCGGTCCGGGCATGATCGTCGCTGCCGCAGCCGACGGCCCCGACGGCTCCTTCACCCCGATCGGTGCCGGCCCGTTCACCCTGGAACGCTGGGCTCCGACCACCGAGATCGTCTTGGCCGCCAACGACACCTACTGGGCCGGGCAGCCGCATCTCGACGCTCTCAAAATCGTCTACCTGTCGGGCCAGCAGACCAATATCGACACTCTGCGCACCGGCGGTATCGATGCATCCTTCGTGCGCGAACCCGACCATGTCGAAGACGTTCTCAGCGACGGCACCAGCGGCTACGTCAACCTGGCCGCTGCGCAGAACGCGGCGATCATCAATACGGCCGAGGGTCGTCCCGGAGCCGATCCCCGGGTGCGGCGGGCCATGCAGTTGGCCATCGACGCTCCCCAGATGACCGACCGCATCTACAACGGCTACGGGCTCGGTGACAGCACGCTGTTCCCCGAATACTCACGCTGGCACACGGAGACATCCGGACTCGCCTACGACCCGGAAGCCGCCCGAGCCCTTCTCGATGCCGCCAAGGCGGACGGCTACGACGGCAAGGTCGAATACATCAAGGCCAACACGCCCACCGACCAGCGGTCCGCGTTGACGTTCGAAGCTATGCTCGAAGCCGTCGGATTCGACGTCCAGGTCAACATCGTCCCGACCGTCAACGACCAGATCCGGCTGGTGGCGGCAGATCGGAACTACGACGTCTCCGGCTGGGGACTCGCCTTCCGCGAATCCGATCCGTACCCGAAGATGTTCGCGACGATGAGCAGCGGCGGCACGCAGACGTACGGGATGTACACCAGCCCCGAGATGGATGCGCTGCTCGCAGAATTCCAGCAGGAAGCGGACCTGGACGCCAAGCGCGCCACGATGGATCGCATCCAGCAGCAGATCAATCAGGATGTGCCGTTCCTCGTCTACGGCCCCTTCGCCGAGTTCGTCGTGTGGAACGACTCCGTGCACGGTGTCGTCGGCAGCGCCAACACGATGGTGTTCTTCGGCGGAGCGTGGAAGGACTGATCCGTTCGGGCCTCGTGTGGTCGGGCAGTTCCCGGCCACACGAGGTGCCGGGACGGCCACTGCACGATCACCGGTAGTCGTCGAGAACCAGGCGCGACACGTCCCGAACGTTGCGGAGCGCTTCGGCGAATCCGATCCGGCCAGTGGTCCACAGCACCAACGAGTTGAGCATCGTGCTTCCGATCGACAGCGACGCGAGCCGGGCACGTTCGGCGGGCACGCCGTCCATGAGTTCGAAAAGCGCCGTCCGGTTGGCGGCAGAGCGCTCGTCGAGCGTGTCGCGCACGTAGGGGTCGTCCGAGGTTTGGAGTTCGACCTCGAGCCGAGCAAAGTTCGGGCCGCGCTGGAACGCCTTCATCTGCCGCGTGTAGAGGTCGACGACACGGTCGAGGACCGATCCCTGAGCCCGTGCCTGTCCCGACTCGCGTTCTTCGGCGAGACGTGCGGCGAGAATGTCGTTCCAGGCGACCATCGCGGCCGCGAGCAGATGCTGCTTGGCCGGGAAATACCGGTACAGCGTGCCGAGCGCCACCCCCGACCGTTCCGAAACTTCGCGCATCTGGATCCGGTCCGGACTCGTCTCGGCGAGCATCTCGATCACGGTGTCGGTGAGCTGCCGGCGACGTCGTCGCTGCGCGTCGGTCATGTCGTCGGGGTTCATCGGCACGGCAACGGCATCGGTCACGAGGGCAGCCTAGTCATCAGCGGATCACGACCGGTGTGGTCTCCGTGGGCGGCGGCGAGAGACACCCGCCCAGTACGTCGTGCAGTTCGTCCTGGCTCCATCGCGAGGCCGACCGCACGGTCGTCTCCACGGCCGGTGCCGACATCACGTCGATCCGATCACCGTATGCCACCAGCACACGTCCGGTGATCGGCTCGGCGACAGGCGAGGCGAGATAGACGACGAGTGGCGTGACGTGGTCGACGGACAGCGGGTCGTCGCCCGTTCGCGGTCCCGGACCGAACACGTCACCGGTCATCTCGGTTCGGGCACGAGGACAGATAGCATTGGCACGCACACCGAACGAGCCGCAGCCCCGCGCCGTCGACACCGTCAGCGCGACGACACCCGCCTTCGACGCCGCATAGTTGGCCGCACCCGGCGGTCCGGACGCATAGGCCTCCGACGACGTGTTGACGATGCGGGCGTACACCGGCTCGCCGGTCTGTTTCGCCCGGCGCCGCCAGTGGTCGGTCGCAGCCCGAGTGGTGAGGAACGTGCCCCGCAGATTGACCCGGAGCACTGCATCCCATTCGTCGGCGGACATGTTGAATACCATGCGATCCCGGATGATCCCCGCATTGTTCACCAGGATGTCGAGGCTGCCGAACTCCTCGACCGCCACTGCGACGAGCCGATCTGCGGTGGCTTGCTCGCCGACGTCGCCATAGCAGGTCACGGCATTGCCGCCGGCGTCACGGATCGCCGCGGCGACGGACTCGAGGCGTTCACCCCGTGCGTTGATCACGACATTCGCACCGGCTTCCGCCAGGGCGAGGGCCTCGGCCGCGCCGAGACCCTCACTGGCTCCGGTGACGATTGCGGTGCGCCCCGCGAGCGGTCGTGACCTACTCATCGCGACTCCCGTGGCAACCCGAGGATCTGCTCGGAGATGACGTTGAGCTGGATCTCGAGGGTGCCGCCACCGATCAGCAGTTTCGGCGTCGCGAGATACGCCTTGGCCGCGCGCCCACCACCGGAGACGTCCGCGCCCAGGCTGCCCACGGCCGCCTCCGGGCCGAACCATTCGAGCACCTGCGCGGTGACGTCGGTGATGTGGTGTGCGGACGCGGCCTTGAGCGCACTTGCCTCGACCCCCGGGTTGAGGCCGGAGAGTCGTTTGAGGACGCTGCGGTGCGCGAGCGCGTCGAGGGCCCCGGTGGTCGACGTGATCCGGCCCAGCGCGGGCAGCGCGTCGTATCGGGTGTCCGGGTCCAGGGACCGCGCCACCTCCACGGGATCGAAGCGGTATCCGCCGGCGACGGGGGTGTTGCCCATCGCGACCCGCTCGTTCGCCAGGGTCGTGCGGGCCACCTTCCAGCCCTCGCCCGGAAGACCCACCAGGTCGGCGTCCGGGACGAACACACCGTCGAGGGTGACCTCGTTGAACATGCTGTCGCCGTTGGCCTCCCGGAGCGGCCGGACCTCCACTCCCGGCGCCGACATGTCGACGAGGAAGAAGCCGATCCCGCGATGCTTGGGGGCGTCCCGGTCGGTGCGGGCGAGGCAGATGCCCCAGTGCGCCTCGTAGGCCTTGGAGTTCCACACCTTGTTGCCGTCGATGCGCCAACCGCCGTCGACCTTGGTGGCGAACGTCGTCAGCGACGCGAGATCCGAACCGGCGCCGGGCTCGGAGAACAACTGGCACCAGACGATCTCCCCGCGCAGGGTCGGAACGACGAGTCGTTCCATCTGTTCCTCGGTGCCGTACTGGAGAATGGACGGCAACGCCCACTCACCGATGACCGTGCTGGGCTGGGTGATTCCGGCGCGGTCGAACTCCTCGGCGATGATCAGCTGTGCAGCGGTGTCGGCGCCCAGACCGTACGGCTCGGGATAGTGCGGCGCGACCAGACCGCGGTCGGCGAGCAGCACCCGTGCGGCTGCCTCGTCGAGCGCCACGGCCTCGGCGATCGTCGCCGCCACCCCGGCGCGGAAGTCCGGCCGGTCCGGGACGCCCAGTACGGATTCTCGTTCCGTGGTCGACGCCAGTTCGCCGGCGCGGCGGGCCCATTCGTCCGGCGAGCCGCCGAGCGCGAGCAGGCTCACGACGCGCCGCCAGTACAGGTGGATGTCGTGTTCCCACGTGTTGCCGATCCCGCCGAGCAGGGTGAGCGCATCGAGTACCACGTCGACGGCCTCGCGACGTACCACCGTCGCGGTCCGAGCCGCCGCGAGTGCCAACTGTTCCCGGTCACCGCTGTCCGCGGCCAGCGCGGCGTCCCACACCGAGCTGGTCAGCACCTCGAGCCGGATGAACAACTGCGCGCACTTGTGCTTGATCGCCTGGAACGACCCGATCGGGCGCCCGAACTGCTCGCGGATCTTCGCGTACGCCAGGCTGGTCTCCTGCGCCCAGCGCGCGACGCCGACAGCCTCGGCGCACTGCAGCACAGCGACGATCGCCGCGACCTCGTCGGCATCCGCACCGAGGACGTTCTCGGCGGGGATCCGCGTGTCGGACAATCGCACCCGCCCGATGTCCCGGGTCAGGTCGACCCCCTCCTCGGCGACGACCTCGACGCCGACGTCACTCGCCGACACCGCGAACCACACCGACCGCTCACCGCACCGACCGGCCAGCACGAGGATCTCGGCACCGGGCGCACCGAGCACGGGCACGGTCTCGCCGGTGGCCACCACCTCGTCGCCGTCACCGTCGAGCGTGACGGTGCCGGTCTCGAACGCGACCGCGCCCGTGGCGCCGCCGGCCAGGCGTGGGAGCAGCGCCTTTCGTGCCGTATCCGTGCCGTGGGACTGGATCACGGCGCTCGCGGTGACCGTCGGCAGCAACGGTCCGGGGACCAACCCGTGCCCGGACTGTTCCAGCGCCACCGCGAGTTCGAGCAGGCCCGCGCCCGCCCCGTCGTACTCCTCGGCCAGGTGTAGCGACGGAATCCCCATACCCACCAACTGCTCCCAGAAGGCGGGCCGATCACCGCGCGCGAACTCCTCGAACTGCGCGCGGGTCCGTTCCACGGGTGCCTCGCGGGCGGCGAACCGCGCGAGCGAGTCGGCGAGTGCGTCGTGATCTGGTCCGATACCGATCGGCATATCCGATCAACCTTTCAGTTTGAGCACCTTGCGGGCGTTCTCGTGCAGGAACTTCGGCCACACCTCGTCCTTGAACGGCACGCCCGGCATGTCGCCGAAGATTCGGTCCAGGGTCAACCCCGCGGGGAAGTACCCGGCGTAGATGATCTTGTCGGCGCCGCGAGTGTTCGCGTAGTCGACGATCGCCTTCGGGTAGTGCTTGGGCGCGAACGCCGAGGTCGAGTAGTAGAGGTTCGGCCATTTGATCATCAGTTTGACGGCCAGATCCTCCCACGGTTCGCAGCCGTGCCGCGTGACGAATACCAGATCTGGGAAATCGAACATCACGTCGTCGATCAGTTCGACGTGCTGGACTGCCGACTTCAGTCGCGGGCCCGCGATTCCGGCACACGCGAAGATCGGGATGTCGAGTTCGACGCACTTGGCATAGATCGGATACATCTGCGGCGCGTTGAGCGCCACCTGCGGGAACGTACCCGCGGCGAACGAACTCACCGAGACGATGCCGAATTCCTCGTACTCACGGGTCATCCGGGTCAGTGTGCCCATGATGTCGTTGGGATCGACCGCCGAACCCTGCGGCACGAATCGGTCCGGGAACATGCGGACGGCGCGCTGCCCGGATTCCTTGGCCATGCTGACCATGCCGATCTCGATACCGTGCTTGTCCATCTCGTACAGCGTCACCGAGATCGGATCGTCGGTCGCGAGGTCCGGCACACCCTTGAACATGTACTGCGCCGGCATGCTGAACTCGTCGTTGCTCTCGCGATCCTTCGTCTGCCGTGTGATGAACGCGTACTCGTCGTAGCCGGCCTCGCGGAAACCGATGTGCGTGTCGATGATCGAGATGCCGTCGTAGGGCGTCATGCGTTCTGCTCCTTCGCGATCGGCCTGCCGTCCAGACCGTGGACCGTGACCTTCTCACGCTCGAGGATGTCCAGGCTCGCCTCGACGTTGCCGGTGTGATGCGGCGCGGCGGCGCACAACCACGTCACCGCTTCGACCATCTCCTCGAGCGACTCGGGGACGAACCACTGCGAACCGACCATGTTCGACGCCACCGACAGCGCACCGGCGGTCGCGACCGCCGAGCGAGGGCTCACCGCATTGACCCGGATGCCGGTGCCGTTCAGTTCGGCGGCGAGCCCGGCCGTCATCCGGTCCTGCGCGGCTTTGCTCATGCCGTACAGGGCGGTGCCGTGGATGTCGGCGTCCAGGTCGGTCTGCCCGTCGGGCAGCGGCTCGACCGGACGGATCCGGGCCGTGCCACTGGTGATGTTGACGATCCAGCCCTCGCCGCGCTCCATCATCCCCGGGATCACCCGCTGTGCGAGATCGAGCGGCGCATGCACGTTCACCTCGAACGTCAGGTGCGCACGCTTGGCCGGGTAGCTTCGCAGCGGTTCGAACATCGCAGCCGCGGCATTGTTGACGAGGATGTCGATCGGGCCGCCCAGTGCCGCTTCGGCTTCCGGCACGATGCGGGCCCGGGACTCCGGATCCTCCAGCGCGGACGCGACGATCGCGACGGTACCGCCGCTCGCACGGATCAGGTCGGCGGTCGCGGCGAGGGTGCCGTCGAAGCCTCCTCTCGGTTCGTCGACCGTGCGCGCGACGATCGCGACCGCCGCACCTTCGGCGGCGAGCCGCTGGGCGATGCCGGCACCGATGCCACGGCTGGCACCGGTAACGATCGCGCGTCGGCCGTGCAGGCGGTCGGTCATACGCCGAGCTCCGCCTCGAGCTGCTCGGCGAAAGACTCCCGCAGCAGCACGTCGTTCGGCTCGTCGGGCAGCTCGGTGAGCGGCTGCGCGACCTCGGACGGCGTGGGTCCGTACTGCGCGGCGAGCGGAGCCAGTGCCTCGAGGTCGAAGTCGTACAGTTCGGCGGCGTTCTCGGCGAACAGCTTCCGCAGTTCCGCCTCCTCCACGTCGTGCATGACCTGCCGGACGCACTCGCGGGTGAACGGGTAGGTGCCTTCGTTGTGCGGGTAGTCGCTGCCCCACATGAACTTGCCGTCGCCGAGGGTGTCGCGGGCGGCCATGTCCTGCGCCGACGGCATCGTCGCGCCGACCCACACGTTGCGCCGGAAGTATTCGCTCGGACGCAGCGGCAGTTGCTCGTCCTCGCTGTAGAACAGTTCACCGATCCGGCCGGTGCGCTTGACGCGCAGGTCGACGGTGTCGAGCTGACGCATCAGGTCCGGCGCCCACGAGCAGCCCTGCTCGGAGACCGCGAACTTGAGCTTCGGGAACCGTTCGAAGACACCCGAGAGGATCATCTGCACCAGCGGGCGCATCGAGTAGAAGCCGACCTCGTTGATGTAGAGCAGCGACGAGGTCTTGTAGCGGCCGTAGTCCGGCAGGCCGGTGCCGGCATGGCTGTTGATCGGGACACCCAGATCCTCACAGACCTCCCAGAGACGGTCGTACTCGGGATCGTAGAGCGGCTTGACCCACTTGATGTCCGGTGCGAGGTTCGGCAGCAGGATGCCGCCGCGCAGCCCGTTCTCCTTGACCCACTTGACATCTGCGATGGCCTCGTCGACGTCGTTGAGGAAGATCTGCGCGACACCGGCACGCTGTGCGGGCGCGTCGTTGCAGAAGTCCTTCAGCCAACGGTTGTGGGCACGGATGCCGGCGAGGCGCTTGTCGAAGTCCTCGGCCCGCGGCGGACCGGCCAGGACGGCGGCGCTCGGGAAGAAGGGCGGCACCGTGTTGGGGAAGAGAACCTCGCCGACCGTGCCGTCCCCCTGCGTCTCGCGCAGCCGACGCTCGTTGTCCCAGTTGCGGGTTCGGCCGTCGTCGACGAGGTCGCGGTACGGGTTCTTGTACTTTCCGCGCCACGCATCGAACTCCTCGTACCACCGGGAATCGAGGTACTCGCGGTACGTGGCGTGGTCGGCACCGGCGTGGCTGTCGGCGGAGATGAGGATGTACGGCGTTTCGTTCGTCACGAGAGCACTCCTGGTCAAGACGCTATGTGAAACCATGTTCTACCTGATTGACATCGAGAGTAGCGACACTAGCGTTGATGTCAAGTCTCCACCCGCCCTGTATATAGAATACAATTTCACATACCGCGTTGTGGTGCAGAAACGCCACGGACCCCCACCCGAAGGTGGGGGTCCGTGGCGCTCCGGATTCGACGGCGGACGGTGAGGAACCGTCGGCGTCGGTCCTACGACTTCGCGGCCGTGGCGGTTGCGAACTTCGACGCGAAGGCGTGGATGCTCGCCACCACGTGATCGAGTTCCTCGTCGGTCGTGCCGTGGCTCATGCCGAGGGACATGCCCCGCTCGAACACCTCGTCCGCGAAGGGCAGGCCGCCCTCGGGAACGCGGTACTCGACGTTCTTCATCATCGGATGACGCGTCACGTTGCCGCTCCACACCGTGCGGGTATCGATACCTGCGCCCTCGAGCGACTCCTGCAGATCCGAGCGCACGAAGCCGGCGTCCTCACGGATCGTGACGGGGTAGCAGAGCCACGCGGTGTGGAATCCCTCGAGCTGCTCGGGCAGACGGAAGAGCTCCGGGTAGGCACCGAACGCCGCGGAGAAGGCGTCGAAGATCTCGTGACGGCGCTTGAAATTCGCGTCGAGCTTGGACAGCTGGACCAGGCCGAACGCGGCACCCAACTCGGACGGCTCGAAATTCCACGGCAGCACGTCGAAGATGAAGTCGTTGTCGTACGCGACGCCGTCCAGGTCCTCTCGGAACACGCGGCCGGTCTTCGCCTCGTCGGATCCGAACAGGTGCGGCTCGGAGCGGCGACCCCAGCGGCGCAGCATCAGGCCCTTGTCGCGCAGCTTCTCGTCGTCGAGGCAGACCATGCCGCCGTTGCCGGCGCACGTCATGATGTGCGACATCGCGAAGCTGGTGACGGTGATGTCCGACCACGTGCCGGTCTTCTCGCCGTGCAGGGTGGTGCCGATGCAGTCACACGAATCCTCGATGACCTTGAGGCCGTGCCTGTCGGCGATCTCGCGAATCGCGCGCCAGTCGGGGGCGTTACCGGCCAGGTTGGGGACCAGGATCGCCCCCGTCTTGTCGGTGATCAGTTCCTCGATCTTGCTGACGTCGACGTTGTAGGTGTCGGGCTCGACGTCGACGAAGACCGGGATCCAGCCGCCGCGAACGATGGGCGAGACGTCCGTGGAGAACGTCAGCGGCGAGGTGATGACCTCGGAACCCTTGGGCAGATCGAGCAGTTCGAGCGCCAGGTACAGCGCCGACGAACCCGAGTTGCACATCAGGCCCAGCTTCTTGCCGTAGAGGTCCGCGACCCGGCGCTCCATCTCGGCCACGTTCTTGCCGATCTTCAGGGCGAACGGACCGCCACGCAGCACCTCGAGGCAGGCCTCGATCTCGCGCTCGTCGTGCACACTGCGGGCATAGACAACCCTGGTCATGGAATCTCCTCGTCTTTCTTTCGGAAACGTGGCCGCGTCGGGGCACGGCGCCGCCGACGCGGCTACGGCCTCATTTGGTCCGACAGCTCAACCCGATATGTGAATAACGTGCATTGAACGTTCATTCAAGGCGAATATAAGGCGGAGAGACGCGGCCGTCAAGGCGGACGCGTGCCGGACTCGACACCCCCACCACCTCGAGCACCACCGCGACAATCAGGACGAACACCGGGGCGGCGAACGACCCGAGCCGTTTTGACTCGGCGCGTCGGCGGCAGTTAATATTGCTGAATGATCGTTCAAACCGGAAAGGGCTGACGTGCTGGAACCCCAGGACCGGAAGTCTGAGATCCTCGACGCCGCAGCTGCCCTGTTCGCGACGCGCGGGATCGCCGGAACCTCGATGCGCGAGATCGGCGACGAGGTCGGCCTGAACGCCGGGGCGCTGTACCACTACTTCCGGTCGAAGGGCGCCATCGTCACCGAACTGGTCACGGTGTTCCTCTCGGACCTGCTCGCGAACTATCGCACGATGGAACTCGACCGGCTCGAGCCCCGCGCCCGGCTGAAGGCGATCGTCGACGTCTCGCTCGCGACGGGCGCGGCACGCCCCGACGCGACCAAGGTTTATCACGCGGAGTTCCCCAACCTGCGTAGCCTGCGCGACTTCGACGAGGCGCGCACGATCGCAGACGAGATCCAGACCATCTGGCTCGACGCCATCGAGGCGGGCAAGGAGGCCGGCGCCCTCCGAAAGGACGTTCCCTCCAAGGTGTTCCACCGATTCCTCCGGGACTCGGTGTGGTTCACCGTCTACTGGCGCAAGCCGGACGACTCCTACACGATCGACGAGCTCTCGAACGACTGCATCACGGTGTTCCTCGACGGCATGGCCGCCCCGACCCGTTAGCACTCTGCACCCACCACCCCGTACAGCGAAGGAAGAATCAGCTGTGAGCAACACCGACACCACCCCCACCGGATCGTCCCCCGCCCAGGTCGGCACGGCACGCGTCAAGCGGGGCATGGCCGAGATGCTCAAGGGCGGCGTCATCATGGACGTGGTCAACGCGGAGCAGGCCAAGATCGCCGAGGACGCCGGCGCTGTCGCCGTCATGGCACTCGAGCGGGTTCCGGCCGACATCCGCGCCCAGGGCGGTGTCTCGCGCATGTCGGATCCGGACATGATCGACGGCATCATCGAGGCCGTGTCGATCCCGGTCATGGCGAAGGCCCGCATCGGCCACTTCGTCGAGGCGCAGATCCTGCAGTCCCTCGGCGTCGACTACATCGACGAGTCCGAGGTCCTCACCCCGGCCGACTTCGAGAACCACATCGACAAGTTCGCGTTCACGGTGCCGTTCGTGTGTGGCGCCACCAACCTCGGCGAGGCGCTGCGCCGCATCAACGAGGGCGCCGCCATGATCCGCTCGAAGGGTGAGGCCGGTACCGGCGACGTCTCCAACGCCACCACCCACATGCGCAAGATCCGCCAGGAGATCCGCCGCCTGACGTCGCTGCCCGAGGACGAGTTGTACGTCGCCGCGAAGGAACTGCAGGCTCCGTACGACCTGGTCGTCGAGGTCGCCAAGGCCGGCAAGCTTCCCGTCACCCTGTTCACCGCCGGTGGCATCGCCACCCCCGCGGACGCGGCGATGATGATGCAGCTCGGCGCCGAGGGCGTGTTCGTCGGCTCCGGCATCTTCAAGTCCGGCAACCCGGCCGAGCGGGCCGCCGCGATCGTCAAGGCCACCACGTTCCACGACGACCCCGACGTCCTCGCGAAGGTCTCGCGTGGTCTCGGTGAGGCCATGGTCGGCATCAACGTCGACGAGATCCCGCAGCCGCACCGTCTCGCCGAACGCGGCTGGTAGTCGCTCACGGAAACTCGCGCTCCGAGTCTCCCGGCCCGCCACTACGACCGGTTCCGACGTGGTTACATGAACCGCAGCACGCCATCCGTGACGAACGATCGTTGGGAGAAGCGCAGTGACCACGTCGAAAGATTCCGCCACCCCGGACATCAAGCCGCGCAGCCGGGACGTCACGGACGGGCTCGAGAAGACCGCGGCCCGCGGCATGCTCCGCGCGGTCGGGATGGGCGACGACGACTGGGACAAGCCGCAGATCGGGATCGGGTCGTCGTGGAACGAGATCACCCCGTGCAACCTGTCGTTGGATCGGCTCGCCGACGCCTGCAAGGACGGGGTGTTCGCCGACGGCGGCTACCCGCTCGAGTTCGGCACCATCTCCGTCTCCGACGGCATCTCGATGGGCCACGAGGGCATGCACTTCTCGCTCGTGTCGCGGGAGGTGATCGCGGACAGCGTCGAGACGGTGATGCAGGCCGAACGCCTCGACGGCTCGGTCCTGCTCGCCGGCTGCGACAAGTCACTGCCCGGGATGCTCATGGCGGCCGCGCGGCTGAATCTCGCGAACGTCTTCCTGTACGCCGGCTCGATCCTGCCGGGCATCGCGAAACTCTCGGACGGCACCGAGAAGGAAGTGACGATCATCGACGCCTTCGAGGCGGTCGGTGCGTGCTCGCGCGGGCTGATGAGCCGCGAGGACGTCGACGCGATCGAACGCGCCATCTGCCCCGGCGAGGGCGCGTGCGGCGGCATGTACACCGCGAACACGATGGCGTGCGCCGCCGAGGCGCTGGGAATGTCACTGCCCGGCAGCGCCGCTCCCCCGGCCACCGACCGCCGCCGCGACGGCTACGCCCGCCGCAGCGGCCAGGCCGTCGTCGAACTGCTGCGCCGCGGCATCACCACATCGGACATCCTCACGAAGGAGTCGTTCGAGAACGCGATCGCCGTCGTCATGGCGTTCGGCGGCTCCACCAACGCGGTGCTGCACCTGCTCGCGATCGCGCACGAAGCACAGGTGCCGCTCACCCTCGACGACTTCGCCCGCGTCGGTGCCCGCGTCCCGCACCTCGCGGACGTCAAGCCGTTCGGGCGGCACGTCATGATCGACGTCGACCGCATCGGCGGTGTCCCGGTCATCATGAAAGCGCTGCTCGACGCCGGCCTGCTGCACGGTGACTGCCTCACCGTCACCGGCCGCACCCTCGCCGAGAATCTCGCCGACATCGCACCCCCCGACCCCGATGGCAAGGTGCTGCGCGCACTGACCTCCCCGATCCACCCGACCGGCGGCATCACGATCCTGAAGGGCTCCCTCGCCCCGGGCGGGGCCGTCGTGAAGTCTGCGGGCTTCGATTCGTCCGTGTTCGAGGGCACGGCCCGGGTTTTCGATCGGGAGCGGGCCGCGATGGACGCGCTCGAGGACGGCACCATCACCGCCGGGGACGTCGTCGTCATCCGCTACGAGGGCCCCAAGGGCGGCCCGGGGATGCGGGAGATGCTGGCGATCACCGCCGCGATCAAGGGCGCGGGCCTCGGCAAGGACGTCCTGCTGCTCACCGACGGACGTTTCTCCGGTGGCACCACGGGCCTGTGCGTCGGACACGTCGCCCCCGAGGCCGTCGACGCGGGGCCCGTCGCGTTCGTCCGCGACGGCGACCGGATCCGGCTCGACGTCGCGTCCGGCACCCTCGATCTCCTGGTCGACGACAAGGAGCTCGCCACCCGCCGTGACGGATGGGAGCCCCTACCTCCGCGCTACACGCGCGGTGTCCTGGCCAAGTACACCAAGCTCGTCGGGTCTGCCTCCGACGGCGCCGTGTGCGGATGACCCGCCGGCGACGGCGCCGGAGGCCCGATCAGATGGGTCGATAACCGGCCCCCACTCCGCCGCTCGCATTGATGCTGTCGAGGATCGGCTGCATGTTCGTGCCCAGTTCGGGACCGATGCACGCCACCCCGAGGTAGGCGTTCACCATAGCCACCAACGTGGTGCCGACGACGACGGGCGAACCGGAATCGCCCTCGATGACGCACATCTGCGTCCACGTCTCCTGCGTCTGCAGCAGGTCGCCGTACACGATTCCGCACGTGTGCCCGGTGGTCCGGCCCTGCTTGCACGCCACGGCCGGGAACTGCGCGGGCTGCCCGATGTCGGTGATCGTGACCTGCCCGATGGTGTTCACCGGTGTCACCTTCGCGGGATCGAACTCGATCACCGCATAGTCGTAGTCGTGGTCGGACACCGCGAAGTGTCCGACGACCCCGGCGGCGGGATCGGATTCGGGGGTCACCGGCCACCCCACCTCACCGCAGTGGCCCGCCGTCAGGCCGACGAGCCGGCCCGCACTGTCGTGCCCGATCGTGGTGAGGGTGCATTCGTACTTGTCGTCGATCACGATGCCGGAACCGCCGCCCAGGGCCGTGGTGGGCGGTGCAGCGGTCGCGGTACCGATCCCGACGGTGGCGGCGATCATCGCCACCACCGCGAGAATCAAGGAAAGTCGTCGGAGCATGTTGCCCTCCCGGTTGGCAATGAGAATGTGCCAACGGCAACTCTCCCACCCGACGCTCATCGCCCGGGCAGGCTTGACCCGATCGTCACCGAATCGCCGACACCGCCCGCTACCCCAGCGCTTCGAGAGCCCGGCGGGCGTCCTCGAGTTCCTTCGCCAAAGCGGCAACTCGCTGCTCCGCAGCCTCCCGGGCTGCGGAAATGACCGATTGGACGGCTTCGAGCGCCCCCGGATCGCCGAGTTCACGCATCGCGCGATCGACGGCGTCCGGACTGACCGGAACCGCCTTGCTCGGCCGCTTCGCACCGTGCGCGACGGTGACGGTCCACTCGTTCTCGGCCCCCGCGTGAATCGTGACGCTCACCCCGCCCTGCGGCTTGCGCGGCCGACGCGGGGCCGGCGCCGCGGTGGTCGGGGCCGGAGCCGCGGCCGGAGGAGCCGACACGGCAGGAGCGGGAGCGGCCGGCTTCGCGGGTACCGCGGCCGGCGTCGTGGGTACCGCGGCCGGCTTCGTGGGTACCGCGGCCGGCGTCACCGCCGGTGCCGGTTTCGGGGCGGGTTTCGGGGCCGGGGTCCGGGCCGCGGCGGCGGTC
The DNA here is from genome assembly GCF_030656875.1 of Prescottella sp. R16. NCBI lineage: Bacteria > Bacillati > Actinomycetota > Actinomycetes > Mycobacteriales > Nocardiaceae > Rhodococcus > Prescottella sp. R16. Next base: position 4,225,803 of record NZ_CP130943.1, read on the forward strand.
TTGCGCGCCGGTGCGGCCGGTTCCGGCGCCTTGCGTGTCATGCGTAGTTCCTCCGCTTCGAACGGTAGTTCGTCGTCGACCCCCTTGGGGCGAATGAGAACTGTATTACCTTCGACAGCAACTACTTTCGCGGAGCATCCGGCGTCGATCCCGAGGCTGGGCATGGCCTCGCGCAGATAGACGGTGGCCCGCTTGCCCTCGGCCAGGGCCGCAGCCAGCGTCTCGAGATTCTCCGCGGTGAGGTGTTCCGGCGATCCGGAGCGGCTGCGGGGCGGCATGATGAGGTTCCTCCTGACACATACGTTCGTCTTGCACCGGCCACTGTTCCACAGACCTCCGACAGTCGTCCCGGGCCGCACGGCTGGCTACGCTTCGCACGGATCCACCACACGACCGTCGCGACGAAAGGGAAGCCCGTGGAACTGCCCGAGCACATCGATCCGGCCGTGCTCGGTCTGATCCAGTCCGAGGTGGAACAGACGCTGCTCGGCGGCCCCCGCCGCTACACCCGCGACCAGATCGCCGAACTCGCCGGTATCCCGCTCGAACGGGCGCAGCGTCTGTGGGTGTCGATGGGTTTCGCGGTCGATGCAGACGCCGACGCCGTCATGTTCACCGATGCCGACGTCGACGCGCTGCGCATGCTCGTCGCGTTCGTCGACGGCGGCGCCCTCGCCCCCGACGCCGCGGTCGCCGCGACCCGCGCGCTCGGGCAGTCGATGTCGCGGCTGGCCGAGTGGCAGGTGGCGGTGCTCAACTCGCATCTCGCCGACGAACTGGCCGCGGCGCACGGGCAGTCGGAGAGCCTCGACGAAGACTCACTGCGCGACGCCGTCGGCGCGCTCACGTCGGGAATGCTGCCCGTCGTCGAGGCCCTGCAGACGTACGTGTGGCGCCGGCATCTGGCGGCGGCCACCGCCCGCCGGTCCGGCAGCGTCGGCGAGGACACGACGCACCGCACCCTCGTCGTCGGGTTCGCGGACATGGTCGGTTACACGAGCCTGACCCGCCGGATCCGCGTCGACGAGCTCAGTGCGCTGCTCGAGGAGTTCGAGTCGCGCACCACCGCGGTCATCGCGCAGGGCGGCGGCTGGGTGATCAAGAACGTCGGCGACGAAGTGATGTTCGCGGCCGAACACGCCGCCGACGCCGCCCGGATCGCCCTCGCCCTGCAGGAGGTGGCGCGCACCGACGCGAACCTGCCGGATCTGCGGATCGGGCTCGCGCTCGGCCCGGTGCTGGTGCGGTTCGGCGACCTGTTCGGCGCCGTCGTCAACATCGCAGCCCGGCTCACCAGTGCGGCCCGGCCGGGAACCGTCCTGGTCGACGCCGCTCTCGCGGACGCCCTGAGCGGGGACCCGGGGCTGTCGCTCAAATCCCTGCGACCACTGCGCGTTCGCGGCTACAACCGATTGCGGGCGTTCTCGGTCCGCGCGAAGGGGTGACGGTTCGCGGCGCGGGCGGCGAGGAAGTCGTCGACGATCTGCACGCACGCGTCCGGACCGAGCGGGGTGAACGTCGCGAGCCGGGTGAAGACGAGCGGGCCGACGAGCTGTGCGAGCGCGAGGTCGAAGTCGAAGTCGCCGAGCAGGTCCCGTGCCTCTTCGCTGCCGAGGACTCGGTCGAACGCGACCCGGTACTGCGCCACGACGTGTTCGCGTAGCGACCGGAGTTCGGGGCGGTCCGTCCTGCCTGCGCCCTCGGGATCCGGTGGCGCCGCGACGTCGTCGAGTGCCGGCCCCATGCCCAGCCAGCACAGTGCCGTCACGTGCATCGGCGCGTCCTCGATCATCCGCGCCTGCACGGTGAGCAGCGTGATCAGTTGCTCGCGCAGACCACCGGACAGCGGTGTCCGCGGGGCGGGCACGATGAGCTTGCCGAACGCGGCCGCCACGAGTTCGGTGCCGCTGTCGAAGTTCCGGTAGAGGGTGGCGCGGGCGACCTTCGCGAGCTTGGTGACGGCGTCGATCGTGACGGCTTCGGTACCGCCCTTCGCGAGCAGCGTCGCCGCCGCGTCGAGCAGTCGCGCCCGCGACCGCACCCTGCGCGGGTCCCGCTCCATCGCATCCACGTCCGCGCCCATCCGCCACCGCCTGCCCACGAAACCGTCAGTGCAGTTACGGTACCGGCAGTCTCGTTTCGAGGGGCTCGGCCCGTGTCGTTTCCTCGGGCAGACGACGGTCAGGGCCGACGCGCGGCGCGCGGGATCGGGACCGGAACGGCATCCAGCAGCTGCCGTGTGTAGTCCTCACCCGGGGCGCGGTAGATCCGGTCGACCGTCCCGGACTCGACGACCGCCCCGGCCTGCATCACCAGCACCCGGTCGGCGATGACCTCGATGAGGGCGAGGTCGTGGCACACGAACAGATAGGCCAGCCCCAGTTCCTCCTGAAGGTCACGGAGCAGGTTGAGGACCTGCGCGCGGACCGAGACATCGAGCGCGGCAACGGGTTCGTCGCACACGATCATCTTCGGTTCGAGGGTCAGCGCCCGGGCGATCGCGACGCGCTGGAGCTGTCCGCCGGACAGTTCGGCCGGATAGCGGCCGAGATATCTCGATCCGATACCGACCTTGTCGAGCAGTTCCTGCGCAAGGGTGCGCCGGGCCGCCCGGTCGAGGTCGGTGTGCACGATCAGCGGTTCGATGACGGCGTCGACGACGGTCATCCGCGGGTCGAGCGAGGAGTGCGGGTCCTGGAAGATCATCTGCATGCCGCGGCGCATCTCCCGCAGGCGCTGCGATGTCGCGGCACGCACGTCCTCGCCGTCGAAGACGATCGTCCCGGTGTCGGCCTCGATCAGTCGCAGCACCATGCGTCCGACCGTGGACTTGCCCGCACCGGACTCCCCGACGACAGCGAGGCACTCGCCGGCGTCGAGGGTGAAGGACACGTCCTTGACGGCGTGGGTCCAGCCGGTGCGGCGGCCCAGGAAGTCGCGGCGGGTGGAGAACGACTTCGACAGGTTGTTCACCTCGAGCAGGGTCATGGCTCGTCCACTCCTCGCAGTTCCAGGTCGGTCGCCCGCAGGCAGCGGACGCCGCGACCCGTGGCATCGGTCAGGGCCGGGTGCGTGGTGTCGCACAGTCCGGCGACGGCGTGCAGGCAACGGTCGTGGAAGTGGCAGCCCGCCGGCCACTCCCCCGCAGCCGGGATACGTCCCGGGATCGCGGTCAGCCGCCGGTCCCCACCGAGACCCGGCCGGGGGATCGACGCGAGCAGCCCGGACGTGTACGGGTGCTGCGGGCGGAAGAAGACGTCGTCGGCGCGGCCGTCCTCGACCACCTCACCGGCGTACATCACCACCACCCGCTCGCACAGTTCCGCGACCACACCGAGGTCGTGGGTGACGAACAACAGGGAAATCCCCGTCTGCTGCTGCAGATCCCTCAGCAGATCCAGGATGGTCTCCTGCACGGTCACGTCCAGCGCGGTGGTCGGTTCGTCCGCGATCAACAATCTGGGGTTGCAGGCCATGACCATCGCGATCATCACCCGCTGGCACATGCCACCACTGAACGCGTGCGGGTATTCGCGCACCCGCTCGGCGGCCCGCGGGATCTGTACCAGTTCGAGCATCTCCACCGCGCGTGCCATCGCCGCCTTGCGGTCCAGTCCGAGGTGTTTGCGGACGGATTCGGCGATCTGGTCACCGACGGTGTAGGCGGGGTTCAGCGACCGGATGGGCTGCTGGAAGATCATGCCCATCCCGGTGCCGCGCAGTGACCGCCACTGCTTCGGCGGCAGCTTCGTCAGGTCACGGCCGTCGAATTCGACGCTGCCGCGGGCGATCCGGCCACCGGTGTCGGCGGTCAACCCCATCACCGCGAGCGACGACACGGTCTTACCGGAGCCGGATTCGCCGACCAGGGCGACGGATTCCCCGGCCGCGACGTCGAACGAGACGTCCTGCACGGCGGTCACCCAGTCCTTGCGGCCGGACCGGAACTGGACCGTCAGGTCCCGCACCCGCAGCAGCGGGTTGCCCGGTGCCACACCGGGGCCGTCGGGACGGGTGAGAGTGTCAGTTGCTGCCATTGCGGCTCCTCGTCAGGGCCCGGCGAACCCCGTCGCCGAGATAGGTGAACGCGAGCACGGTCAGGAAGATCATCACGCCGGGCGGCCACACCAGATACGGGGCGAGCTGCATGTTCGACGCCGCCGTCGACAGCATCGACCCCCAACTCGCTGCCGGCGGTTTCGCACCCAGCCCGAGGAAACTCAGGCTCGCCTCCGCCGCGACCGCGGTGCCCAGCGACACCGAGATCACGAGCACGATCGGGGGCATCACGTTCGGCAGGATGTGCCGCATGATCGTGCGGGATGTCTTGCAGCCCAACGCAACCGATGCCTCGATGTAGGTGTCGCCGCGCACGTCCATCGTCGACGCCCGCGCCACCCGGTAGAAGCGGGGCGCCATCACCAGACCGACCGCGAACATCGCGGTGGTGATCCCGGACCCGAGGACCGCGACGATCGTGATGGCCAGTACCAGCGACGGTGCGCTCATGAGCGCATCCATGATCCGGGTCAGCACCGTGTCGACCCAGCCGCCGCGGTAGCCGGCGATCACACCCAGCGGTAGCCCCAGCACGAACGCCAGGACGACGGCCTGCAGCGACGCCTGCAACGAGATCCGCGAGCCGTAGATCAACCGGCTCAGCACGTCCCGTCCGTAGTCGTCGGTGCCCAGCCAGTGCGCCGACGACGGCGGCTGCAGCCGGTTCACCACGTCCTGCGTGTACGGGTCGTACGGCGCGAGCAGCGGCGCGAAGATCGCGATCAGGATCAGCGCGAGCACGAACGCGCCCGCGAGCACCGTCACCGGACGGTTGCGCACGAACCCCCACACCCGGCCGGCCGATCCCGGAACCCGGTAGGCGGCATCGGATTGCGACTGCGGTTGTGTGGTTGTCATGCGCGCACCTTCGGATTGAAGTAGCCGTACGAGATGTCGACCAGCAGGTTCACGATCACCACCACACACGTGGTGAACAGGACGAACCCGAGCAGCACCGGAACGTCGTGGTTCTGCACACTGTTCACGGCCAGCGAACCCATGCCCGGCATGCTGTAGATGATCTCGATGGTCACCGCCCCACCGAGTACCTCCGCGACCCGGAACCCCAGCACCGTCACCACCGGGATGCACGCGTTCTTCAGTCCGTGCTTGAGGACGACGCTGGCCTGCCCCAAACCGCGGGCCTTGGCGTTGAGGATGTAGTCGCTGCCCAGCACCTGCCCCAGGGACGACCGCAGTTGCAGGGTCACCTCCGCCGCCGGCAGCAGTGCGAGCGCCACCCCCGGCAGCACCAGATGCTGGAACCACGGCACCACACCGTCCGACACCGGCACGTACCCGAACGCCGGGAAGATCTGATTCGACACCGCGAACAGCGACACCAGGACCAGACCGAACCAGAACGCCGGGATCGCGATCGCGATCGACGCGATGACGTTGATCGCGCGGTCCACGACGCCTCCGGGACGCAGCGACCCCAGTACGCCGAGGACCACACCGATCACCACGGCCAGCACCATCGCGAACCCGACCAGCGACAGTGTCGTCGCCATCCGCCGCAGCAGCAGTTCGCTCACCGTCTGGTTCGACAGCAGCGACACCCCGAGATCACCGTGCAACACGCCGCCGACCCAGTCGAGATAGCGCACGAACACGTTCTGATCCAGCTTCAGCGTCGCCCGCAACTGTTCGAGCCGTTCGGGTGTCGCCTCCTCCCCCGCCAGGATCACCGCCGGATCACCCGGCGCCAGATCGATCAACAGGAAGATCAACAGCGGCACGATCAGCAGCAGCGGAATCGCCGCCAGCAGCCGCCTACCGGCGTAACGCAACATGGTTGCCCCTCAACAGATGTCGGTGTCCGATAACTATCGCTACTTCGTCATACCGACGTGACGGATGTCGAAGATCCCGAGATTCACCCAGGGCATGTCCTCGGTGCCGACGACCTTGCCGGTCGAGACGGTGGCGTTGGTCTGGTTGCAGATCGGCACGAACAGCGCCTCCTGCAGCGTCAGATCCCAGATCTCGTTGTAGATCGGCGCCCGCTCGTCCTGCGACAGAACAGGATTTGCGGCCTTCGCCGCGAGTTCGGCGATCTGCGCGTTGTCGCCCGCCATCCCGTACGGCCCCGTCAGGAAGTAGCTGACCGTCTCGGCCGGGTCGACCTTGGGGCTGAAGCTGTTGGCCACCATCGACTGGAAGTCACCGGCGATGTAGCGCGGCTCGTTCTGTGTGTTCGGCACCGGATTGAGCTCCGCCTCGATCCCGGCCTGCGACAGCGCCGACTGGATGACGTTCGCGGACTTCTCCGTGTTGGTACCCGCCGCGAACGTCAGCGTGACCTTCGCGCCCCCGGCCTGCTGGACGAGACTCTTCGCCTTGTCCAGATCGAATGTGTACGGGTACTCGTAGGAGTCGTCCCGAGACCAGCTGCCCTCCGGATACAGCTGACGGTTCGGGGTGCAGGTGCCGGAGAACAGGGCGTCGATCGCCTCCGGGTCGATCGCCGACGCCACCGCCTGACGTACCTCCGGCTTGGCCAGGTCGCCCTGCGGGCGCATGTACACCCCGAGCACGTTGCGGAAGGAATCCTCGTCGACCGCGAGGGTCCCGCTCTTCGCGAGCGACTGCGCCTCCACGACCTCGTTGGCCGAACTCACCCAGCTCAGGTCCGTCGCCCCGGTCTTGAGACCGTTCAGACGCGTGCTCGCGTCCGGGACCCACGTGAACTCGATGCCTGCCACCTTGCCGGCCTCGGGATCCCAGTTGGTTCCCTCGGCACGTGCCAGCGTGACCGATTCCTCGGGGACGTAGGCCGTGACCACGTACGCGCCGGTACCGGCCTGGCCGGGATCGTTGCGGAGGTCGGCGCCGGATGCGATGGCCTTGGGGCTGACCATCATTCCCACGTTGGAACTGAATACGCCCGGCAGCTCCACCCCGGTCCCGGGAGCGAGTCGCAGCCGCACGGTGTGCTCGTCGACGGCCTCGACACCCGTGATGTTCTTCAGCGCGGCGACCACGGTGCTGCCCTCCATCGTCTGGCCGCGCTCGATGTTCGCGGCCACCGCCGCAGCATCGAAGGGGGCACCGTCGTGGAACGTCACACCCTCACGCAACTTCAGGTCCAGATACGACCCGTCCGAGGCGAACTCCCACGACTCCGCCAGCCCCGGTTCGAGATTTCCGTCGGCATCGACCACCGTCAGGCGGTCGAAAACCGGAGTGAGGTAACCCCATCCGCCGTAGCTGGTCTGCAGGTAGGGGTCCAGATTGCGGGTAGGTGCACTGGCCGTGACGCGCAGCACCGCCGAGGAGTCGAGTTCTCCCGATCCGCCGGCCGGCGTCGACGACGCACCTCCACCGCACGCGGCCAGGACCGCGGCAGCTGCCGCCAGTGCGGCGAGGTTCCTCGAACCACGGATCCACTTGTCCCTCATTGACGTCCTCCTGCATATCCACGACGGGCCGAACTGTCCCGATCGGTCGTCGACGGTGGGTGCTTGTGGCACGCGGAGCACGCCGTCCGCATCGAAGCGGACCGCACTCCACGGCGGGGTACAGACATAGGGCACGGTTGCCCGAACACACTGTGGCTGTCGAGTGGCCGGCGAGGGTCGACGGGACGTTCTCCCGTACCGGCGGCTCCGACCATAGCAGCTCGAAGACGAAAATGTGTGTCGTAACTCACTGTCGCATAGGAGGTTTCGGTAAATCAATGCACCCGCGACGGCCGTCCCGGCGCACGACACGGAGAGCGCTGCGCAGGCAGCGCCCTGTCGGGGGCGAAGTGGATTCCGAGCTAGTCCGGCGTCGCGAGGACCACCTCTTGTCGCTTCACCTTTCCGGTCGCGTTGCGCGGAAGCTCGTCGATGGTGAGAGTCCATCGCGTCGGAACCTTGTACCGTGCAATACGTGCGGCTACGAATGCCTGGAGTTCCGCGACCGTGACGGCACCGGCCCGGGAAACGACCACGACCGCGCAGACCTCCTCCCCCAGGTCCGCATGCTCCGCACCCAGCACGATGCATTCGCGCACTGCCGGGTGCTCGATCAGCACGTCCTCGACCTCGGCCGGGTAGACGTTCTCACCACCACGGAGAATGAGATCGGATCGGCGGCTGCTGATTCGGAGATATCCGTCCGTCATGGTTCCCAGGTCACCGGTCCGCATCCAACCGGCGTCGTCGATCGTCGCGGCGGTTGCTTCGGGGTTGTTCCAGTATCCGAGCATGACCAGCGGGCCGCGCACGTAGATCTCGCCCTCGACACCGTCCGGCACCGGCCGACCGTCCTCGTCCCTGATCTCGACACGCATGGTCGGCACCGCGGTACCGACGGTGTCCGGGCGCTCCGCCAACTCTGCGGCCGTGGCAAGGGTTGCGGCCGAGGACGACTCGGTGAGGCCGTACGTGGTTCCGAGGGACCGTCCGGCTACCGGCAACGTCTGCCGGAGTCGCTCCTTGAGCGCTGTGGACGACGGCGCCGAACCGACCGAGATCGTCTGCAACGACGACAGGTCGTAGGCGGACAGGTCGCCGTGTTCGACGAGCCGACTCACCATCGTGGGTACCGCGCCCCAGTTGGTGAGCCGCTCGCTCTCGATCAGGCGGAGCACGCGGTCGATGTCGAATCGCCCGGTGGTGATCACCGCGGTGTCACCGAACGCGAGCCGGGGCACCGCGAGATTGTGCAGGGCTGCGATGTGGAAGAGCGGCGTGGCCAGCAGGAACCGACGACCGCTCGGTGCCCGGCCGAACTCGGCTGCCAGGGCGTCGTTGAACCGGTGGAAGTCCACCGCCGCCACCATGTTCCGTTGCGAATGCGTGGCGCCTTTGGGTCGTCCCGTGGTGCCGCTGGTGAAGAGGACGACCGCCGGGTCGTCCTCGCCCACATTCGGCGCCGGAAGGTCGGCGCCGGGACTCGACGTGCAGAGGGCGGGGATGTCCACCTCGGTGGAGAGGACCGGGACGTCCACCGTCCCGAGCAGCTCCCGCCTGGGTGCGTCCGCCACGATCAGGGCGGGCTCGGAGAGTTCCACGCCGTAGGCGACCTCGCGGGCCGACCACATCGAGTTCATCCCGACCGTGACGGCTCCGAGTGCCGTGGCGGCCCAGAAGGTCATGATCCACTCGGCGTTGTTGGCCGACAGGATCGCGACCCGGTCCCCCTCGGCAATGCCGTACCGCGCCCGCAGTTCGGATGCCAGTGACGCCACCCGGTCGAGGTGTTCGGTGAAGGTCAGCCGGAGGTCGTCGCACACCAGGTATTCGGCGTCGCCGTACCTCGCGGAGTCGACCAGCAGGCGGTGCAGGGACGGGTATCTGTTGCGGAACACCGGCATCACCGTTCCGTGGACCGGCTCCTCGACGATCTCGAACGGGGCACCCGGCGCGGTCAGTCGAGCAATGGCTTCCGCGCGTGTGTCGGGCACACGACGAAGGTCGGACATCACTACACCTTTCCGAGGGAGGGATCGATCGAGGCCGCGCGCCCCGATCAACGAACGGTCAATTGACCACCGTCGACGTTCCAGGACTGGCCGCTCACCCAGGCGGCCTGGTCACTGGCCAGAAACACTGCAGCCCACGCTATTTCTCGAGGATTACCGGCGCGCTGCAGCGGGATGTTGGCCTCCACGTACCGCTGCCAGACGTCGGCGGGCCAGTCGTCGAGGCGGCTGGTGGAGGTGACCCCCGGGCACAGCGCGTTCACCCGGATCCCGGACGGCCCGAGCTCCTTGGCCATCGACGACGTCAACGACTGCACCGCCGCCTTCGATGCGGCGTAGGCCGCGGTGTTCGCTCCGCCGAGCTTTCCGCCGATCGACGAGATGTTGACGATGCATCCGCCCGCACCGTGCGCCTGCATCGCGCGTGCGAAGGCGCGGCTCATCAGGAAGGTGCCGCGCAGATTCACGCGCAGCACCCGGTCCCAGACGTCGACGTCGAGTTCGGTGACGGGCACGCGATCGCCCGCGCGCGCCGCCGCGGCGTTGTTGACGAGGACGTCCACGCCCCCGAACTCCGCCTGGACCTGTGTGAGCAGGGAGTTCACCGAGTCCTCGTCGGCGACGTCCGCGACGACGGCGCTCGCCTTCCGGCCCAGCGCCCGGATCTCGTCGGCGACCGATTCGATGTCGCGCCAGCCGGCGGCCTTCTCCTCGTCGGTGTAGCGGTCCGGTGTGCGTCCCGTGCCGGTGACGACGACGTCGCACCCGGCACGCGCGAGCTCCACCGCGATCTCCCGGCCGATCGAACGCATCCGACCGGCACCCGTCACCACGGCGACCTTGCCGTCGAAACCCGTGAGCTGCGCGGTCATCGGATGCGCTCGACGATCGCCCCGGTCGCCATGGCGCCACCGGCACAGACCGCGACCAGCGCACGCTCGCCGTCGCGGCGTTCGAGTTCGTCGATCACCGTGCCGATCAGCCGGACCCCGGACGATCCGACCGGGTGTCCGAGCGCGATGGCGCCACCGTTCACGTTGAGCCGGTCCTCGTCCACTCCGTGCACCCGGGCCATGGACATCGGCACGGCCGCGAACGCCTCGTTGACCTCGAACAGATCGATGTCCGCGACCGACAGGCCCGTCCGCTCGAGCAGGTATTCGGTGGCCTGCACCGGACCGTCGAGCAGGAAATGCGTCTCCGCACCGATCAGGCACTGCGCGACGATCCGGGCACGCGGGCGCAGACCGAGGTCGCGGGCCCGTGCCTCGTCCATGAGCACCGCCGCGGCGGCGCCGTCCGAGATCTGCGACGACGTGCCCGCGGTGTGCAGACCGCCCTCGAGGATCGGCTTCAGGTTCGCGAGCGCCTCCATCGACGTCTCCCGCAGCCCCTGATCACGCGACACCACGGTCGGAGCAGCGCCGTCGGCGCCGGGCGCCTTCACCGGGACGATCGCCCGGTCGAAGCGGCCGTCCGCCCACGCCTGCGCCGCACGCTGCTGCGACCGCAGACCGAACGCATCGAGATCCTCGCGGCTGAATCCGCGCCGGCGCGCGATCCGGTCGGCACCCTCGAACTGGGCCGGAATGTCGACGCTCCAGCCCGCCGGCTTGGGGCTGCCGACATCGCCCTTGATGTTCGACAACAACGGAACCCGGGACATCGCCTCGACACCGCACGCCAGCCCGGCGTCGATGACACCGGCCGCGATCTGCGCCGCGATCAGCTGCACCGACTGCTGACCCGAACCGCACTGGGCGTCGATGGTCGTCACACCGGTCCGTTCCGGCAGGCCGGCATGCAGCCACGCGTTACGGCTGACGTTCGAGGCCTGCTCCCCGGCCTGGGTGACGCAGCCACCGATCACCTGCTCGACGATCGCCGGATCGAGGTTCAGGCGCTCGAGAATCCCGGCCTGGACGGCACCCAGCAGTTCCGCAGCGTGCAGTCCGGACAGCCAGCCACCACGCCGACCGATCGGAGACCTCGCGACATCCACGATCACCGGGTTACCCATAGCAGTCCTCCTCGAACAGACAGATGTGTGGAACGCAATTCTTGATACCGAGGAAAACGACGCTTGTGTGATGGGAGTCTCACTGGGCGGTAATCGGCGTCGTCGAAATCTCGTTCCGGTCGACGACGGTCCGCTGGTCGATCCCGAACGTCTTCACGGGGCCTCGCCCGTCCGGAGGGTGGCGACGTGCGCGGCGATCTTGCGTGCGGCCGCGGCCCAGCACCGGTCGAGCACGTCGTCGGTGATGCCCGCGGCGTGCGGCGTCACCACCACGCCGGGTGCGGTCCAGAGCGGGTGCTCGACGGGAAGCGGTTCGGGATCGGTGACGTCGAGGATCGCATGCACCCGCCCGCACTGCCCGAGAAGGGCTTCCGTGTCCACGAGTTCTCCCCGTCCGGCATTGATCAGCACCGCACCGTCCTTCATCGTCGCGAGGAACCCCGCATCCGCGAGGTGCACCGTCGAATCGTCGAGCGGCAGAGCCAGGATCACGACGTCCCGGTCACCGAGCACGGCCCGGCCCTGCGCGAAGTCCACAACGCCCGTTCGCGCCGTCCGTCCGACGAGGGTGACCGTACAGCCGAACGGTTCGAGCCGTCGACGAAGGTTCTCACCGATGTCGCCCGCACCGAACACGAGTACGCCTCTACCGGAAAGAGTTCCGGTGCGGTGGGCCTCCCATCGTCGATTCTCCTGCTTGATCCGGTACCCCGCGAGATCACGGACGTGCGCGAGGAGCTGCGCGACCACCCACTCGGCCACCGCCCCACCGTGCGCTCGATCCGCATTCGATACGACGACGCCCTCGGGCACGACGTTCGTCCAGCGCTCGACACCCGCACTGAACAGCTGCACCGTGCGCAGTCGCGGCAGCTGCACGAACAGGGGGCCCGACTCGGCCGGATCGAGGCGATGCGCGACGAGGACCTCGGCGTCCTCCGCGCCATCCGGGAGTTGTGCGCCTTCCGGGTCGTACACGACGACACGCACGTGCGGTATCCCCGCGAGGGCGGACACCCCGCGCTCGTCGGGGACGAGGACCACCGTCGGCGTCATCGGTCGGCGTCGTCGTCGTCGACATGCCGGGCCGCCACCCAACCGAGGATGTCGGCGGGCCAGATCGGGCGGGAGTGTCGACGATAGTGGTCCCACGTCGCCTCGAGTACCTCGGATTCGGTACAGCCGCCCAGTAGTTCGGCCCAGTAGTACTCGTCGAGCCGCTCGCCGGGCGGTCGCCGTTCGATCCCGGAGATGATCCGGATGACCTCGCGGCACGTGAAGATGTCCGCGGCGCGTTCCGTGGGGGCGGGACGGGCCACTGCCGGGCCCGGTCCCGCCCCCACGGGTGTCGATTCCACGGTCATCGCGGACGGGACAGGATCTTCTGCGCGAGAGGCGGTTCGGCGCGCAACGCCGCGCGCACCGCCGCTTCCCAGAAGCCGTGGTAGCCGTTGCCGTCGTTCTTCAGCTGCCGGTCGAGCCACCAGTCCGGGAGCGACGTCTTGTCCGGGCCTCCCGCGACGCGCACCATCCACGCGTTCTTGCACCGCTGTTCGAGCGCGACCGCACGGAGGTAGACCGCCCGCGCGGTGTCCGCGATGACGAAAACTCCGTGCCCACCCAGCAGGGCGCGATCGGCGTCCCCGATCGACCGGACCGCCTTCTCCGCGGCCTCCATGCTGTTGACGGCGCCGTCGTACTCGTCGACCAGGACCAGCTCACCCCCGCCGAGGCTCGAGCTCTGGTCGTACGCGGGCGGCACCTCCTTGATGTCGCCCCACACCGTGCCGTACTCGGAGTGGTTGTGCAGCGCCCACACCACCTCGGGGCGGGCGTTGTGCAGTGCCAGGTGCAGCGGGATGCCGAGCGGCACCGGCCAGTCACCTTCGATCAGGTTGCCCTGCAGATCGATTCGCAGAATGTCCTCGGGGCACATCTCCTCCCACGTGAGCAGCCACGGATTGCACAGCAGCGTGCCGTCGCCCAGGTTGTAGGTGATGTGGCCGGCGAGGTGGTCGCGGTAGCCCTCGTTCCAGAGGGTGCGGCCGAGCAGGACGATCTCTTCGCGCGGATCGAGTTCCGGGATCAGCCGGTCCGCGGTGGGGGTGAAACTCATCGACGGATTCCTTTCAGCCGCGGGGCAGGACGATCTCGGGCAGCGGGTGGCGGTACAGTTTCGCCGCGTTCTCGCTGCACATCATTCGCATCTCGTTCGCCGGAATGTCGCCCCAGTAGTTCTCGAGGACGCTCTGGGTGTGCGGCCAGGTGCCGTCCCCGTGCGGGTAGTCCGTCTCGAGCATGATGTTCTCGACCCCGATGACGTGGCGCAACGCGATGGTGGACGGGTCGTCGAGGGTGCAGAACCAGAAGTTGCGGCGCAGGATGTCCGCGGGGCGTTCCGCCCAGCCCAGGCCGTAACCGGAGCGGTCGATGATGTTGTCCAGACGGTCGATCAGCATCGGCACCCAGCCGATGCCGCCCTCGCTCATCGCGATCTTCAGCGTCGGATGTTCCTTGGGGTAGCCCGACCACAGCCACTCGCTGCACGCGGCGAGCGAGAGCTGACCGAACATCGTGGCACCCAACTGGAGTCCCGGCGCGCCCTGCGGGTACTGGTACATGCCGGAACTGCCGACGTGCAGCGAGATCACGGTGTCGGTGTCGACGCACGCCTGGATGATCGGATCCCAGTGGTCGCGGTCCCACAGCGAGGGCAGCCCGATCGCGTGCGGCCGCTCGGGGAACGTCACCGAGGTGAAGCCGCGCGCGGCGTTGCGCTCGATCTCCTTGACCGCCTCGACCGGATCGGTCAGGTAGGTGATGCCGCCGGGGATCACCCGTGTCGGGTACTCGAGGTACCACTCGTTGTAGAGCCAGTCGTTCCACGCGCGCACCGCCGCGATGCCGACCTCCTTGTCGGACGCGTGCGCGAACACGCGGCCGCAGAACCCGGTGATCTGCGACGGGAAGTTGAGCATGGCCCAGATACCGCCGAGGTCCATGTCCTTGACGCGGGCGTGGATGTCGTAGCAGCCCGGTCGCATCTGGTCGAAGCGGAACGGCTCGTACTTCACGGACTCCTTGCGCCGTCCCGCAACGGCATTCATGCCGACCTGGGAGTAGATGTTGCCGTCGAACTCCCACACCTGGGCGCCGTTCTCGTCCTCGAGGATCTTCGGGCCGCGGTCCTTCAACGAGGCGGGCATCCACGTCTCGAACAGGTGCGCCGGCTCGACCACGTGGTCGTCGACGGAGATGACCGTGTACTTGACCTCGGCCGGTTCGGGTTCGGGGTTGAACAGTTCGGGATCGAGTTCCTGATTGACAGCCGTCACGGCGGGCTCCTCCAGAGATCACGTACAGCCGGCTTCCTGAGCGGGCCTTGCACGATTGAGTATCACTATGTGATAGTGAGTATCACTTGCAGATACACAGTAGGAGTGATTCAGATCTCGGTCAAGACTTTGGGCACCCTCGCGCGCGGCCTTCGCGTGATCGAGGCGATCGCCGCACACCAACCGATCGGGCTGACCGATCTCTCGCGCCTGCTGGGCGAGGACAAGAGCGCCCTGCAGCGCACCCTCGCGACCCTGCACGACGCGGGATGGATTCGCCCCCTACCTGATTCGCCGCCGAGATGGCAGGTGTCCGTCAAACCCCTGGTCGTCGCCGGGTACGCATTGACATCCTCGCCGCTGCCGGCCCGCGCGCGGCCGCTGCTGGGTTCGCTGCGGGACGCCACCGGCGAGACGGCACACCTCGCGCTCGTCGACGACTCGACCATCGCCGTGGTGGACGTCGCGGAGGGCAAGCAGATCGTGCGCACCACACTCCAGGTCGGACAGGTCCACCCGCCCGAGACCAGCGCGGCCGGACGCGCCATCTGCGCGCAACTGACACCCGACGCTCGCGGCGCCTTCGCGCCCGAGCCGGACGCACTGCTTCCCGACTCCGAGTACGCCGAGATCCGCCGTCGCGGCTGGTCACTGTGCGAGGGCGCCGTGCAACCCGGATCGACGAGCATCGCCGCCGCGATCCCGGACGCGGACGGGACTCCGGTCGCCGCCGTGGTCGTGAGCGGCCCGGACACTCGA
Organism: Prescottella sp. R16; assembly: GCF_030656875.1. Taxonomy (NCBI): domain Bacteria; kingdom Bacillati; phylum Actinomycetota; class Actinomycetes; order Mycobacteriales; family Nocardiaceae; genus Rhodococcus; species Prescottella sp. R16. Next base: position 4,241,392 of record NZ_CP130943.1, read on the forward strand.
CTGACCCCGGACCGATACGCCCGGATCGGAGCGCTGGTGCGGGACGCGGCGACCGAACTGGGAGGCCTTCGTCTGCGCTGAGAACCTTCGGCCGGAGCCGGCTTCCCCATTGCCATTGTGACAACGGTCATTGTATGGTCCAGTTAACAGTAACCAGTAGTCACATACAGATGGCTCGCCGCTACAGCGGCCGTGGCAGAACGAGGGGTAGTCATGACCACTGCAACTCCGTCGACTCGCACAGCTCCGCCGGTGTCCGATCGCGAGGAGACCGCGCGGCGGCTCCTGGCGTCGTCCGCGCGCAAGTCGTACGACCCGATGGTCGAGGTCGACTGGTCCGCGCCGCTGCCGGACGACAAGTTCGGTCTCACTCCCGAGTGGAGCACGCTGTACGGCACCGCCCTGTGGGACGAGATGAGCGACGAGCAGAAGATCGAGCTCACCAAACACGAGGCCGCGAGTGTGTCGAGCGTCGGCCTGTGGTTCGAGATCCTGCTCATGCAGATGCTGCTGCGCGACGTGTACGACCGCGACAAGCATTCGCGGCACGTCCAGTTCGCGCTCACCGAGGTGGCCGACGAGTGCCGGCACTCGGTGATGTTCGCCCGCGCCGGCGAAAAGTTCGGGATGCCCGACTACGGTCCGATCCCGTTCATCCACAAGGCCGGACGCCTGTGGGGCGGCATGTTCAAGGGCGCCAACGCCTACGCGAGCGTGATGGCTGCCGAGGAGATCCTCGACATGATGCAGCGCGACTTCATGAAGGACGAGCGCGTCCAGCCGATCACCCGCACCGTCAGCAAGATCCACGTCCTCGAGGAGGCCCGGCACATCCGGTTCGCCCGTGAGGAGGTGGGACGCCGCCTGCAGGGCGCGAGCCGCACGCGGCGGGCGTTCGAGCGGATCAGCACCGCGACCGTCGTCTACTTCGTCATGAAGTCCATGATCAACCCCGACGTCTACACCAACGCCGGCCTCGACAAGGACCGCGCACTCGAGGTGGCCCGCACCAACAAGCACCACCACGACAAGATCCGCACCTCCGGCGCCAAGCTGATGAACTTCCTCGACAGCGTCGGCCTCGTCGGCGGACCGTCGAAGGTGCTGTACAAGAAGGTCCACCTGCTCTGACGGCAGGATCACGGCGCGACGTGCGCGGTGCACGAGGTGGGGAGGCCTCGAGTACCGCGCACGTCGCGTTTCTTCGTGAGGGTTTTCTCCGTGGAGGCTCAGCCCCAGCGCGACTGGCCGCCGTCGAGCGGGATGGTGGCACCGGTGAGGTAACCGGCGTCGTCGCTCACGAGGAACACGACGGCACGGCCGATGTCGGTTTCGGCGTCACCGATGCGGCGCAGCGGAATACCGGCCTTGAATTCTTCGGCCTCCTCCGGGAAACGATTGATCCAGCCTTCGAGGGCCGGCGACATCGCGTGCGGCGCAATAGAGTTGACACGGATACCGTCGATGCCCCATTCGCAGGCGGCGGCACGCGTGAGCGAGCGCATGCCTTCCTTGACGGATCCGTACACGCCGTAGTTGCTGGCATCCCAGCGCACGGCCGCGGACGTCACCAGGTTGATGATCGATCCACCGCCCCGCTCCTTCATCGACGGATGACACGCGCGCATGAGACGCAGCGTGGCCAACGGGCCGGTCGCGAACGACCGCTCGAAGTCCTCGTCCTTGACCGCGAGCAGCGGCGACGGGCCACCGTCGTTGGCGTTGTTGACCAGGATGTCGATGCCACCGAAGTGGGCGACGGCCTGATCGACGGCACTGTCGATGGCGTCGGCACTGGTGACGTCGCATGTGATGGCGAGCGCCTTCCCACCGAGCGCCTCGACCTGCTCGACCGTCGTGACGAGCTTGGACGCGGTCCGTCCGAGAGCCGCGATCGCGACACCTTCCTTGGCGAGTGCGAGTGCGATGCCCTGACCGATGCCCTGACCGGCACCCGTGATCAGCGCAACCTTGCCGTCCAGCTTGCCCATGTGAACCCACTCTCGAGATCTCGTGAACTGGGAAGATCTGGAAGTACAGATCTCCAATCGACTATTCTCGACCAAGCATTTGCTTGTGGCGAGTGTTTTCGCAAGATTGGCGTCGGAAAGTTTTCCGAACACGGACGATCCTCGTGGCGCGGGGGTTGCATCACGACAGAAAGGCAGTTCGCATGAGCTACCCCAACCCGATCGACTTCACCGGTCGCGCGGTCATCGTCACCGGCGGCACCAAGGGCATCGGCTACGTCATCGCCGAACACTTCCTGCAGGCCGGGGCCGACGTGCTGGTGTGTGCCCGCAACGAGCCCGAGAACCTGCCCACCGTCGACGGCCGCACCGCCGCCTTCCGCGCCGTCGACGTCCGCAACCCCGACGACGCCACCGCCCTCGTCCAAGATGCCGTCGACCGCTTCGGTCGCCTCGACGTACTGGTCAACAACGCCGGCGGCTCGCCCGACGTCGACGCCGCGACCGTGTCGCCGCGGTTCACCGAGCGGATCGTCGCCCTCAACCTGCTGGCCCCCGCCTACATGGCGCAGGCCGCGAATCTGGTGATGCGCGAACAGGAGACCGGCGGCGCGATCGTCAACATCGGCAGCGTCTCGGCACACCAGCCGCAGCCCGGCACCGCCGCCTACACCGCCGCGAAGGCCGGCCTGCTCGCCCTCACCAAGGCCCTCGCCCTCGAGTGGGCACCGAAGGTTCGCGTCAACCACATCACCACCGGCCTGATCCGCACCGAAGCCGCGGCCGCCGTATACGGCGAGGACGGCGGCGCTGCCGTCACCCGCACCCTCCCGATGGAGCGCATGGCCGTGCCCGCGGACATCGCGAAGGCCTGCCTGTTCCTGTCCAGCGACCTGTCGTCGTACGTCAACGGCGCCGACGTCGCCGTCCACGGCGGCGGTGAATACCCGGCCCGCTACATGGCGACGCATCCGGAACTCTGATCCGGCCGACCCGGCCTTCCAGCCGAATGTCACACGCGTTCAGTTGAACTGAACGCGTGTGACATTCGGTCTCGTGGGGCTACTTCCGGATCCATGCGTTCTGCAGCAGCAGAATCCCGTCGAGACTCGGGTTCACCCCGTAGACGGACTCGTCCCATCCGATGAACGCTTCGGTGGCACCGAGATTCACGAACGGAACCTGCTCGTTGACGAGGGTCTGCAGCGTCCCGAACGCCTGCACCTTGTCCTCGTGCGTCGGCGCCGACTGGATCGCATCCAATGCGGCGTCGAACTCCGGCGAATCGACACCGCTGATGTTGTTCGTCGACTTGCTGTCCACTGCACTGTAGAGGCGGATCTCCGGAGCTGCGTCGAACAAACTTGTTGCGCCGTAACCCAGGTCGAAGTCCTTGTCGACATACAGGCGTTTGACCATGTCGGTGACGCTGGGCACGTAGTCGATGGTCACGTCGAATCCGACGGCGTTGAGCTGCGCCTGGATGGCGAGCGCGTTCGCCTGCGAGTTGGGCTCGGCGATCGACAGGTACGTGGCCTTGCCGTCGAATCCGTCGGCCTTCGCCTCGTCGAGCAGCCGACGGGCCTTCTCGGGATCCGGTTCGATACCTGGGACGTCGCCCCGCCACTGTGACCATTCCTGGAAGATCACCGACCCGGGCATGCCCTCGCCCCCGCGCGCCCGCTGGTCGACCACCGCCGGGTCGACGGCGTAGGCGATCGCCTGACGCACCCGGACGTCCGAGCCTGCATGGCCTGCCCGCTGATTGATCTGCAGTACCTGACCCATCCCGACAGGGTCCACGTATCCGGCAAACCGCTCCTTGGCCACGTTCACGGTGTCCGAGTTCCGGAGGAAGATCATGTCCACGCCACCGGATACGAGCGTATCGATCTTCGGCTGGTCACCCTGGACGTTGACGATTCTGACGGCGTCCAGATTCGGCCGGCCGTCCCAGTAGTCTTCGCGCGCAACGAGTTCGATCGACTCGGGCGGGTCGAACGTGCCCAGTGTGAACGGCCCGGCGCCGATCGGGGTGAACTGACCGTCCGGCCCCTCAGCGGCCGGCGCGGTCACCATGCCGTGCCCGAACGTGAACATCGCAGGAAACGCACTCCACGGGCTGGTCATCGTGAACGTCACGGTGTCCGGTGCCACGGCGTCGGTCTTCGCGACCGCCGCGACGTACAACTGCGCGTAGGCGCTGTTGTTACGGTTCACCCGGTCGATGCTCGCCACCACTGCATTCGCGTCGAGCGGTGTTCCGTCACTGAAGGTGACACCGTCGCGCAGCTTCATGGTCCAGGTGAGCCGGTCGTCGCTCTCGTCCATCGACTGCGCCAGGTGCGGCACGAACTCGTTCGTCGCCGAGTCGTGCCGGATCAGCAGGTCGTAGATGGCCGCCATCTCGGTGCCACCGGTCGTGCCGGCAACCTGAGTTCGCGCTGGATCCAGACTGGTCGGCATCGAGTACGCCGCATACGTCAGCGTTCCACCGGTCTGGACGGGGCCTCCGTCGCCCTGCTCTCCCACGATGCGGGCGGCACCCGACCGCTCGCCGCCACCGCCCGCGGTGTCGGCGCTGCCGGAAGCGCATCCCGCCACCAGTGCCGCGGCGGCACACGTGGCGAACACAGTCGCGCCGAGCCTGTGCCCGAATGTACGTCTCATTACTCGTCAGCCCTCCGTGAGTACATCGAACCCGCCATGGATCTCCCCTGCAGCTGAGCTTCGCCGGGCCCGGCTGGTGGGGCGTCGAATCGCACCGCCCCACGAGGGTGCCTCATCGTACTGTCACGAACAGTGCTGGCGCCCAGTGAATTAAGAAATTCTGTCAAATGTTCGACTCACACCCCCGGAGTGCCGACAGAAGCGCAACACCCGACCCGAACGTGATGCCCGTCACGATTCGATGCGGTAGTCTTCTCGCAATTCACCCAAATCCGAAAACTTGCCCGGCCCCGCCTCGGCGGACAGCCACCCCCGAACCGCGGATCCCCACAGCCACAAGGAGCAGATGTTGACGAAGGGTACGACCTCGTCGCCCGGCAGCGCGTTCGACGAATCGATCGTCATCGACGGATGCTCGGTGTCCGCCACCGCCTGGCACGAGCGCATCGAACACTCCGGGGCGACCGCACTGCAGACGGTCGTGACGTGGCCGCGGGACGATCTGAACCAGACGCTGAGCCGAATCCAACAGCATCGCAACATGATCCGAAAAGAGAAGCGGTTCGACCTGATCCTCACCGTCGACGACATCCACCGCTGCAAGACCGAAGGACGGGTCGGCCTCGTCCTGGGCGCACAGAGCACCGACATGCTCGGCCGGGACGACTCCCTCGTGGAGGTGCTGCACGATGCCGGCCTGCGGGTGATGCAACTCGCCTACAACGAACGCAACGCGGTCGCCGACGGAAGCCTCGAGTCGTCGAACGCCGGGCTGTCTCATTTCGGCCGAGACGTGGTCCGCGCCATGAACGAGACCGGAATGTTGATCGACCTCGTGGACACCGGTGTCGAATCCAGCCTCGAGGCAATCGAGTTGTCGACCAAACCCTGTGTCTTCTCCCGTCTCAATCCCCGCACCACCGCACTCGAACAGCAGCGGAACCTGACGGACGAGCAGATCACGGCTTGCGCCGCGAAGGGTGGGGTGATCGGACTGATCCCCTACAGCCCGCTGTGCGCGACCACCCCGGGGGAACGCCCGAGCATCGACGACTACATCCGGCACATCGACTACGTCGTCGATCTCGTGGGCATCGACCACGTCGCGATCGGCACCGACTCGGAGGCCACGCCGGGGAGCGTGTCACCGGACCTGGCGATGCTCATGGGCCGGATCGGGAGCATGGCGCACGGCGCGGACAACAGCATCGGCGAGATCGCCGTCGGCATGGGGCTACGCAAGCCCCGCACCACCCCACTCACCTACTTCGAGATGGCCGAAGCCCTGCAGAACGGCAACTGGGGTGCAACCGGATTCGAGAACGTTGCGAAACTGCCGAACCTGGCCGCCACCCTGACGAACGCCGGATGGTCCGACGCCGACCTCCGCAAACTGCTGGGCGGCAACCTGCTCCGGGTCTACGCGGCCAACTGGTCCTGAACCTCCCCCGCCTCCGGAAAAGCCGAAAGCCGAATGCCACACACGTTCAGTTGGACTGAACGCGTGTGACATTCGGCCACAGCGTGGAGAGGGTTACTTCTTCGCGAACACCGCGTGGGCGCCGGAGATGACGGCCTTGCCGTCGCGGACGAGTTCGAAGTCCACGCCGTCGGCGTCGCCCCACGCGCGCACCTGAGCGGTGTCGCCGGGGAACATGGGGGCGGCGAAGCGGCCCTGCAGTTCGAGCAGGTCCGCCGGATGCACGCCGAGCTCGCGAGCGAGCGGCAGCGTGGACGCGGCGAGCGTGCACAGGCCGTGCATGATCGGGCGGGGCTGCCCGATGACCGCGGCGGCCGCCGGATCGATGTGGATGTGGTGCATGTCGCCGAGCAGACGGTAGAGGGCCGTCTGGTTGGCGGCAGTGACCAGATCCGCCGTCACGTTCGGTTCGCCTTCGGGGCCGGCCGGCTTGGACGGTCCGCGTTCGCCGCCGAATCCGCCTGCGCCCGGGGCGAACAGGGACCAGGTCGCGACGAAGTACTCGCACTCGACCTTGACCTCGAACACCGCGGCGGCGCCCTTGTCCCACACCTCGCCGACGCTGGCCTTCAGCTCCACCGAACCGCTACGGGGCAGCGGGGCGAGGACCTTCAGTTCCTGCGAGCCGTGCAGCGCGGTCTTGGTGTCGAACGCGCCGCGCGTGCCGAGCTCGTCGGGTGCCCACTGGGCCAGGGTGAGGGCGAACGTCGGGAGTACCCGCAGCTGCTCCTCGAACACCAGGTCCAGTTCGGTGGCCTGGGCGCCCACGGCGAGGGCGTAGATGATCGCGTCCCGCTCGGTGTAGGAGACGGTACGGGTACCGAGGTCGACTCCGCGCCAGTCGCCGGCCGACTTCTGCTCCACTGCAGTCATTCTCGTGTCCTTCCGGAAGGTCAGAGGCCGAGGAGCAGACCGGACGTGGGAACCGCGGTTCCCGCCGTCACGATCATGTTCTCGACGTCCTCGGGCTGGTTGGTGGACGTACCGCGCAGAACACGGACGGCCTCGGCTATGCCGTTGACGCCGTGCAGGTACGCCTCGCCGATCTGGCCGCCGTGGGTGTTCGACGGCAGCCGGCCGCCGATCTCCAGGTTGCCCTCGCGGATGAAGTCCTTGGCCTCGCCGACGCCACAGAAGCCGAGCTCCTCGAGCTGCGGCAGCACCAGCGGCGTGAAGTGGTCGTAGAGGACCGCGGCCTGGATGTCGTCCGGGGTGAGCCCGGACTGTGCGTACAGCTGGCGTCCGACCAGTCCCATCTCCGGGATGCCGGTGATGTCGGGGCGGTAGTAACTGGTCATCATGTGCTGGTCCTTGCCGGAACCCTGCGCTGCACCCTTGATGACGACGGGCGTGTTCTTCAGGGTCTTGGCGCGTTCCGCGGAGACGATGACGAGGGCCTGGCCGCCGTCGGTCTCCTGGCAGCAGTCCAGCAGGTGCAGCGGTTCGGCGATCCAGCGCGAGTTCTGGTGGTCCTCGAGCGTGATCGGCTTGCCGTAGAACCATGCGTTCGGGTTGTTCGCGGCGTGCTTGCGGGCGACGACGGCGACACGGCCGAAGTCCTCGCTGGTGGCGCCGTACTGGTGCATGTAGCGGCGCGCGAACATCGCGACCCACTGCGCGGGCGTGGACAGGCCCTGCGGCGTCATCCACGCGTACGCGGCACGGTCGGCGGTGGAGTCCATCGGACGGTCGTGCTGGCCGAGACCGTAACGGACACCGGAGCGTTCGTTGAACGCGCGGTACACGACGACGACGTCGGCGACCCCGGTCGCGACGGCCATCGCGGCCTGCTGGACGGTGCCGCAGGCCGCGCCGCCGCCGTAGTGGACGCGCGAGAAGAACTTGAGCTCACCGAGGCCGCAGTTGCGGGCGACGATGACCTCACCGTTGGTCTCGGCGGTGTAGGTGGACAGGCCGTCGACCTCGGACGGGTCGATGCCGGCGTCCGCGAGGGCCGCGACGATCGCCTCGCACGCGAGCTGGAGTTCGCTGCGGCCCGAGTTCTTGGAGAACTCGGTGGAGCCGATACCGACGATGGCGGCGGCACCGGAGAGCGGGCTGACTGCCATCAGGCGTCCTTCCCTTCACTCGAGGGGTACGCATCCGGGAAAGACACCGTGACGGTTCCGGCGAGGTGGTTGCCGAGGCTGTTGGCTCCGACGATCTTCACCTCGACGACACCGTTCTCCTTGGCGACGACCTCACCGGTCATCGTCATGGTGTCGCCCGGGTAGTTGGGGGCGCCGAGCCGGATCTTGACGCGGCGCACCGTCGCGAACGGGCCCGCCCAGTCGGTCACGAACCGCCCCGCCAGGCCGTTGCTGGTGAGAATGTTCATGAACACGTCCTTGCTGCCGCGCTGCTGCGCCAGCTCGGGATCGTGGTGCACGTCCTGGAAGTCGCGGGTGGCCAGGGCCGTCGCGACGATCAGGGTGCGGGTCAAAGGAATCGCGAGCTCGGGCAGCTGTTCGCCGACGGTGATGTCGTCGTAGCTTCGGCCGGTGAGTGCGGTGGTCACGCGACCACCTCGACACCGGCGGCGAGCTGCGCGCCCAGACGGGCCAGGTCGGAGGCCGACCCGCCGAGAGTGGCGCCGATCTGCTTGCCCCACAGCAGGTGCCGGTGCACCGGGTAGTCGGTGTCGACACCCATGCCACCGTGGACGTGCGTGGTGCGGTGCACGATGCGCTGACCGCCGTCGGTGGCCCACCACTTGGCGACGAGCACCGAGGTGCCCGGGTCGATGCCGTCGACGAGGTTCTGCGTGGCCTGCCACAGCGTCACACTCATCGCCTGCAGGTCGATGTAGCAGTCGGCCAGCTGGTGGTTGACGGCCTGGAAGGTCGCGAGCGGGCGCCCGAACTGGTGGCGCCCGTTGAGATAGTCGACGGCCTGCGACACGGCGCCGGCGCCGACACCGAGCTGGATCGCGGCGAGCGCCAGCTCTACCCGGTCCAGCAGCCACTGCGCGGCGGTGCCGTCGGCCGGGCCGAGCAGTTCGGCGGGAGCGTTGTCGAGAGTGACGTTGCCGCAGATCTCCCAGTTGGTGGACTGCGTCTGCTCCACGGTGACACCCGCGCCCGCGAGGTCGACGACGAACAGCGCGGCACCGGTCGCGGTGGTCGCCGAGACGATCGCGCGGTCGGCGACGTGGGTGATCGGGACGACGGCCTTGGCACCGGTGAGGGTCCAGGCACCGCCGGTCTCGGCGGCGGTGGTCGCCGGAGTCCCGTCCGTGTACGGGCCGAACTCCTCGAGCCCGACGGTGAGGAACGTGCGGCCCTCGGCGACACCGGGCACCAGTGCCGCGGCCTGCTCGTCGGTGCCGAATTCGGCGACTGCGAGCGCGGCGAGCGTGGACTGCCAGATCGGCACGGGCGCCACGTGCCGGCCCTGCTGTTCGAGCAGCACGTACAACTCGGCCAGGCCCAGGCCGCCGCCACCGAGGTTCTCGGGCAGCGCGATACCGAGCAGGCCGGTGTTCGCGAGCTCACGCCACAGGTCGCGGTCGATGCGCTCGTCGCTCAGCTCGACCGCCTTGACGCGGTCGATGTCGGCCTTGCTGGTGAAGACCTCGTCGGCGAGGGTACGAATCGCCTCTTGCTCTTCGCTGAAGTTGAAGTCCATCAGGAGTCCTCCCGTGCAGCCGGCCGGAACGCGGGCAGCGTCAGATCCGGGTCGGCGTCGATCCAGTCCAGTTCCACCGGCATGCCGATCTCGACCTGCTCCGGCGTGATGCCGGTCATGTTCGCGATCAGGCGGGTGCCTTCCTCGAGTTCGATGGTCGCCACGATGAGCGGGTACTCGAAGCCGGGGATCTTCGGGTGGTGGTTGACGACGAAGCTGTAGACGGTGCCGCGGCCCGAGGCGTCGACGGTGTCCCAGTCGAGCGACCGGCACTCACCGCACATGGGGCCGGTGGGGTGCCGCAGCACGCCGCAGTTCGTGCAGCGCTGGATCACCAGACGGTGCTCCTTGGCGGCCTCGAACCAGAAGGCGTTGTCGGGGTTGAGGGCCGGGCGCGGCCGCAGGCCGACATCCGCCTTCTTCGGCTTCGGCGCGAACCGCAGGGTGCGCCACCGCTGCGTCGCGACGGTCTCGTCGTCGCCGTTGCGGTAGGTCTTGAGGGTGGTGACGAAGTGCCCGGTACCCAGGCCGGTCGTCTTCTCCTCGGAGATCGCCTCGATCGTCTCGGTGACCGAAACCCGGTCCCCGGCACGCAGTTCGGCGAAGAACTCGAAGTCCGAGTCGGTCGCGACGACGGACGTGAACCCGGCCTCGTCGAACGTGGCGATCATGTCGGTCCACACCTGCGACGGATCGTTGTTCGCCATCTTGTCGGTGAACGTGCGCATGATCCACACCTGCGCCATGAGCGCGGGCGCCACCGCGCCGTCCCGCCCGGTGGCTCTGGCAGCCTCGTCGTCGAGGTAGATCGGGTTGGTGTCCCCCATCGTCTCGACCCAGTGCCGGATCATCGGGGTGTTGACCTCGTCCGGACCCCAGGTCTTCGGGGTCAGGACCTGACCCTCGAATTCTTTGATCTTGGTAGCGAATTCGCTCACTTGACCCTCTTCTCCCGCACCAGACCCAGGCCCATCGTGCCGACCATGTCGCGCAGGACCTCGTTGACGCCGCCGCCGAACGTGTTGACCATGCCCTGACGGGAGATCTGCTCGACCTGACCGGCCAGCAGCGCGCCCGGCGACTCGGGCCGGATGCGGCCGGCCGCACCGAGGATCGCGAGCAGCGTGCGGTAGACGTCGATGTGGGTCTCGGTGCCGTACGCCTTGGTGGCGCCGGCGTCCGCACCGGACAGCGTGTCCGCGGCGACCGCGGCGGTCATCTTCCAGTTGAGCAGGCGCATCGCCTCGAGCTTCGCGTGCGTACGCGCGAACTCCTGCTGCACCCACGGGATCTCGATGGCGCCGTTCTCCCTGGCCCACTCGAGAACCTGGTGCCACAGGCCGTAGGTGCGGCCACCGATCGCGGCCAGGCCGATGCGCTCGTGGTTGAGCTGCGCGGCGATCAGCTGCCAGCCGCCGTTGACCTCGCCGATGACGTCCGATTCCGGGACCCGGATGCCGCTGTAGTACGTCGAGGTCACCATGAGGCCACCGACGGTGGGGATCGGCGACCACGAGAAGCCGGGGTCGTCGGTGGGGACGACCAGGATCGAGATGCCCTTGTGCTTGGGGGCCTCGGGATCGGTACGAGCGGCCAGCCACACGTAGTCGGCGGTGTTCGCGCCCGACGTGAAGATCTTGGCGCCGTCGACCACGAAATGGTCGCCGTCACGGACCGCGCGGGTCTTGAGGGATGCGAGGTCGGTGCCGGCCTCGGGCTCGGTGTAGCCGATCGCGAAGACGATGTCACCGGAGAGGATGCCCGGCAGGAACCGGTCCTTCATCTCCTGCGTGCCGTACTTCATCAGCGTCGGGCCGACGGTGTTGACCGTGACGAACGGGAACGGCAGGCCGGCCCGCTGCACCTCGTCGAAGAACACGAACTGCTCCTCGATGGAACGGCCCTGTCCGCCATACTCCTTCGGCCAGCCGATACCCAGCCAGCCGTCCTTGCCGAGCAGCTTGACGACCTCGCGGAAGTACTCGCCGCCGACACCTTCCTCACCGGCCTTGCGACGCTTCTCCTCCGGCAACAGCTGCGCGAAGTACGCCCGCAGCTCCTGACGGAGCGCGAGCTGTTCGGGGGATTCCCTCAAATCCATCGTTAACTCTCCCTGACGACAAACGACTGACAAAAGACTGACAATCGACACCACTGTCCGAGCGGACGACACCGGCCGTCCACCTATGTTTGGTCCGGACGCTAGCCAGCGTGCCGGACCTCCGGGGCGAACATCTCGCCCAGCGGGAACCACCCGAGACGGCCGCTCCGTTCAGCGCTCGGCGGGGGCTGCGAGGTCGGCCACCAGCTTGGGCGCCCAGACCACCCGGCCGAGGAACCGGTCGGACTCCGGCGCGGTGGCCAGCCAGACCGCGGCATCGGCCGGAACCGTCGCGGGCACCGAGTCGAACCCGGCGTCCTCGATCTTCTCGGTGCCGCCGCGGGCCTTGCCGGACTCGGTGACCACGAAGCCGGGGCTGAGGTTGAACGCCCGGACACCGCGTCCGCGGTATTCGGCGTTGACCGCGCCGGCGAGGCGGCCGAACGCCGCCTTCGACGCGGCGTAGGCCACGCCCCAGCCGCCCTCGCCGGGTGCGGCCGGCGGGTCGGTGGTCGCCGACCCGGACACCAGATTGACGACGACGCCGTCACCCCTGTCGACCATCGACGGCAGCACCCGCTGGATCAGCGCCAACTGGTGCAGGTAGTTGCCGCGCACCATCACCTCGGCATCGTCCTGCTGCAGGTCGAGGATGCGCTCCATGTGACCGGCCGTCTGGGCGTACGCGTTGTTGACGAGGACGTCGATGCGGCCCCACTCGCGCAGGACCTCGTCGGCCGCCCCGACCACCGAGTCCCGATCGAGCAGATCCATCCGGATCGGCAGTGCTCGCACCCCGCACCGCTCGATCTCGGCGGCCGTCGTCTCGAGGCTGCCGGGCACCGCGATGAGCGTCTCGCCCTCCGCGCGGGTGCGGGGCGTGACGGCACCCTCGCCCTCCCGGACCGTGCGTGCGGTGATCGCGACGTCGAATCCCTTGCGCGCGAATGCGAGCGCGATCTCACGCCCGATCCCCCGGCTGGCACCCGTGACGAGGACGGCCCTGCGGTCCGTCATCTCAGACCCCCAGGAAACGCTGGCGTCCGAAGGAGACGAACTCGGCCTCGAGTGCCGCCTTGCTGTCGTCGGTCATCGCCACGTACACGGGCTCGCCGCGACCCTCCCAGCGGTACACCGGCTCGCCGGTGCGCCACAGCTCCGCCTGCAACTCCCGCTTGAGGACCTTGTTGGAGCCGGTCACCGGCAGATGCGTCGACACCCGCAGGAACCGCGGGGTGGCCTTGCTGCCGAGATCGTCCTGGCCGGCCAGGTACTCGGCGAACTTGTCGACGTCGAACGATTCGAGCGACGCGACCTCGACCGCCGCCATCACCTGGTCGCCGGACCGCGGATCCGGGATCGCGTACACACCGGTCGCGATGACGTCGGGGTGGCGTCGGATGACCCGCTCGATCATCAGCGCGGACGTGTTCTCACCGTCGACGCGGATCCAGTCGCCCTTGCGTCCGGCGAAGTAGATGAACCCGGCCTCGTCGATGTAACCGAGGTCGCCGGTCCAGTACCAGCCGTGCTTGATGCGGTCGGCGTCGGCGGCATCGTTCTTGTAGTAGCCCTCGAAGGCCCGCGCCCCCTCGGTGTTGATCATCTCGCCGATCGCATCGTCCGGGTTGAGGACGCGGCCGTGCTCGTCGAGGATCGCGCGGGCACACTCCTGCCGGGTCTCCGGGTTCACCACGAGAATGCCGGCATGCGCGGGACGCCCCAGCGCCCCCTCCGGGGCCTCCGGGTCGAGCTTGACCGACCCGGCGCCCTCGGAGCTGCCGTAGCCCTCGAACAGCTCGGCACCGAAACGGCGCACGAACTCGACCTTGTCCTCGGGGGACGCCTCGGTGCCGAATGCGCGCTCGAGCCGATTGTCCTTGTCGTCGGCCTGCTCGGGCGTCGCCATCAGGTAGCCGAGCGCCTTGCCGACGTACGTGAAGAACGTGGCACCGAAGTACTTCACGTCGGGCAGGAAGCCCGAGGCGGAGAACTTGCGGGCCTCCGGCAGGCAGACGGTGGCGCCGTTCGCGAGCGCCGGCGCCCACAGCGCCATCAACGCATTGCCGTGGAACAGCGGCATGCAGCAGTAGTCGACGTCGTCACGCTTGTGTCCGTACTTCGCGGAGTTCGAGTACGCCAGCCGGGCCAGCCGGCCCTGGCTGCACTTGACGCCCTTCGACATGCCGGTGGTGCCGGACGTGAACAGCAGCAGGAACAGGCTGAACTCGTCGATGCCGTCGGCGATCGCCGGCTCGACCCGGTGGGCGTCGATCCGCTCCCGGTAGTCGGGGGCGTCGACGAGGACGAACCGGTCCTCGGTCAGCCCCAGATCGAGGTCCTTCAGCTTCTCCATGCCCGCCGTGTCGGTGACGATCAGCTGGCAGTCGACGTACTTGATCTCGGCCTCGAGCTCGGTGGCACCGCGCGTCGGGTTGATACCGACGACCGTCGCGCCGGCCAGGGCCGCCCCGCCGAGCCAGAACAGGAAGTCCGGCACGTTCTCGAGCAGGATGCCGATGTGGAAGGGGCCGTCGACCCGCAGGGAGCGGGCCAGGTCACCACGCGCAGCGCTCTCGCGCACCACCTCGTCCCAGGTCCAGTCCTGGTCGCGGGTGCGGAGACCGAGGTGCTGGTCACCGACGCGATCGAGCAACATCTCGGCAATCGTGGTGCGTTCCAACTTCAACTCTCCTGTCGAGGCGCCGGCGGGCGCGGGCGGCGTTCTTGGCCGAAAAGTAGCCGTGCCCTGTCGCCCGGATCACCGACAGTCTCGCTCAGTGGTAACTGTCCCCGCTCACGGTTCCGGACGTGAGAAATTGCCATGAGAAACCCGTCACATCCCATTTTCCCGAGCGGAAGAGCAGGGCGTTCACGAGTACGTCGGTGAACAGGTACGACTCCGCCTCGGAAGAAAGGCCCCTCATGACTGCCCCCGCGGATCCGCAACTGCACCTGGACCAGGTGATGTCCCGTCTGACCGGCCCCGGCGGACCGTTCGAGATCGTCGAGGAAGAGGTCCTCGGCACCCGGATGCCGGTCATGAAGAACCGGGACAAGTCGGTCGGCGACCTGCTGGCCGCGTCCGTCAAGTGGGGCGACCGCGACTACCTCGTCACCGAGGACCGCCGGGTGTCCTACGCACAGCACGCCGCCGACGCGTACGCCCTGGCTGCGGCCCTGCACGAGCGTTACGGTGTCGAAAAGGGCGACCGGGTCGCGATCCTCGCCGCCAACACCCCCGAATGGGTCACCTCGTTCTGGGCGACGCAGGCGCTCGGCGCCATCAGCGTCGGACTCAACGGCTGGTGGGTTCCCCGGGAGATCGAGTACGGCCTGCAGCACAGCACTCCCAAGGTCCTGATCGTCGACGCCAAGCGCGCGGCCGGTCTCGCCGACGTCGACACCACCGGCGTCGCGGTGCTGACCATGGAGGAAGATCTCCCCCGACTGTTCGCCGAGTTCGCCGGCGCGGACCGCCCCACCGTCGAGGTGGACGAGGACGATCCGTCCGTCATCCTCTTCACGTCCGGAACGAGCGGTCGCCCGAAGGGCGCACTGCACTCGCACCGCAACCTGCTCGCGGTCGTCGACTACCACCGCTACAACGGCGCGATCATGGCGGCGTTCACCGGCAAGCCGTTCGACCCGAACGTGCCGACCCACATGCGCGACCTGCTCACCTCCCCGCTGTTCCACATCGCAAGCCTGCACAACCTGGCGGTCCCCCGCCTCGCGATGGGCGGCGCACTGGTCATGAACCAGGGCTCGTTCGACGTCGACCGGATCCTCGCTCTCATCGAACGTGAGCGAGTCACCAACTGGGGTGCGGTCCCGACGATGGCTTCCCGCCTGCTCGAGCACGGCAACCTCGGCAAGTACGACCTGTCGTCGCTGACGTCGTTCTCGCTCGCGTCGGCACCGTCGTCGATCGCGTTCAAGGACCGGCTGCGCGAACAGGTTCCGTTCGCCCGCAACGCTCTGGTCGACAGCTACGGGCTCACCGAGTGCAGCACCGCGATCGCGGTGGCCACCTCGGCCGAACTCGAGGAGTTCCCGGGCACGCTGGGTCGGCCGATCATCATGGTGAGCATGGAGATCCGGGATCCGTTCGGCGAGTGGCTGCCCGACGGCATGGAGGGCGAGGTGTGTGTGCGCAGCCCGTTCGTCATGCTCGGCTACTGGAACGACCCCGACGCGACCGCCGCGTCGATCACCCCGGACCGCTGGCTGCGGACCGGCGACTTCGGTGTCGTCGAGAACGGCCGCCTGCGCCTCACCGGGCGTCGCTCCGACCTGATCCTGCGCGGCGGCGAGAACGTCTACCCCACCGAGATCGAGCAGACCCTCGACGAGCACCCGGCCGTGCAGGAGTGCGCCGTCATCGGAGCCCCGCACCCCGACCTGGGCCAGGAGGTGTCCGCGGTGGTCGTCGTCGCCGAGGGACATACCGTCACCGAAGAGGAGCTGCGCGAGTACGCGAGCGAGCGCCTGTCGTACTACAAGGTGCCCACCAAGTGGCGTATCACCTCCGACCTGTTGCCGCGCAACGCAACCGGAAAGATGATCCGCAAGCAGATCCACGTCTGATGCCGACCTGGACCGTCGAACGGCTCGCCGCTGTGGAGGCGATCCGCGACCTCGCGCACCGGTACACGCACCTCGTCGACGAGGGGCGCCTGGAGGAGGTCGGGGAACTCTTCTCCCGCGCGGTGTACGGGCAGTGCGACGGTTCCGGCACGCCGGTGGGGTCGGTGCACGACTCCGACCCCGCCGGCGTGCTCGAGGCGTGCCGAAACTTCATCCGGATGCACGGCACCCCACCCCGGCCGCGCACCAAGCACGTCGTCACCAACCTGCGGGTGGATGTCGCCGACGACCACCGCACCGCGACGTCGCTGTCGTACTTCACGGTGCTCCAGCAAACCGAACACCTTCCACTGCAACCGATCCTGTCCGGACGCTACTTCGACGCGTTCACCCTGATCGACGACGAGTGGACATTCACGCAGCGACTCACCTGCATCGATCTCGTCGGGGACCTGAGCGAACACGCCGCACGCGCACTGTAGAGGAGCATCATGCAGGTCGGACTGAACATCCTGGGAGCGGAACGCCTGTACGACGGCCGGATCCGGCCGGTGCTCGACCTGGCCGCGGCAGCCGACCGCGCCGGCATCGACATGATCTCCACCGGCGACCACCTCGGATTCGATGCGTCCGCGCACGCCGAACGTGTTCGCGAGCACGGCTTCCCGTTCCCGATCGACCACGACTGGTACGAGCCGATCGCCCTGCTGTCGTCGGTGGCGGCCGTGACCGAGCGAGTACTGCTGAACGTGTCCGTCCTCATCGCGACACTGCGGCCCCCACTGCTGCTGGCCAAGCAGATAGCGACCCTCGACCGACTGTCCGACGGCCGCGCCGCGATCGGCATGGGCGTCGGCTGGCAGGAAGCCGAATACACCGCAACCGGCATGCCGTGGGACGCCCGGTTCGGCCGGATGGAGGACACCGTTCGCGCCTGCCGGGAACTGTGGACGTCCGCGCCGGCCTCCTTCACCGGGCGCGACTTCGCGTTCGACGACTTCCATTCCTTCCCGCACCCGGTCCGGGACCGGGTGCCGGTGATCTTCGGATTCGCCCCCAGTCCACGCAATTTCGCACGCATCGCCCGCGTCGGTGACGGTTGGACCGTCAACCCCGCCGACATGGCGTCCTTCACCGACAGTGTCGCGCTGCTGCACCGCACGTTCGAGGAACACGACCGCGACCCGCATTCCGCGATCGTCCAAGTGTCCGTCGCGCCCGAACGTCGCGACGACGGCACCGTCGACTACGCCGCGACCGCCGGCAGGGCGCACGCCTGGCACCAAGCCGGCGCGACCGTAACCGTCTTCCGGCCCGCCACGTTCTGCACAGCGGGAGAAGAGGTTCCGCAGCTGATCGACTGGGCGGTAGAACTGAAGTCCACGATGCAGCACAGCTGAGGGGGCATATCATGGCGTCGAATGCACAGGCACTCGCCGACCTGATCGACAAACAGGCCATCCACGAGGTGGTGCTGCGCTACTGCCGCGGCATCGACCGCCTCGACTTCGACCTGGTCCGGAGTGTCTACCACCCCGGCGCCATCGACCACCACACCGGATTCGACGGCAGCATCGACGAATTCGTGACATGGGTGGAGCCGAAGCTGCGGGCCATCGGCGGCACGATGCACCACATCGGCAACCATCTGATCGAACTGCACGGTGACGTCGCGATCAGCGAGGCGTACTCGACGGCCGCACACTGGGGTGGCGGCGACGGCATCGGAATGGTCAACTTCACCAGCGGATGCCGCTACGTCGACCGTATGGAACGACGCGACGGGGTCTGGAAGATCGCCGAACGATGGGCGGTCCGCGAATGGACCCGCTCCGACGCCGGACGCCTCACCCTCCCCGAGAGCGACGGCCCGCGCGGCCGCCGCGACGGCACCGACCCTCTCGACACCCTGCGGGCCGTTCTGGGCTGACCGCCGGGGCCCACCCGTGCTGCACTGGGGGCGTGTACCGCGAGGAAGCATCCCGGAGCGTCCCCGGCGCGGTCGTGTGGCGCACCGTCCGCGCCGCCGACGGGTCGGTGCTGCCCGACGGATGCACGGACCTGGTGTGGCGGGACGGCGTCGTGGTGGTCGCCGGACCGGACACGGAGCCGTTCACTGTCCCCGCGTCATCCGAAATGGCTGTGGGGCTACGTTTTCCACCGGGGCTGCTCCCCCACCTGCTCGGCGTGCCGGCATCGGACCTGCAGAATCTGCGGGTGCCGCTCGACGACGTCGTCGGCCGACGCGCAGCACCCCTCCGCGGTATCGATCCCGGCGACGCCGCCGATGCGTTCGAGGCGTTCGGATGCGCACTCCTCGCCGGATCCGGCATGCCGGATCCGGCGGTGACCGCGACCGCACGACTCCTCGCCGCCGGCGCCACCGTCACCGTCGTCGCCGACACCACCGGCCTGTCCCCACGAACCCTGCACCGGCTCTCGGCCCGGCACTTCGGTTACGGGCCGAAGACCCTGTCGTCGATCCTGCGGCTGCAGCGTGCCCTCGCCCTCGCCGGCCGCGGACTGCCGTCCGTGGACGTGGCCACCGCCTGCGGATACGTCGACCAGGCGCACCTCATCCGCGAATCCCGACGCATCACCGGGCTACCGTTCGGTGAACTGCGTCAGGATCCGAGCGGCGCGAACAGGTCGACACCGTTACCGTCCGGGTCGACGACCGTCGCATAACGCTGCCCCCACGGCGCGTCGAACGGCTCCGTCACGGAATGTCCGGCGTCGGCGAACCGGGACCACACCGCATCCACCTCCGCCGGATCGGCGCACGCGAACGCCAACGCGACACGGGCGTCGCCCGTCGGCGGCGTGTACGGGCCGCCGAACGACTCGACCGTTGCAACCGTGTCCCACATGATCCGAATCCCACCGGCCACCGCTTCGACGTGCGGCTGCGACTCGGCGCCGTCCGGGATGTCCAGGCCGAGAAGACGATAGAAGCGAAGAGAGGCTGCAAGATCGGTGGTGACCAGGCCGATCGCATTCAACTGGGGAGTCATGACGCCCACGCTAGCGGCACCCCGCGCCCGCCGATTGGATATTTCGGTCACTCGGCGGCGGCAGGGGCCAGCACCCCCGACAGCAGCGGCACCGGTGCAGCGAACCCCATCTCGTCGAAGGCGACGAGCACAGCCTGCGAGACGAAACGCTCCACAGCCCACTGGTGGCCCGGCTTGACCTGCACCGTCAGGCGGAGAGTGACGGCCTCCGGGGTCACCTTGCTGACGCCGGCCAACTCGGGCGCCTCGAGCACCGACTCCGCGATCGCGTCCTTCCCGGCGGCGTCGAGCGCGGCCCGCAACGCCACCTCCGCAGCCCGCGTCACCGGCGTCGTATGCGCGATCGGCAACTCGACCACACCGACCGCATGCCCCTGACTCATGTTGCCGACGCGGGCGATCTCCCCGTTACGGCAGTACCAGAGCGTGCCGCCGAGATCGCGGATCGTCGTCACCCGCAACCCGACGGTCTCCACCGTGCCGACCGCGTCACCGACATCGATGATGTCCCCCACCCCGTACTGGTCCTCGAGCAACATGAACATGCCGGTCAGGAAGTCGCGCACCAGATTCTGCGCGCCGAAACCCAATGCCACACCGACCACACCGGCCGACGCCACCAACGGCGCCACATTCACACTGAACACCGTCAGGATCTGCAGCACACACCATGTCAGCGTCACGATCGACACCGCCGACTTGAGCACCGATCCGATCGTCCGCGCCCGCTGCGCCCGCCGCTGCGCGGCGATGTCGTCCCGCACCCCGGCAGGAAGGCGTTCCTTGAGCGGTTTGAGCAGCCGCGGCTCACCACCCGGGCGGTCCCGGGTGGCCCGATCGATGATCCGGTGCAACACGAAACGCAGGACGAGAGCGACCACGACATAGACCGCGATCACGATGGGCCGCTCGATCAACCACGTTCGCGCACCGTCGGACAATTCGAGTGCAGTGGTTTCGTACATCATCCGTGCCGACCATACGGACATTCACCGAATCCGGCACAGCATCGGTCGGGCGTCGGGGTCCGGGCGAAGACAGGGTGAATTCCCGGCATTCCACACCCCTTACCGCGTGCCGTCAGGTTTCATCCGTCCGAACTCCCCGATCGACACACGAAAGGAAACCCTCCCCATGATCGACATCCCCGGCATGATCGCCGTCTTCGTCCAACCCCTGTTCACCGGCAGTCTCGGCAGCTCGTCCGGCAGCCTCGGCAGTCTCGGCAGCACCTCCACCGGCAGCTTCGGCAGCTCCTACGGCAGCATCGTCGACGCACCGGGTAGCTGACCCCCTGTGGCCGAATGTCACATGCGTTCAGTCCAACTGAACCGATGTGACATTCGGCCACAGGAACCGAGTCGATGTTCAGTCCACCTGCGGCGCCCACTGGACGCCGTTGATGTGCCCGCCACCGTCGACGAACAGCGTGTTGCCGGTGACGTACCGGGAGTCGTCGCTCGCCAGGAACACCGCGACCGGGCCGATATCGTCGAGCGGATCACCGATGCGGCCCATCGGGTTCGCCTCCGCCATCGACGCGGCCATGGCCGGATTCGCCTCCTTGACCCGCCGATACGCTTCGCTCTGCGCGCCGGGACAGATGACGTTGCAGCACACCTGCCGCGGCGCCCACTCCCGGGCGGCGGTGCGCGTGAGGGTGCGCAGCGCCTCCTTCGCGGCGTTGTAGTGCACCGAGTACATGTGCGCGTTCACACCGTTCAGCGAGCACAGGTTGATCACCCGACCGGTGCCGTGCTTCGCGAGT
This sequence comes from Prescottella sp. R16, assembly GCF_030656875.1. Taxonomy (NCBI): domain Bacteria; kingdom Bacillati; phylum Actinomycetota; class Actinomycetes; order Mycobacteriales; family Nocardiaceae; genus Rhodococcus; species Prescottella sp. R16. The sequence goes on from NZ_CP130943.1 coordinate 4,262,612, forward strand.
TCCGGCAGTGCCCGCTGCATCGCCCAGAACGCGGCCATCACCGCCATGTCGAAGCCGCCCAGCATCTGTTCGTCGGTGATGTTCTCCAACCGAGCGAAACCTGAACTGCGCCAGGCATTGTTGACCAGGACGTCGAGCCGACCGAATCGCTCCACAGCCTGATCGACCATGTTGTGGACCTGGGCCTTGTCGGTGATGTCGGTACGCACGAAGTGGGCGTCGACACCCCACTCGTCCCGCAGCCACTGCACCGTGGACGTTCCGGCCGCCTCGTCGATCTCGGCCACCAGCACCGACGCACCCTCCCGGGCGAGAGCACCCGCGATACCACGACCGATTCCCATTCCCGCGCCGGTCACAACTGCCGCGCGGCCATCCATTTTGCCCACTACTGGTCTCTCTCTCGTGTTGAGCTGAAGGGACCCTTCGTGCGCCTGGAGCGTACGAAGGGTCCCTTCAGCTGGTGAACGGAACGAAACACCTACCGCGGGCGCGGAACTCCGGCTTCGATGAAGAGTCCTTCGACGGAGACGCACACTTCGCCTGCGGCATTGCGGATTTCACCGACGGTGTGGATTTTACGGCCGTCGACGGAGGTCTGCCTGCCGGTGATGGTGAGTTCCTCGAACAGGGGCGTGGGCCGGTGGTAGCGCGTGTTGAGCTGCGCGGTCATACCGGATTTGCCGCCCCAGGCGTTGGCGACGCCGAGGACGTGGTCGAGGAGCATCGAGGAAACACCGCCGTGGACGCATCCGGGGGGTCCCTGGTACGGCAGGGTGAGGGTGACGACGCCGCGGACGGTGCCGTCTTCGAGGCCTTCGAGGACGATCGGCGGGGCGATCGCGTTCTCGGGCCCGGTGATCGGGTCGTGCCGGGTGACGCCCTCGCCGGACCACATGTCGATCATGCGGTCGGCGACAGCGGGGGCGTGATCCTCGAGGTGCGCGACGATGCTGTCGAGTTCCTCGGTGACACGGTCCAGGTTGGCGTTGCTGCGGTCGGTGCGCAGCAACGCGTCGACGAGCCGGCGGGCCGCGGCGGTGGCGCGGTCGACGGGGGCGTCCTGCGGCGGCGACGTGAGCACGGTGCCGTTCGGATGTGAATGCTTGGTGGGGTGGTCCCCGGTCTCCATCACGAGCGGACCTCCATCGTGGCGTGGGTGAGCACCGGCTGGCCGTCGCGCTCGGGGCACGTGGCGAGCAGGGTGAGGGTGTCGCCGTCCTGCCAGACGGACGTCTCGATGGTCTCGCCCGGGTAGATCGAGCCGGCGAAACGCACCGAGAAGTTCTGCACGCGGGACGGATCGCCGCCGAGGATGCCGTCGACGACGGCCTTGCACACGACGCCGTACGACGCGAGCCCGTGCAGGATGGGGCGGTCGAAACCGGCCATCTGCGCGAACGCCGGGTCGGCGTGCAGCGGGTTCATGTCGGCGCTGAGGCGGTACACGAGGGCCTGCGCGGTGCCGGTCTTCGAGACCAGCACCTTGTCGGCGGCCCGCTCCGGGACCGCGTTGACGGCGTCCGGTCCGGCCTCGCCGCCGAAGCCGCCCTCGCCGCGCGCCCAGATCTGCATCTCGGTGGTCCACAACGGATTTCCGTCGTGGTCGGTGGCGGCCTGCTCGAGCACGATCATCGCGGCCTTGCCCTTGTCCCACACGTTCGCGACGCGGGACGCCACCAGCGCCGAGCCCGACGTCGGGATGGGGGCGTGCAGCGTCAGCGACTGGCCGGCGTGCAGGATCTTGCGCAGGTCGATGTCGATGCCGGGCATGTTCATCCCGGCCGGCTTCAGCGTGCCGGCGGAGATGCCCTGGCCGGCGACCATCGCGAACGTGGGCAGGACCTTGAGGTTCTTCTCGTACACCCAGCCGAGTTCGGCGGGGTCGAGCGAGTCCACCCCGGCGCCGAGGCCCAGGTGGTAGAGCAGGACGTCACGCTCGGTCCAGGCGGCCTCGCGCACGGTCGGCTCGGCCGCCAACGCGGCCGTCACATCAATAGGCATTACGACTCCTCAGAAATGGTCCCGGCACGGTACAGCGTGACGACGCACGCCCCACCGAGACCCAGATTGTGTTGCAGGGCAACCGAAGCACCCTCGACCTGGCGGGCACCGGCCCGACCGCGCAGCTGCCACGTCAGCTCCGCGCACTGTGCCAGGCCGGTGGCGCCGAGTGGATGCCCCTTCGAGATGAGACCACCGGACGGGTTGACGACCCAGCGCCCGCCGTACGTGGTGGCACCCGATTCGACGAGCTTGCCGCCGTCGCCGGGCGCGCACAATCCGAGACCCTCGTACGTGATGATCTCGTTGATCGCGAAGCAGTCGTGCAGTTCGATGACGTCGACGTCGTCGATCGTCAGCCCGGACTGCGCGAACACCTGCTCGGCGGCCGCCCGCGTCATGGGGGCCCCGACGACGTCGATCATCGACTTGTCGGCGAACGCCTCGTCGGTGTCGGTGGTCAGTGCCTGCGCGACGATCTCGACCGCACGGTCCTCGAGACCGTGCTCGCGCACGAACTTCTCGCTGACGACGATCGCCGCACCGGCACCGTCGGACGTGGGTGAACACTGCGAGCGGGTGAGCGGGGCGTGGATCATCTTGTCACCCAACACCTGTTCGAGGGTGTATTCGTCCTGGAACTGGGCGTACGGGTTGTTCACCGAATGCCTGTGGTTCTTCACCGCGACGGCCGCGATCTGCTCGACGGTGGTGCCGTAGCGCTCCATGTGCTCGAGCGCCGCATTGCCGAACAGCTGCGCGGTCATCGGGCCCGCACCCCAACCGAACGTCGAGGTCATCACCTTCAACTGTTCGTCGAGGGTGGTGACCTTCGGCATCTCCCCGGTGCCGGTCAGCGTCGTCTTCGTCATCTTCTCGAAGCCGACCGCCAGGGCGCAGTCCACGAACCCTGCCTGGACCCATTCACGGGCCGTGAGCAGGGCCGTGGACCCCGTCGCACAGTTGTTGTCGACGTTGACGATCGGGATCCCGGTCAGACCCGTCTCGTACAACGCCCGCTGCCCCGCCGTGGACGCACCGAACACGCAGCCGGCGGCGGCACGCTGCACCTGCGAGTAGTCGACGCCGGCGTCCGCGAGCGCCTTGCCCACGGCCTCGGTGACCATGTCCGGGTACTCCCAGTCACGGGACTCGATCTTCTCGAACTTGGTCATGCCGACGCCGACGACGAAGGTGCGGTTCATGGGGCTGCAGTGCCTACTTTCCGGGTTCGGGATCGCGCGGCAGACCGAGGATCCGCTCGCCGATGATGTTCAACTGAACATTCGTCGTACCACCCGCGATCGACATGCACTGCGAATTGAGGAACATCTGCGTGGCCGACTTGTTGTGCTGTCCGCCGAGCAGCGACGCCGGTCCCGCCCAGTCCATTGCCACTTCCCACACCTGCTGAATGTGTTCGACACCCAGCAGTTTCGCGATCGACGACTCCGCGCCCGGCTGTGCACCGGACAGCGATCGCATCGTGGTCCGCAGACCCATCAGGCCGCCGGACTGCGCGTCGCACAGCACCTTGCCCAGAACGGTCATTTGTTCGTCGTCGAGGCCACCGGGCAGCGTGTCGGCGAGGGTGAGCAGCGCCTCGCCGCCCGAACCGAGGGACGAGTCGTGCGACAGCGACACCCGCTCGTTCGCGAGCGTGGTGCGGGCCAGCTTCCAGCCGTCACCGGGCTCGGCGACCAGGCAGTCGTCCGGCACGAACATGTTGTCGATGAACACCTCGTTGAACAGGGCCTCACCGGTGATCTCGCGCAGCGGCCGGATGTCGAGGCCCTCGGAGTTCTTGATGTCGATCAGGAAGTACGACAGACCCTTGTGCTTGGGCACGTCGGCGTCGGTGCGGGCCAGGCAGATGCCCCAGTCGGCCTCGCGGGCCATCGACGTCCACACCTTCTGGCCGTTGAGCCGCCAACCACCCTCGACCTTGGTGGCCTTGGTGGACAGGCCCGCCAGGTCGGAACCGGCACCAGGCTCCGAGAACAGCTGGCACCACGTGATGTCGCCGCGCAGCGACCCGGGCAGGAAACGCTCCGTCTGCTCGGCATTGCCGTGCGCGATGAGCGTCGGCACCACCCAGTTTCCGATGATCATGTCGTGCGGAACGAGCGCAGCGCTGCGCAGCTCTTCGGCGATGACGAGCTGCGTGACGGCATCGGCACCCTTGCCCCACGGCGCGGGCAGGTGCGGGGACGTGTAGCCCTTCTCCGCCAGGTACGCCTTGCGCTCGGCGCCGTCGAGCGCCGTCGCGGGCTCGAGCTCGGCACGGATGTCGGCGCGGATCTGCTCGGCCTCCGCCGGCAGTTCGATGCTGAGCACGCGACGGGCACCGTCGATGGTCAGCTGCGCGACACGCCGCTTCCAGGAGGCCGTGGAGCCCAACAGGATTCGCAGGGACTGCGCGCGACGCAGGTACAGGTGGGCGTCGTGCTCCCACGTGAAACCGATGCCGCCGAGAACCTGGATGGCGTCCTTGGTGACCTGGAACGCCGACTCGAGCGCCACCGCACCGGCGACCGCCGCCGCGAGCGACGCCTCGTCCGCGGGCACGTCCTCGCGCAGAGCGCGGGCCGCGTCCCACGCGGTGACCCGGGCCTGCTCGGTGAGGCTGAGCATGCGGGCAACCTTGTGCTTGACACCCTGGAACTGGCCGATGACCCGGCCGAACTGCTGACGCACCCGTGCGTAGTCGGCGGCCGTCGTGGTGGCCCATTCCGCCAGACCCGACGCCTCCGCCGCGAACAGCGTCGCCGCGATGTCGAGGATCCGCTGCGAATCCAGTGCCAGCACGTCGCCGTCCGCGAGCTCGAGACCGTCGACGGTCACCTCGGCGTTGCGGCGGATCACGTCGTGGCTCGGCAGTTCGGTGACCGTCAGGCGATCCCGGTCGACAGCGACGAACACCAGGTCGCCCTGATCGTCGCGCGCGGCGAGCAGGAACAGGTCGCCCACCTGGCCGCCGAGCACGTAGCTCGACGTACCCGACAGCACGGCCTTGCCCCCGTCACGGGACAGCGTCAGGGTGCCCGGCTGCAGCGCGACGGCACCGAAGACGGAACCGTCGGCCAGGCCCTCGAGCTCGGCGGTGCGGCCGGCCTCGTGCAGGACGGTCGAGACGACGACCGTCGGCAGGAACGGTCCGGGCACCATCGCGCGGCCGAGTTCCTCGACGACGATCGCGAGCTCGACGAGCCCGTAGCCGACGCCACCGTGTTCCTCGGGCAGATGCAGGCCCAGCATGCCGAGCTCGGCGAGCGAACCCCAGTACGCGGGACGCGCCTCGGTCTTCGCCTCGTCGGCCTCCCGGATCACAGCCGGGGTGGCGTAACGCGCGGCCCAGCCACGCACGGAATCGCGAAGCTCGCGGTCTTCGTCACTCAAACCAATGGTCATGAAAAGTCCTCGATATCAGAAGAAGAAGGGCGGTGCGCCTTTCGGTGGCGGGTACCACCGAAAAGGCGCACGGGTGCCGAAGGCGCCTAGACCCGCTCGATCACGGTGGCGGTGGACAGGGCTCCGCCGGCGCACATGGTGATGAGGCCGGTGCTCTTGTCGGTGCGCTCGAGTTCGTGCAGGGCGGTGGTGATGAGGCGGGCACCGGTGGAGCCGACGGGGTGGCCGAGGGCGATGGCGCCGCCGTTGACGTTGACCTTGCTCATGTCGGCGTCGAGGACCTGGGCCCACGACAGTGCGACGGATGCGAAGGCTTCGTTGATTTCGACGATGTCGATGTCGCCCAACTTCATTCCGGCCTTGGCGAGGACCTGGCGGGTGGAGTCGATGGGGCCGTCGAGGTGGTAGTACGGGTCGGCGCCGACGAGGGTGGACGAGACGATGCGGGCGCGGGGGCGCAGGCCGAGTGCCGCAGCCTTCTCCTCGCTCATGAGGAGCACGGCGGCGGCACCGTCGCTGATCTGCGACGAGTTGCCGGCGGTGTGGATACCGCCCTCGACGACGGGCTTGAGTGCGGCGAGGCCTTCGGCGGTGGTTTCACGCAGGCCACCGTCACGCGTGACGGTGACGACCTCACCGGACTTGTTGCCCTCCTTGTCGACGACGGGCGCCTCGACGGGGACGATCTCACGATCGAAGCGGCCCTCGGCCCAGGCCTGGGCGGCGCGCCGCTGAGATTCGAGACCGAACGCGTCGACGTCGGCGCGCGTGATGCCGCGGTTGGCGGCGATGCGCTCGGCAGAGGTGAACTGGTCGCCCATGTCGACCGTCCAGTCCTCCGGGAACGGGATGCCGGTGCCGGGAGCGAGGGCCTGGCCGAGGAAGACGCGGCTCATGACCTCGACGCCGCAGCCGATGCCGGCGTCGATCTGACCGGAGGCGATGAGGCCGGCAACCATGTGGACGGCCTGCTGCGAGGAACCGCACGCGCAGTCGATGGTGGTGGCGGCGGTGGCGTAGGGCAGTCCGGCGTGCAGCCATGCGTTGCGGGCGACGTTGTTGGACTGTTCACCGGCCTGGGTGACGGCGCCGCCGACGACCTGCCCGATCTCCTCGGGGGCGATACCGGCGCGGTCGAGGACACCACGCTGGGCGGCGCCGAGCAGCGTGGCCGGGTGCAGGCCCGACAGCTGGCCGCGGCGACGGCCGATGGGGGTGCGGGCGGCCTCGACGATGACGACGTTGGTCATGGAGAGCTCCTTTGAGGTGCAGCGTGTAGGTGCATTCCACGAGCTGCACCGAACTGCAACTCGTTCATTTCTGGAATGTATTCTACTTATCCGCTCAGATCAACGGTCACCACGGAGTGGCCATCCCCACACGCCCGCACTCGACGGCACGGACCGTCCGGTCACCGAGGCCGATCAGCCTCCCGCGAAACTAGAATTCATTTCAATTTTGCGCGCGTGGGACACACACCGAGACCCCCCTGGGGACCGTCAGAGGTTCGTCGGCGTCCGCGCATTCGACAGATCCGCCAGCAACAACCGGCACGCGGTGCGCAGATCGGCCTCGGCGTCCGGCACCGAACTGCGCCCGTTGAGGCACGACTGGATGATCCCGAACCACGTCGACACCAGCAGTCGCACCAGCACCGAATCGTTCTCGGTGACCTGCTCGAGCCCCGCAGCATCGAACAGCACGTCCCGGAACTGCCGGTCGACGCGTGCCACGTCGGGGATCGTGGTGACCTTGGCGGTGCTCGTCGCCTGGATCATCGCGGTCGCGAGCAGTGGCTGCCGCATCAGCGACCGCGTGGCCCGCAGCAGCGTCTCGAAGATCTCGTCCTGTGGCGTGGCCGCCGGCTGGGCACGCCGCGCGAACCCCTCCCCCATCCGGTCGATCTGGTCGACCATGACCGCGACGAACAGGTGCGTCTTCGACGGGAAATAGCGATAGAGGGTACCGATCGCGACACCCGCGAGCTTCGCGACCTCGTGCATCTGTACCCGCTCGAGTTCCTTCTCGGTCCCCAGCTGCGCCGCGGCCGCGAGCATGCGCGCGAACCGTGCCCGCTGCTCGGCCGACGTCGGTTCGGCCGCGTCCCGTGCCTCGGCAACTCTCGGCACCACCGATCCCCTACTCTCTGCATCCTTCGATCCCGATCACCGTCGATCGGGCGTCGCGCACCGCAACGAGCGCACGCCGACACCCCCACGTCACCGGCACCACGCCGCCTCCGGCGGCACTTTTCCGCTGAGTGGGAGTCCGGCTGCACCGGAACAAGCACGTGCGATTGCGTCCCATATGGAACCCGAAATCTATGGAGGACACAACCATGACCGACTGGACAACCGAGTGCGACGTCGTCGTCGTCGGCTCCGGTGGCGGCGCGCTGACCGGCGCGTACACCGCTGCCGCGCAGGGCCTGAAGACGATCGTGCTGGAGAAGACCGACCTCGTCGGCGGCACCTCCTCGTACTCGGGCGCGTCCATCTGGCTGCCCGGCACCCAGGTCCAGGAGCGGGCCGGTCTGCAGGACTCCACCGAGAACGCACGCACCTACCTGCGCGCCCTGCTCGGCGACGCCGAGACCGCACGCCAGGACGCGTACGTCGACACCGCCCCGATCGTCGTCGAGTTCCTCGAACGCAACCCGCACATCGAGTTCCAGTACCGCGCGTTCCCCGACTACTACAAGGCCGAGGGCCGGATGGACGCCGGACGCTCCATCAACCCCCTCGACCTCGATCCCGCCGACATCGGCGACCTGGCCCCCATCGTGCGCCCCGAACTGGACCAGGACCGCACCGGGCAGACCCACGCTCCCGGCAAGCTGATCGGCGGACGCGCCCTCATCGGCCGCCTCCTGGCCGCGTTCACGGGCACCGGCAACGCCGAACTGCGCACCCGCACCGACATGACCGACCTGGTGATCGAGGACGGCCGCGTCGTCGGTGTCGTCGCCGACACGAAGGACGGCCAGGTCCGGATCAAGGCGAACCGTGGCGTGCTGCTGGCCGCCGGTGGCATCGAGGCCAACCCGGAGATGCGTGCCGATGCCGGCACCCCCGGCGAGGCCGCCTGGAGCATGGGCCCGTTCGGCGCCAACACCGGGGCCCCGATCGCGGCCGGTATCGCCGCAGGCGCAGCCACTGCCCTGATGGATCAGGCGTGGTTCTGCCCCGGTGTCGCCCAGCCCGACGGCTCGGCGGCGTTCATGGTCGGTGTCCGCGGCGGCATCCTCGTCGACCAGAAGGGCGAGCGATACCTCAACGAGTCGCTGCCGTACGACCGGTTCGGTCGCGCGATGGACGCCCACGACCGGGCGACCGGTGACAACCGCACACTGCCGTCGTACATGATCTTCGATTCGCGGGAGAAGGGCGGCCTGCCCGCGATCTCGCTGCCGAACACCCCGCCCGCGACACTGCTCGACGCCGGTGTGTGGGCGGTGGCCGACACCCTCGACGAACTGGCCTCGAAGATCGGTGTCCCCGCCGACGCCCTGCGCGCGACGGTCGAACAGTTCAACGACTACGCCGAGCGCGGCGTCGACGAGCAGTTCCACCGCGGCGAGGACCCGTACGACGCGTTCTTCTGCCCGCCCAACGGCGGCCCCAACAACGCGCTGACCGCGATCGAGACCGGCCCGTTCTACGCCGCGAAGATCGTGCTCAGCGACCTGGGCACCAAGGGCGGCCTGGTCACCGACGTCGACGCCCGCGTCCTGACCGCCGACGGCACCCCGATCGCGGGCCTGTACGCGGCCGGCAACACCAGTGCGTCGGTCAGCGGCAAGGTGTACCCGGGACCGGGTGTTCCGCTCGGCACGGCGATGGTGTTCGGCTACCGCGCCGTCGCCCACATGCTGGCGAACTGATCGCCCCGGCCGGGGACGACCTCAGACGAGGTTGTCCTCGACCGGCAGCCCGAACGCGCCCCGCCCGTACAGGGAGAGGGCGCGTTCGGCGTCGTTGGCGACGTGCACGCTGCCCGCGTGTGCGTCCCGCCACGCCCGCTCGATCGGGTTGCCGCGGCCCAGCGAGTTGCCGCCGGCGGTCTTGAACAGCAGGTCGATGGCCTCGAGGGCCCGTTCGGCGGCCCGGACCTGGTCCCGGCGCACCCGCAGCCGCATGCTCATCGGCAGCGGCTCCCCGGCCTGCGCCAGCTCGTACAGTTCCCGGATGTTGCGGTCCATCTGCAGTATCGCGGCATCGATCTCCGACGACGCCCGCGCGACCGCGACCTGCGCGAACTGGTCCTCCGCGAACCGTCCGCCACCGAGGCTGAGTCGCACCCGGTCCCGCATCGCCGACAGGTACTGCTCGTAACAGCCGGCGACCGTCCCGACGACCGGTGCCGCGACCGTGCTGGTGAAGATCGCCGCGAACGGCAGCTTGAACAACGGCCCTGCGTTGACCTTGTGCCCGGGCGCCCGCAGCTGCGCCACCTCGTAGTTGCGGATGGTCCGGTACTCGGGCACGAACGCCCTCTGCACCGTGATCTCGTTGCTCGCCGTGCCCCGCAGACCGACGACGTCCCACACGTCGTTGATCCGGTAGTCGGTGCGCGGCACCATCACCGTCACGAAGTCGACGGGGCGCCCCTCGGCCCCGACGACGAGACCACCGAGCAGCGCCCATGCCGCGTGATCGCAGCCCGACGAGAACCGCCACGTCCCGGTCAGTTCGTAGCCGCCGTCGACCGGTACGAGTTCCCCGACCGGCGCGTACGCCGACGACACGAGCACCGAGGTGTCCTGCCCCCACACCTCGTCCTGCACGCGCACGTCGAACAACCCCAGATGCCACGGGTGCACGCCGAGCACGGCCGTCACCCATCCGGTCGATCCGCACACCCCCGAGATCGCACGGACCACCTCGTAGAACTCGACCGGATTCGATTCGAACCCGCCGTAGCGGGCCGGCTGGAGCATCCGGAACACTCCGGCCGCGCTCAGGTCCTGGATGGTCTGGTCGGAGACCCGACGGGAATCGTCGACGGTCTGTGCACGTTCGGCGATGGCGGGCAGCAGTTCGCGGACCGACTTCAGAACCTCGCGGGCCATGTGGGTCTCCTCTTCGACCCGGGGTGGGGTCGGCTGTCGTCGATGGGGGTGCTCGCATGGTAAATCGGGATACCGGTCGTCCGTCCCGTGGGAGTCCTGTTCGCACGATTCGGGCGGATCCGCGGTTCCGTCTCGACGGTCCCGGCCAGTGGGATCACAAAGTACCGGGTGACCACAGTCACCTACCGTGGCGGCCAGATGCCATAGGTGTGCATCCTGCACACGGGACACCACCGACGGCCGGCGCTCGATCTCCGAACGCCCTCGAATTCGACATGCATTCCCCGAAAGGACGGACGAAGTGACGCTCAAGTCCGAAGAAGCCGAAGTCCGCGAAATCGTCGCAGGCGCCTCCCCCACCCGCTTCGCCCGCGGCTGGCACTGCCTGGGCCTGTCCGAGTCCTTCAAGGACGGCAAGCCGCACTCGATCGAGGCGTTCGGCACCAAGCTCGTCGTCTTCGCCGACAGCAAGGGCGACCTGAAGATCCTCGACGCCTACTGCCGGCACATGGGCGGCGACCTGAGCCAGGGCACGATCAAGGGCGACTCGGTGGCATGCCCGTTCCACGACTGGCGCTGGGGCGGCAACGGCCGCTGCACCTCGATCCCCTACGCCCGCCGCGTCCCCCCGATCGCCAAGACCCGCGCATGGCACACCCTCGATCAGGACGGCATGCTGTTCGTCTGGCACGACCCCGAGGGCAAGGCACCGACCGACGAGGACATGTACATCCCGCGGATCGAGGGCGCGCTGAGCGACGAGTGGTCCGACTGGGTCTGGTTCACCACCGAGGTCGACACCAACTGCCGCGAGATCGTCGACAACATCGTCGACATGGCGCACTTCTTCTACGTGCACTACTCGTTCCCGACGTTCTTCAAGAACGTCTTCGAGGGCCAGGTCGCGAGCCAGTTCATGCGCGGCACCGCCCGTGAGGACGAGCGTCCGCACGCCGCCGGCACCCCGAAGATGAAGGGCAGCAACTCGGCCGCGTCGTACTTCGGCCCGTCGTTCATGATCGACGACCTGGTCTACGAGTACGAGGACCACAACGTCGAATCGGTCCTGCTGAACTGCCACTACCCGGTCAGCCCGGACAAGTTCGTGCTGATGTACGGCATCATCGTCAAGAAGTCCGAGAAGTTCCAGGGCACCGCCGCCACCGACATGGCGAAGAACTTCGGCACGTTCATCGCCAAGGGCTTCGAGCAGGACATCTCGATCTGGAAGAACAAGACCCGCATCGAGAACCCGCTGCTGTGCGAGGAGGACGGCCCGGTCTACCAGCTGCGCCGCTGGTACGAGCAGTTCTACGTCGACCGCGCCGACGTCACGACCGACATGACGGACCGTTTCGAGCACGAGATGGACACCACCAAGGCCGTCGCCGCGTGGCGCAAGGAAGTGGACGCCAACCTCGAACGGAAGGCTCGCGAGAATGCAGCCGCTGGAGTGTGATCGCTGCGGGGCCTGCGTACAGGTCCAGAAGCACAGCTGGGAACACACCGCCGTGCAGTGGAACGAGGCCGCCCAGGAGGCGTGCCAGGAGATCCACCACTGGGTCGGCCGTGAAGGCCGTCCCGGCGCGCCGGTGATGCGGTGCGAGTCGCTCAGTGCCACCATCCAGAAGGCGGCACTCGACGGCCGTCTGGACATCACCAACGAGGACCCGGTGCCCACCCCGCAGGTCGTCGACCACTGAGTCGACCTGCCGACGAAAAGGATCGTTCATGATCGACAAGAATCAGTACGGCCCGTGGGCCGTCATCGCCGGTGGCTCCGAGGGTGTCGGCGCCGGCTTCGCCGACGAGCTCGCGCAGGCCGGCCTGAACCTCGTGCTCATCGCTCGCAAGCCGGGTCCGCTCGAGGAGACCGCCGAGAAGGTGCGCTCCCACGGTGTCGAGGTCCGCACCCTCGCACTGGACCTGCTCGCCGCCGACGCGATGGAGCAGATCCGCAAGGCCACCGACGACGTCGAGGTCGGTCTGCTGATCTTCAACGCCGGCGCCAACAGCTACGGCCACGAGTTCGTCACCGGTGACCTGTCGGGCTTCAGCGGTGTCATCGACCTCAACATCACCAAGCAGCTCGAGCTGTCGCACCACTTCGGTGGGCTGATGAAGGAACGCGGCCGCGGCGGCATCATGCTGCTCGGTTCGCTGGCCGGCTACATGGGCTCCGAGCACCAGAGCATCTACGCGGCGTCGAAGGCGTTCAGCCGGGTGTTCGCCGAGTCGCTGTGGCTCGAGCTCGAGCCGTACGGCGTTCACGTCGTCGAGTTCATCCTGGGTGTCACCCGCACCCCGGCCATGGTCCGTGCCGGCCTCAACTTCGACATCCCGGGCATGATCGTCCAGGAGCCGGAGGATGCGGCCCGCGAGGGCCTCGAGCATCTCGCCGACGGCCCCGTGTGGGTCGCGGGCGGCAACTACGAGGCCGCGCAGAAGCGCAGCGGCTTCCCCCGCGACAAGATGGTCAAGGGTGCGGCCGAGGCGATGCGCAAGCTCCTCAACCGCAAGTAGTTTTCCCGTGCAGCTGTGGCCGCGATCCGGAAGGGTCGCGGCCACAGTCGTCTTCGCTTCAGGAAAGGACACCGATGGACCTCGAACACCTGCTCGCCGAGCGTGAGATCACCCGCGCCGTAACCCGGTTCGCGCGTGCGATGGACGACCGGGACTGGCCCGGTCTGCACTCCATCATGACCGGCGACGTCACCGCCGAACTCGGCACCGGTACTCTGCACGGCCCCGACGCGGTGGTGGCGCTGATCCGCTCCTTCCTGGACGATTGCGGGCCCACCCAGCACCTGCTGGGCAACGCGCTCGTCGACGTGGACCTCGCGGCCGGCACCGCCACCAGTCGGACCTACGTCAGCGACATGCACCTGGGAGTCGGCGAGCACGACGGCCTGAGCTTCTCGACGCTCGGCGACTACCACGACGAGTGGCGCCTGACCGACGGTGAGTGGCGAATGAGTCACCGCACCAAGCACATGCGAGGAGCTCGAGGAGAGATCGAGGTCCTCGGTTCGGGCCCCGGACACTGGGACGGCGGGACGGCGCCGGTGAACCCGCGCACCGCAGCCGCCGACATCGAGGCCGTCAAACAGTTGAAGGCCCGCTACTTCCGTCTCATGGACGCCAAGGACTGGGACGGCCTCGCCGACGTCTTCACCCCCGACGTCACGATAGACATGACCGAAACCGGTGGCGGTGTCACGAATTCGGTGGCCGAGTACCTGCCGTTCCTGAGAGCGAACATCGAAGAAGTCACGACCGTCCACCACGGCCACACCCCCGAGATCACCCTCACCTCGGCCACCACCGCGACCGGCGTGTGGGCGATGGAGGACATGCTGTGGTGGCCGGACGGTTCGGCACTGCACAGCCTGCACGGCTACGGCCACTACCTCGAGGAATACCGCAGGACCGACGACGGCTGGCGGATCAGCGCAATGCGCCTGACCCGGCTGCGCACCGACACGGCATAAGGCGAATCGTCCGATACCGTTGCGGCAGGCGGACGGGAGGCCTGCCGCAACGGGGAGGGAACACTCGTACATCTCTCACCCTCCCCCACCACCCACTCCCGGCCGCGACCGTCGTACGAGGATTCGACACCCGACCCGAACAACGCCCGATTTCACCGGTTTATGAAGAGCTTCTGTCGTGATCCGGGACTTTTCCTTCACGAATCGCCGGTGCGGACCGGTGCAGCGCGGTACCTTACGGTGCCTTTGCCGTTCCTGACCTGGGCTTCCCGAGCGCGGCTTCCCCGGGCTCGGCTTCCGAGCTCGACTTCCGACCGATAGGGGTTCGTACCGATGTGGGGTTCCGATCCGATGCGCACGTCGCTGCGCCGCGCCGGGCGCGGTGCGCTCGGGGTGTCACTCGTCGTAATGGCCGCGCTTCCGTCGGCCGGGACCGCTGTCGCCTCGCCCGGCAGTGCCGGTAGTTTCGGTAGTGCGGCCGGGTCCAGCGGCGCCAGCGCCGACGGCGGCAGTGTCAGTGCCGGTTCGCTCATGCCGGGGTCGTGGCAGAACGAGCATCCGCCGCTGCCGGAGCTGCGCGACGACATCACCACCGCGGCGATCGTCGACGCGGAACAGAAGACGGACCGGCTCGTCCGCTTCACCGTCGCCTCCCCTGCCCTGCACCGCGAGGTGGGTGTGGAAGTGCTGCTGCCGAAGGACAATTCGGAGCCTCGGCCGTCGATCTACGCTCTCGAGGGCGTCGATGCCCGTGAGGACACCAGCGGCTGGGTGACGATCGGCGGGGCCCCGAATTTCTTCGCCGACAAGAACGTCAACGTCGTCATGATCAACGGTGGCGTGTCCGGCATGTACACCGACTGGGATCGCATCGATCCCGGTGTGGGACTGCACAAGTGGGAAACGTTCATCACCGAGGAACTGCCCCCGCTGATGGAGGAGCGTCTGAAGAGCAACGGCGTCAAGTCGCTGCTCGGCATCTCGATGGGCTCGCAGGGCGCGATGATGCTGGCGCACCGGCATCCCGGCATGTACCGCGGCATCGCCGTGTTCAGCGGCTGCTACTCCACCACCGACGACCTCGGCCGACTCAGTGTCCAGTCGACAGTGTCGTCACGCGGCGGCGACCCCGCCAACATGTGGGGTGAGATCGGCGGCCCCGACTGGGCAGCTCACGACACCGTCCGCAACGTGGACGCGTTGCGCGGCATGGACATCTACGTTTCCACCGCGACCGGTATCCCCGGCGAGTACGAGGTGCCGAGCGCATCGGACTTCCTCGACCGCGTCTTCATCGGCGGGCCGATCGAGATGATGTCCAACGCGTGCACGCAGCGCCTCGACGCCGCCCTGTCCCGAGCGAAGGTCCCCGCCACCGTCGACTACGAGATGCAGGGCATCCACGGCTGGTCGTACTGGCGGGACCGGCTGCCGAAGGCGTGGCCGACGCTCGCGAAATCACTGGATCTGCCGGCCTGACACCGGCTTCTGCGCACAGGGGCCCCGCACGGACGATTCCGTGCGGGGCCCTTGTCGTGCAGTAGGCGATCAGGCCTTCGGGATGAACGCCTTCAGCGGTTCGGAGGCCGACCAGTCGTGGCCCCAGTAGCTGTCGGCGGTGATCTCCTCGGCCGTGTAGTACCGCTCGTCGACGAGCATGCCCTCGGTGCCGAACTCGAGGTCCCAGCCGCCGGGTGCGCGCACGTAGAACGACACCATCTTGTCGTTGGTGTGGCGGCCCAGGGTCGACGAGATCGTGAAGCCGAGCTTCGCGACGCGGTCGAGTGCCTGACCGACGGCGTCGAGGGTGTCGACCTCCGTCATGAGGTGGACCAGGCCGGGCTCGTCGCTCGGGGGCGCCGGGCACAGCGCGAGGCTGTGGTGGCGCTGGTTGACGCCGAGGAACCGGACACGGTTGACGCCGTCCTGCAGGCGGACTGCGCCGCGCGGCAGGAAGCCGAGCACCTCGGTGTAGAAGGCGTACGACTCGGCGAACTTCGGGGTCGGCAGCACGACGTGGCCGAGGCCCTGGTCGCCGGTGATCCAGCGGCCACCGTGCGGCGTCACGACCGGGCTGTGGTCGAGGACCGGTCCGAAGAACACCTCGACGCGGGTGCCGGCCGGGTCGTCGAACGCGATGACCTTCTCGGCGTCGCGGTAGAGCGACTCCTCGGCGGAGAGGACGCCTACCTGGATGCCGGCCTTCTCGACAGCCTCACGGACCCGCTCGAGGGCGAACTCGTCACGCACCTCCCAGCCGACCGCGAGCGCCTTGTCGGACTCGCCGGGCAGCACGATGAGGCGGGCCCGCCGCTCGTCGACACGCAGGTACAGGCCGTCCGGCTCCGGTCCCTGGCCGACCGACATGCCGAGGCCGTCGACGACGAGCTCGCGCCAGCGTGCCACGTCCTGCGTCTGAATCCTGAGGTATCCGAGACCCCGAATTTCCGTCATATCTATCCGTCCCTGGGTGTGGAGTGCAGAGGGTTGCGAACTAGATCATCGAGCGGTGGACGCCCTGCGGCTCGCCACCGAGCTGCGTGAGCGCCGACGCGTGGTTGATCGAGCCGGGCACGTGGATGGCGTGGGTGAGGCCGACGTGCGCGTCGCGCCAGAAGCGCTGCAGCGGGAGCGTCACCTTCATGGCGCCGCCACCGGCGCGGGCGAAGACCTCGTCGAGGGCGCTGACGGCACGCCACGCGGCGTTCGTCTGGGTGCGACGGCCGATCGCGCGCTCCTCGAAGGTGATCGTCTCGCCCTTCTCGGTCTTGTCCCAGAAGCGGTCGACGGTCTCGAGGATCGCGACCCGCGACGCGTTGATCTCGTCCGCGGCCTGTCCGATGGCGTAGAGGACGTACGGGTCCTCCTTGATCGGGATACCGGTGACGGCGACGCGTTCCTTCTGCATGGCGATGTACAGGCCGAGTCCGCCCTCCGCCATGCCGATCAGCGACGAGGAGATACCGAGCGGGAAGATGCAGGAGAACGGGAACTTGTACAGCGTCTCGTCGCGGCCGGCGTGCGCGGCGCCGTTGCCCTGCAGGACGATGTCGGCGTCGATGGTGCGGTACTCGGGGACGAAGGCGCCCTTGACGGTGAAGTCCTTCGATCCGGTGCCGCGCAGGCCGACGACGTTCCAGCTGTCGTGGTCGACGGTGTAGTCGGCCTTGGGGACCAGCACGTGCAGGATCTTGCCGGTGCGGTTGCCGTCCTTGTCGCCGACCGCGGCGCCGATCATGACCCACTCGCAGTGGTCGTTGCCGGTCGAGAACGACCAGCGGCCGTTGAGGATGTAGCCGCCGTCGACGGGGACCGCGACACCCATGGGGGCGTACGGCGACGCGATCCAGGTGTCGACGTCCTCGCCCCACACCTCCTGCTGCGCCTTGGGATCGAAGAACGCCATCTCCCACGGGTGGACGCCGACGATGCCGGAGACCCAGCCGGTGGAGCCGTCGACGGCACCGAGGGCCATGGCGGTCTCCGCGAACTCGCGCGGGTGCACCTCGAGGCCGCCGAATTCCTTCGGCTGCAGCATCCGGATGACGCCGGCGTCGCGAATACGCTTGGCGTTTCCGTCGGAGAGGCGCATGAGCTTCTCGCCCTCGATGCCTCCCTCGCGGATCTCGTCCGCGAACTGCATGATGTTGTCCAAAACCTGACCCATGGCTAACCAGCCCTCTCTGTGTCGATCCCACGGCGACGCGGGTCAATTCTCAACGGACGGACCCACTGCGTTCCAGAGCAATTGGTCTCTTTTGTCCTCCCGACCCGCATCCGGTCGTGACCGCGTGCGAGTCGCGGGTCAGCGCCTTTCCGAGCGGATCGAAACTGCGCTGATCGTGCTTCGAACGGTCCCAGCTACGGGGCCGGGGAAACAAAACGCCTCCCGCTCAGCGGGACTGGGATTCGGCCACGTCAGAGCCGTTTTCCCAGTCCCACTGAATGGCCACGGGAGTTCCGTGAACCTACTACTTGCCGGCCGTCGTCGACAGACGATCGGCGCTGTTGTCCGCGATGTAGTTCGCGGCGACGTAGCCGAAGATCATCGACGGGCCGATGGTGGCGCCGGCGCCGGCGTACTCGTTGGCCATGACGGAGGCGGCGGTGTTGCCGACCGCGAACAGGCCGTCGATGACGGATCCGTCCTCGCGCAGGACACGGGCCTCGGCGTCGGTCATGAGACCGCCCTTGGTGCCGAGGTCGCCGGCTTCGATGCGGACCGCGTAGAACGGGCCCTTGACGATCTCGTCGAGCGCCGGGTTCTTCATCGTCGGGTCGCCGTAGTACTGGTCGTACGCGCTGTCGCCGCGGCCGAACTCCTCGTCCTTGCCGGTGCGGGCGTAGCCGTTGAACCGGTCGACGGTCTCGAGCAGGTTCTGCGGCGGGACACCGATCTTCTCGGCCAGCTCGCTCAGCGAGTTCGCCTTGTGGACGATGCCCTGGTCGTAGAAGCCCTGCGGGAACGGGGCACCGGGCAGGACCTGCGCGAACGGGTACCGCGAGCGAGCCTTGCTGTCCATGACGAAGTAGGCCGGGACGTGGCCGCCCTCGATCTGGTCGTGCACGAAGTTGACGTACGGTGCCGACTCGTTCGTGAACCGCTTGCCGTCCTGGTTGACGATCACCGACGGCGGGATCGACCGCTCGGACACCAGCGGGATGACCGCACCCATCGGGTGCTTCACCGACGGCATCCACCATGCGTCGTCCATGAGATCGACGGCCGCACCGAGCTTCTGGCCGGCGACGATGCCGTCACCGACGTTCTCGCGCGCGCCCATGCTGATGTTGTCGACACCGTTCTGCGGCAGGTACTTGGCGCGCATCTCGTTGTTGTGCTCGAAGCCGCCGGTGGCGAGCAGGACACCCTTACGGGCGCCGACGCGCACCTTCTTGCCGTCCTTCTCGACGACGGCACCGACGACGGCACCCGTGCTGTCGGTGATCAGCTCGGTCATCGACGTCTGCAGCCACAGCGGGACACCCGCGTCCTTGAGCGCCATGCGCATGCGGGCGACGAGCGCGCGACCACCGGTCGACATGTGACGACGGCGGACGACGTTCGACGCGACACGCCACGCCGCGACGAGCGAGGCCCGACGGCCCGCCCACGTGCGCTTGACCATCGCGAGGTCGTGGTAGTCCTTGCCGGTGACCCACAGGCCCAGCGGGCCCTTCATGCTGTTGGGGCGCTGGAACTTCTCGTCCTCGCCGAGCTTGCGGGTGTCGAACGGGGTGCATTCGACGGTGCGGCCGAGGGGGCGTCCGCCCTCGAGCTCGGGGTGGTAGTCGGAGTAGCCCTTGACCCAGTAGAACTCGATGTGGGGGCTGCGCTCGAGCAGCTCCATCATCTTCGGGCCGTTCTCGATGTAGGCGTCGAGGCGATCGCCGGCGACCTTGTCGTCGGTGAGGATGTCGAGGTAGCGACGGATCGACTCCTTCGAGTCCCGCTGGGCACCCTTGCGCAGCAGCACCGGGGCGTTGGGGATCCAGATGCCGCCACCGGAGATCGCAGTGGAGCCGCCGAACGTCTTGCCCTTGTCGACGATCAGCGCCGACAGTCCCCGGTCGGCGGCGGTGAGGCCGGCGACCATGCCGCCACCACCGCTTCCGATGATCAGGAAGTCGACGATGGTGTCGAAGTTCTCGTTGTCGGCTTTCTTGTCTGCCATTGGGTTTCGCCTACTTCTCGTCACGCAACAGGAAGGCCAGGACCGTGGCGACCCAGGCGTCCCGAGCCTCGATCATGGTCCAGTGGCCACACTTGGGGAACACGTGGAATTCCGCGTTCGGGATGTCGCGCATGGGCAGCAGGCCCATGTCGACGGGGCTGACGCGGTCGTCACGACCCCAGGTGATCAGGGTGGGGGCCTTGATCTTGCCGAACTGCGACCAGTACGGCGCCTCGTTCGACATCGCGTTCGCGGCAGCCATCGCGGCGAACGCCTTCGAGCTGTACATGCGGCGCGCGATCTCGAGCGTCTTCGGCTCGGTCGCGAGCGCCCAGCGCTCCTCGATGAGCTGCTCGGTCACGACAGCGGGGTCGTAGACCATCGACTGCAGCCACCGGATCAGGCCCTCACGGGTCGGATTGTCGGTGAACTCCATGAGCAGTTTGATGCCCTCACCGGGGGCCGGGGAGACGACGTTCTTGCCCAGGCCGCCGATCGAGACGATCTTCTCGACGCGGTCGGGGTGGGTCATCGCGAACCGGCCGGCGACGATGCCGCCCATCGAGTTGCCGATGAGGCTCACCTTGTCGAGGCCCAGGCCGTCGAGGAACGTCGGAACCGCCGCGACGGCCTCGACCATCGGGTGGCCCTCGCACGGGTCGGAGACACCGAAGCCGGGGAATTCGAGCACGTAGCAGCGGAAGTGCTTCGCGAAGTCCGCGAGCACGCCACGGTAGTTGCGCCAGCCGGTGACACCGGGGCCGGAGCCGTGGAGCAGCAGCAGCGGAGGCCCGTCACCCGCCTCGTGGTAGCGCAGCACACCCTTGTCGGTGTGCAGTTCCTTCAGAGTGTCCTCGTAGCTGAGCTCAGTAGTCATCGTCGCCTCTGCGTAGTCGGCCGCTGTCGTCGGATCCGCAACTGTCGTCGGGGTCACAACCCATCCGGGCGAAGGGTGCCAGCCCGCGTGGGACGCAGCCATCACCCATCCCGATCAGCGAGACCCCGGCCGGATCCACGGGCCACACGATGTCCGGTTCCGCTCAACGAGACCGCAGTTCAGGACACATATCCGGAGGGCCATACGCTCGCCTCATCGACCAGTCGTTCCGTTCGAACAGTTCCGTACAGGAGGTGGCTTCCATGACCGCAGAGACGATCGCACGCCCGACCACGGCAGGCTCGTGTGCTCCGACGCCCGACGAGATGCGTCGCGTCATGGGCCAGTTCGCGACCGGAGTGACCATCGTGACCGGCATCGACGAGGAGGGCCCTGTCGGGTTCGCCTGTCAGTCGTTCGCGTCGGTGTCGCTCGAGCCGGCCCTGATCCTCATCTGCGCCGACCATCGGGGCCGTGCGTGGCCGCGGATCCGCAAGTCCGGCCGTTTCTGCGTCAACGTCCTGCACGAGGACCAGTCCGAGCTGTGCGCCCGCTTCGGTTCCAGCCGCGGCCGCAAGTACGAGGACCTCGACTGGGAGCTGTCCCGGTGGGACACCCCGTCGCTGCCGGGTGTGCTGATGCGCGTCCACGCCGAGGTGGAGAACGTGCACGTCGCCGGCGACCACGACGTCATCATCGCCCGGGTGCTCGAACTCGACACCGTGTGCGAGGAGCGCCCCATGGTGTTCTTCCGCGGCAAGTTCGGCATCGAGGCACCTGCCGGCGTCTGACACTGTAGGCACCTGTCGGCGTCCGACGCCGTAGGCACCTGCCGGCGTCCGACGCCGTAGGCCCACGAACCGGAAACGGCGGCACACTTCCGAGATCGGAGTGTGCCGCCGTTTCCCGTTCGGCGCGAGGTACGTACTAGATCCACTGTCCGCTCTGGATCGACAGCAGCCGATCCATCGCGTCGGCCGACCACGTGTCGGCGGGGGTGGTGGCGGCGCGGCGACCGCGACGCGGCTGACCGAGCTCCGGGTACAGCGTGCGCGACACTTCCCGGGCCGCGTCCACCACGAGCGGCGCGACCCGCTCGAGCTGCGCGGTGCGGGAGTCGCCGCACAGCGAGATCCCGGCGACCGGACCGTCGTGGCCGCGGACGGCGACACCCACGCAGGCGACACCGCGCACCGACTCGCCGCGCTCGAACGCGAGGCCGCGGCGCTGTCGGATCCGGTTGAGTTCCTGGTGCAGCGTCGGGATGTCGGTGATGGTGCGGTCCGTGCAGCGGGCCAACCGCTCCTCGTACAGGCTGTCGACGCGCTCGGGGTCGAGCCACGCGAGCATCGACTTGCCGCCGGCAGTCGAGTACGCGGGGCCACGCCCGCCGACCCGTGACGGCAGGGTGGTCGCGAATCGTCCGCCGACCTTGTCGAGGTAGACACTCTCGCTACCGTCGAGAACCGCGAGGTGGACGACCATGCCGGTCTGCATGTGCAGCTCGTGCAGCAGCGGTGCCGCGGCGGCGCGGATCTCGCTGTGGCCACCGTCGCCGCCACCGAGACCGAGAGCTCGACGTCCGAGGCAGTAGCCGAACGACGCGTGCTCCACCCAGTTGAGCCGGACGAGCTGGTCGAGGATGCGGTGCACCGTCGAGCGCGGCAGCTGGGTCCGGCAGGCCACCTCTTCGAGCGTCAACCGGGATGCCCGGCCGTCGAACGCATCGAGGATGAGCGTCATGCGCTCGACCATGGACGGGGGCAATTCGCGGCGGGCCGCAGGAGTAGCGACGGCCTCACTGGGATCGACGATGGTCATCGACACCTCCAAACAACGTCCGCGCCCTGATCGAGGGGCGATGCGATGCGAAATTGAAATGAATTCTTACAGCAGGTTATCAGGTGCGTCCCGGTAGCCGGGAGTGTTTGTGGACGAATCTCACGAAACGGCTGCCGAATCCGGCGCACCCATCATGATCGTTGCCCGACGGTTCCGCACCCACCGGACGACACCCTGCCGGACAACGTACACACGTCCCCCGCATGTTCCCGGTCACCGGAAGAGCCGCAGCGAGCCGGGTGACGGGCCCGGTAGAACGGAGCCATGCGGACCGGGATGCACATCGGAATCGTCTCCCCCGTCGTGGTGCTGCACCCCGGCGCCCACTCGGAGTGGGAACGCACGGGCGGGATCGCCGACCTCGCCGCGATCGCCGAGACCGCCGACCGGCTCGGTTTCCACCACCTGACCTGCAGCGAACACGTCGCGGTTCCCGTCGATATCGCGGAAAACCGCGGCGGCACCTACTGGGATCCGCTCGCCACGTTCGGTTACCTCGCGGCCCGCACGCAGCGGATCCGGCTCGCGACCCAGGTCCTCGTCCTCGGCTACCACCACCCGCTCGAGATCGCGAAACGCTACGGCACCCTCGACGTCGTCAGTGGCGGACGTCTCGTTCTCGGCCTCGGGGTCGGCACGCTGAAGGAAGAGTTCGATCTGCTCGGTGCCCCGTTCGAGGACCGTGGCGCCCGCGCCGACGATGCGCTGGCCGCGCTGCGCGCCGGCCTGTCCCGCCGAGTTCCCGAGTACCACGGCGCCTACTACGACTTCGAGGACCTCGTCGTCGACCCGCACGCCGAGCAGGACCGGGTGCCGCTGTGGATCGGCGGGCGCACCCTGCGGTCACTGCGTCGCGCGGTCGCGCACGGCGACGGCTGGGTGCCGTTCGGGCTGCGACTCGAGGACCTGCAGACCATGCTCGGCAAGGTCGACGTCCCGGACGGCCTCGAGGTGGTCCTCAGCGCCGGCGGGCCTCTCGATCCGCTCGGCGACCGGGACCGCACGCTCCGCGCCCTCGAACGTCGCCGGGACGCCGGCGCCACCGTCGCGAGCGCGTCGATCTCCGCGACCGGGCCGTCGCACTACCGCGAGCAGCTCGAGGCGCTGCGGGACCTGGGCGTCGAACTCGGGCTCGCGTTCGAGCCGCCGCACGACTGATTTCCTTTTCACACCGACGCACTAGGAGATTCGATGACCGATACCGCCGCTCTCGTCCAGTCCCTGCTCGAGCGGGTCCAACTGCTCGAGGACAAGCTCGCCATCCAGGAACTCATCACCGCGTACGGCCCGGCCGTGGACGCCGGCCAGGCGGAGAAGGTGGGTGCGCTGTGGACCGAGGACGCGGTGTACGACGTCGACGTGCGCATGATGGACGGCCGCGAGGAGATCATGGAAATGGTGCGCACCAGCCCGCACCAGGACTACATCAAGAACGGCTGCGGCCACCTGCTCGATCCGGTGAACATCGTCGTCGACGGTGACACCGCGATCGCGACCTGCCACTCGCAGCTGCTGCTCCGCAACCAGGACGAGGACTCGTTCCGGGTGTGGCGGGTGACGGCGAACCGGTTCGAGCTGGTCAAGGTCGACGGCGAGTGGAAGATCGCGCGCCGCACGTCGCGCGCGCTCAACGGCAACCCGAAGGCCGTGGAACTGCTCGCCCGCGCCGGCAGCTGATCGCCCGTACACGCCGAAGCGGCCCGCACCTCGTATCGAGGTGCGGGCCGCTTTCCGTCGGACTGTCGTGGAGACCGGCTGTCAGCCTGCGGCCTCGAGCGTGGTCTTGGCCCACCGGTAGTCGGCCTTGCCGCTGGGCGAGCGCACGACGTCGGGCACCACGACGACGGTGCGCGGCACCTTGTAGCCGGCGATCTTGGTGCGGCAGTGTGCGATCACCTCGTCCTCGTCGAGGTCGTCGATGCCGTCGCGGGCCGAGATGACGGCGGAGACCCGCTGTCCGTACGTGGGATCCGGGATGCCGGCGACGAGTGCGTCGAGCACGTCGGGGTGGCTCTTGAGTGCTTCCTCGACCTCCTCGGCGTACACCTTCTCGCCGCCGGTGTTGATGCACGACGAGCCGCGGCCGAGGACGACGATGGTGCCGTCCGCTTCGACGCGGGCGAGGTCGCCGAGCACCGACAGCCGCACCCCGTCGACGACGGGGAAGGTGGCCGCGGTCTTCTCCGGGTCACCGAAGTAGCCGAGCGGCACGTGACCGGCCCGGGCCAGGTAGCCGACGGTGTCGGAGCCGGGCTCGATCGTGGAGAAGTCGGTGTCGACGACGCGGGCCTTCGGGGACGGCGGCATCCGCAGCAGGCCGTCCTCGTCCTTCTTCAGTTCGCCGTCGTTGCCGGACTCCGACGAGCCGAACGCGTCGCGCAGGTACGTGTTGGGCAGCAGTTTGTTGAGCTTCTCGCGGACGCTGGCCGACCACAGGGCGCCGCCGGAGCCGATGATCCACAGCGTGCTCAGATCGAACCGGTCGCCGTGCTCCTCGATCGCGTCGGCGAGTGGGCGGGCGATCGCGTCTCCGACCACCATCACGACGTTGATCTTGTGCTCGTGGACGAGCTCGAGCGCGGCGACCGGCTCGTACTTGGGCATGAGGACCTGCTTGGAACCCATGAACATGCACGTGAACAGCGAGTACGACGCCGCACCGTGCATCAGCGGCGCGGTGACGAGGTAGGTCATGGAGAACTGGTTGGCGGCCGCGGCCGCACCCAGGTCGGCGGGCGTCAGGATCGGGTCGCCGCCCATGACGGCGCCGCCGGACAGGGCCGCGTGGTAGAAGTCCTCGTGCCGCCACATGACGCCCTTGGGCATGCCGGTGGTGCCGCCGGTGTAGATGATGTAGATGTCGTCGTCCGAGCGCTCGGGGAAGTCTCGTTCGGGCGACTGGTCGGCGATCGCCTTGTGGTAGTCCGCAACCGACACTCCGGCGGTGGCGGCAGCTTCGGCGAGGGCCGGTCCGGCCGGTTCTCCGACCAGCACGATGTGCTTCAGCTCGGGGCACGTGGGCAGGACGGCGGCGATGGTGTCGCTGAACTCTCCGTCGGCGACGACCGCCTTCAGCTTCGCGTCGTTGTACAGGTATTCGAGTTCGGCGTCGACGTACCGGAAGTTGACGTTGACGGGCACGGCGCGGATCTTGAGACAGCCGAGCAGGGCCTCGACGAACTCGATGCTGTTGCGGGCGTGCAGTCCGACGTGGTCGCCGGGCTGCACGTTCTGCGCGGCCAGGAAGTGCGCGATGCGGTTGGCCTCGGCATCGAATTCGGCGAACGTCCGCGTCTCGGAACCGCACGCGAGCGCGACCTTGTCCGGGATGGCGTCGACCACCGCTTCCGTCAGATCCGCGAGATTGAGTGACATTACTGGCCCTTCAGGTGGTTCGCACTACGAATAGAGTGCGTTCTACCACAAACTGGACGCTTGTGTGCCGGCCGTCACACGGTGTTTGGTAGAACATATTTCGATATTGAGAGGGGTGAGCGAACCGACAGGTCGCTCTACGCTCCACGATCGCGAGGTCGACATGCACGTCATCCACATCGCGCCGCCTCGAGCCCGGGTCGTCGCAGTCAGTGGGAACCTGTTGCAAATCGACTAGAATGAATACTATTTTTTAGGGAACTGCACGGAAGGTAAAAGGAGCCTGACATGGTGGAGAATCTGAGCCTGGCCGGTAAGACGGCCATCGTCACGGGTGCGGGTGCGGGACTGGGCCGCGCCGAAGCCCTCGGCCTCGCACAGGCCGGCGCGGCCGTCGTCGTCAACGACATGGGCGCTGCCGCCCACGACGTCGTCGACGAGATCAAGGCCGCAGGCGGCCAGGCCCTCGCGATCACCGGCGATGTCTCGGACTGGGCACTCGGCGAGCGGATGGTCGCGGAGGCCGTCGCGAACTTCGGGTCGATGGACATCCTCGTCAACAACGCGGGCATCCTCCGCGACAAGATGATCTTCAACCTGTCGGAGTCCGACTGGGACGACGTCATCCGCGTCCACCTCAAGGGACATGCCGCCACGTCGCACGCCGCTGCGGTGCACTGGCGCAACGCCAGCAAGGCTGCCGACGGCCCGGTCTACGGCCGCATCATCAACACCTCCTCGGAGGCGTTCCTGTTCGGCTCCGCCGGCCAGCCCAACTACTCGGCCGCCAAGGCCGGCATCACCGCTCTCACGCTGTCGAGCGCGCAGGGCCTGTCCCGCTACGGCGTGCGTTCCAACGCGATCTGCCCGCGCGCCCGGACGGCGATGACCGCCCAGGCGTTCGGCACCGAGGACAACAGCGGCGTGCAGGGCCTCGATCCGCTCGCCCCCGAGCGCGTCGCCACCCTCGTCAACTACCTCGCCTCCCCGGCGTCCGACGAGATCAACGGCCAGGTCTTCGTGGTCTACGGCAAGATGGTCGCGCTCATGGCTGCGCCGCAGGTCGAGAACCGCTTCGACGCGGCCGGTTCGGCGTTCACCGTCGAGGAGCTCGCCGGGCAGATGACGCCGTACTTCTCGGGTCGCGGCCCGTACGAGACCTACGCGGCCTACGGTGTCGCCGGCCTGGAGAAGTTCGCGCTCGCGACCGAGGCCCCCGCCGAAGCCTGATCCGCGGCATTCATCCGGGGCGCACCAATTTTCCGGTACTGCCTCGTAACCTCCTCTGTCGGCGGTATAACGCTCGAAGCCTGCACACCTGTCCAGGCAACCGAACAAACCGCCGACAGAGGAGACACATGTTCGAAAACCGGGCGAACAAGGCTGCTGCAACTCGGGGGGCGGCATCCGTTTCACGCCGCCGATTCCTTGCCGGGGCGGGCGTGGCCGCGGGTGCCGTGGCGCTCTCCGCTGCCACCTCGACCACCGCTTCCGCCGCCCCTCGCCGTGCGCTCTCCGACGGCGACCGTGTTCCGGCACTCGTGATCGGCAGTGGCTACGGCGGTGCAGTCGCCGCTCTCCGCCTGACGCAGGCAGGCATCCCCACCCAGCTCGTGGAGATGGGCCGCAGTTGGGACGCTCCCGGCCCCGACGGCACGACGTTCTGCGGCATGCTCGACCCGGACAAGCGCTCGATGTGGCTGTCCGACAGGACCGCTCAGCCGGTCAGCAACTTCATGGGCTTCGGCATCGACAAGAACATCGAGAAGTACACCGGGGTCCTCGACTGCGAGCGCTTCGGCGGCATCAAGGTCTACCAGGGTCGCGGCGTCGGTGGCGGTTCGCTCGTCAACGGCGGTATGGCGGTCACCCCGAAGCGCGCTTGGTTCGAGGAGATCCTGCCGTCGGTCGACGCGAACGAGATGTACGGCACCTTCTTCCCGCGCGCCAACACCGGTCTCGGGGTCAACAACATCGATCAGGCGTGGTTCGAGTCGACGCCGTGGTACCAGTTCGCCCGCACCGGCCGCAAGACCGCGCAGCGTTCCGGTTTCAACACGGTGTTCGTGCCCAACGTGTACGACTTCGACTACATGAAGAAGGAAGCCGCCGGGCAGGTCACCAAGTCGGGTCTCGGCGGTGAGGTCATCTACGGCAACAACCACGGCAAGAAGTCCCTCGACAAGACGTATCTGGCGCAGGCCGCCGCGACCGGCAAGCTGACCGTCACCACCCTGCACCGCGTCACGAAGGTCGTCCCGGCATCGGGCAGCGGTTACAGCGTCACGATGGAACAGATCGACGAGCAGGGCAACATCGTCGCCACCAAGGTCGTCACCGCCGACCGGGTGTTCTTCGCGGCCGGCAGTGTCGGCACCAGCAAGCTGCTCGTCGCGATGAAGGCGCAGGGGCACCTGCCGAACCTGCCGTCGCAGGTGGGTGAGGGCTGGGGCAACAACGGCAACATCATGGTCGGCCGGGCCAACCACATGTGGGACGCCACCGGTTCCCAGCAGGCCACCATCCCGACGATGGGCATCGACAACTGGGACGATCCGACGGCCCCGATCTTCGCCGAGATCGCACCGCTGCCCGCGGGCCTCGAAACGTACGTCAGCCTGTACCTGGCGATCACGAAGAACCCGGAACGTGCCCGCTTCCAGTTCAATTCGGGTACCGGCAAGGTCGATCTGACGTGGGCGCAGTCCCAGAACCAGGTCGGTATCGACATGGCCAAGAAGGTCTTCGACAAGATCAACAAGAAGGAAGGCACGATCTACCGCACCGACCTATTCGGTCTGTACAAGACGTGGGGCGACGACTTCACGTACCACCCGCTCGGCGGCTGCGTCCTGAACGAGGCCACCGACAACTACGGCCGTCTCCCGGGCCACCCCGGCCTGTACGTCGTCGACGGTTCCCTCGTCCCCGGCAACGTCGGTGTCAACCCGTTCGTCACCATCACCGCGCTCGCCGAGCGCAACATGGCGAAGGTGATCGCAGAAGACCTGAACTAGCACCACCGCCTCCGTGCCCCCGCCGACCAGGGCGGGGGCACGGAAGCGTCAGCGCGCTTCCGCAGCAAGCGGTTTCACGATGCCGGGCAGTGCCGCCTGTGCGGCCGCGGAACGCTTGTGCCCCCAGTAGCTCGGCCGGGTGTAGGTGCGGGCCACCCAGCTGAGGTCGTCGACAGCGAGACCGCCGAAACCGTACTCGATCTGCAGGCCCGACGGACTACCGATGTACACCGACGTCATCAGATCGTTGGTGTGCCGGCCGAGGGACTGCACGATCTCGACGTCGTGCTCGTCGAGCAGGTCGATCAGCCGGCCCAGATCGTCCATGTGCTCCACCTCGAGCATGAGGTGGTTGAACCCGACGTGGCCGGGCAGTTCCGCCAGTGCGAGCGAATGGTGCCGTCCGTTGACGTGATAGAAGCGTACGTCGACGGTACTGTCGGCACCGCCGGCACCGACCGTGACGCGGTCGGAGAGCCGGAAACCGAGTACGTCGACGTAGAAGTGATCGGCGCGGGCGATGTCCGGCACCTGGAAGACCACGTGCCCGAGCCCCTGCTCGCCGGTGACGAACCCGCCTCGCATGGTGCGCCCGGCCCGGAACGACAGCGGGGTGGCCGCCTTACCCCAGCTCAGCTCGTGGCGCAGACCCCACGGGTCCTCGAACCACACCAGGCCGGCCACCTGCCGCTCGCGCAGCAACTCCGCGTCGCCGTGGTGCACCGTCACGCCCCGGGACTCCAGATGGGACGCGAAGGCATGCAGGTCGGTCTCGTTGGCCACTCCCCAGCCGGCGTACCGGAACTCGTCCTCGGACGCCGGGTGGACCGCTATGCGGTAGTCGACGTCGTCGACGGCGAGCCGGACGGCACCGTCGGGCCCGTCCGGGGCGAGCATCGCCCCGAGCAACTCGGTGCCGTAACGCCGCCAGTCCTCGGCGTGCGGCGAGCCGATTCCGATGTACGACAGTTCTTGGATCACAACACTCTCCCCTCGTTCGGTGGATACCGCGAAGCTACACATGTAAGCCAATCATTGGCAATGCCATCTATTGGGTGGGCCGATTTAATACGCCCGCTCCCCGGAGGGCTGCAACCGTTGGGCCGCCCTACAATCGGGCCATGAGCTCGACCGACAACCTCCCCGGCCTGTCCCGGCGACCCGGATTCGTGTTCGTCCGCGCCGCACTGCGGGTCCGGCAGGTGTACGCCGACGCACTCGCGCAGGTGGGGCTCCTACCGAACCAGCACGCGATCCTCAGCACCCTCGTCGACCTCGGCCCGTGCCATCAGAAGGAACTCGCGAAACGCGTCGTCGTCGACCCCGGCGACATCGTCGCCTACCTCGACGGCCTCCAGGAGAACGGCTACATCCTCCGCGAACGCGACCCACAGGACCGGCGACGCCAGATCGTCACCGTCACCGACACCGGACGAGCCCTGCTCGACGAGAGCGACGCCCTGCTCGACGCCATCGAAGCCGACACATTCTCGGTGCTCAGCGCCACGGACCGCCGGCACCTCGAGCGCATCGCGACCCGCCTGTACGGGGTGGCCGATCCGCACGCCGGCTAGACACACCGCCGGGCCGTCGATCGACTCCGTGCACTGCGACCGGTCCCCGCACCCGTGCGCGCGATCAGGACGGATGCTGCACATGGATGCGCAACGCGGTCGCAGCGAAGCGTGCGGCGGCTCGGCTACCGAAGGCTCGGTGGAAGTCCGGGTCGGTCTCGTACTTCGCGGCCACACCCAGCACCATCGCGGTGGATCTTTCCGCGTCACCGGCGTGGGTCGGTGTTCCCGGAATATCGGCGAACCAGGCCAGGTGCACGGCAGCATGCTCCTGGGCGGCCGCGGAATCGGGGTCGCATCCTTCCTCCTGCAGCTCACGCCAACGGGCGAGGAGCGCCTCCGCAGCGTCCTTCCATTCCCGTTGTCGGCGAACGGATTTGCTGTGCCACCACCGGTTCGACACCTCGAAGGCTTCACGCCCCCAACGTTGGACGACCTCGTCTTCGTAACGGTCGTTGAAGCCTTGCAGCATCACGTCCATCTGCGGTTCGCGGCCCTGACGTCGCATGGCCAGGGTGTGTTCGACCGTGTCGATGCGCCTGTCCAAGGCCTCTCGATCCGCGACCAACTGCCGCAGATGCGCCTGGAGCGCTTCGATCTCCGCAGTGGTGGCTTCCGGGGCATCGAGTACTGCGGCGATCTCACCCAGGGCCATGCCCGTGTCGCGCAGCAGCAGGATGCGGTGCAAACGTGTGACAGCGTCGGGTCCGTAATAGCGGTAGCCGTTGGACCCGACGCGGTCGGGTTCGAGTAGCCCGATGTCGTGGTAGTGACGCAGGGTACGGCCGCTGATGCCCGCGCGCTCGGCAAGTTCCTTGACCGTCCACTCCATCGTGGGCTCCTGACATTCGAGGTGATGCTCAGTGTCTCCCGGTCGGAACGAGACCGAGCCGCGGCAGAGCGGTGCGGAGGATGTCGGCGGCCCGAGTACGAACGGCCTGCGCTGCCGTACTGCCGGAAGCCTCCAGATATGCGTGGACGAGCCGGGCACCCGCGGCATACCCGGCTCCGGTCGGTAGTCCGACGGGCTCACCGCCGAACAGCCGTGCCGTGGAGTCGCCGAGGACCCAGGCAGCGAAATCCTGCATCCCGGTGACCTCGAGACCCGAGACGACCTTCGCCAGCACGCCGTCGTCTGCACGTGTTCGCTCGCCCACGAAGTGCGTGTAGCCCGCGTCGCCGTACAGTTCCGTCGCGAACACGTCCGCCAGCCCCTCGGCCACGACATGCTCACCGACCGTCACGGTGGCCGGGTTCCAGAGGATTCCACCCGGGGAGTAGCGGACGTTGTGGTGAAGTTCGTGAACCGCGATGGCTTCGAGTCGGGCGAGGACGCGTGGGGTGGGCCAGACGGTGACGACGATGTAGCCGCTGATCCCGCCGAACCCCGAAAGACCCTGTACCTCGTCGAGGAAATGCTCGTCGGTCGGGTCCCCCAGCACGAGCAGCACGTTCATGTCGGGAACCGTCGCGCCGGGATCCACGGACGTCAGGGCCGCAGCGCCGACCTCGAGTGCGTCCGCGATGCGGCGCCACG
Source organism: Prescottella sp. R16 (assembly GCF_030656875.1). Taxonomy (NCBI): domain Bacteria; kingdom Bacillati; phylum Actinomycetota; class Actinomycetes; order Mycobacteriales; family Nocardiaceae; genus Rhodococcus; species Prescottella sp. R16. The sequence continues at coordinate 4,294,486 of NZ_CP130943.1, forward strand.
CATCGGCGGCGACCAGAGCATCCAAGCCTTCTCGCAGACGGTCCACGGGGCCTTCCCAGTCGAAGCCGAAATTCTGCCGATGCACATCGGCCATGTCGACCCCACCCGGGACGAAGTGGTACATCCCCGCCATCGGCGCCCACATCTCGCGCACGAGGTCGGCCCGGTCTTCCACCGCCGCGTCCAGAACGCGTGTCATCGCCGGAGCACTGTCGATCAGTGAAATGGTCATGACAGCCGACCGTAAACATTTCCGCTACGGCAAGGTCAACCGTCGCATCGATCGCCGTCGGACGGGACGGCCGTCAGCCGAGCCCGAACAGCGTCGCCGCGTTGTGGTGGACGACGCCGCGCACCCAGTCGTCGCCGAGGCCGAAGCGTTCGAGGGCCTCGAGGGCGTCGAGGTAGCGGTAGGGGATGTTGGGGAAGTCGCTGCCGAACAGGATCCGGTCGCCGAGGTCACGGAGGCGGGGCACGGCGTCCCGCGGGAACGGGATGTCCGATTCGGTGAAGTCGGTGAACGCCATGGTGGTGTCGAGGAGCAACCTCGGATACCGGTCGGCGAGGTCGAGGAACTCGGCGTATTCGGGCATGCCCATGTGGGCGACGATCAGCGGCAGCCGCGGGTAGCGGGCCAGCAGGGCGGCGATGCGGTCGGGGCCGGTGAACCGTCCGGGCGCGGGACCCGATCCGCAGTGCACGACGATCGGGGTTCCGGCGTCCTCGAGCAGCCCCCATACCGCGTCCAGCAGTGGATCGTTCGGGTCGTAGTCGCCGACCTGGATGTGGGACTTGAATACGCGTGCCCCGGCAGCGAGCGCGTCGGCGACGTAGCCGGGCGCCGACTCCTCCGGATAGAACGTGGCGGTGTGCAGGCAGTCGGGGGTGCGGGACGCGAAGTCCGCGGACCACTGGTCGAGCCACGCTGCCATGCCCGGCTTGTGCGGGTAGAGCATCGAGGTGAAGCGTCGGACCCCGAACGCGCGCAGCTGCCCGACGCGCGCCTGTTCCTCGATGCGGTACCGGATCGGCCAGGGTCGGCCGGTGAGCGGGCCGGCGGAGTCGAAGTACGCCCACACCTTGTCGAGAACGTTCTGCGGCATGAAGTGGGTGTGCACGTCGATCAGCGCGTCCAGCCCCAGCCGTTCCCGGAACGCGGCGACGTCGGCCACCTCGGACGTGTGGTCGTGGACGGTCTCGCCCACCGGTTCGCACACGGGCATCCCCTTTCCGTCGGGCCCGGCCGGGCACTCCCGCCGACCCTAGCCGGGGCCGGCTCGCACTGGGTGAGATCCCGGTTTGACGGCCCGGAACACACCTGGGACTCTACCTAGCAATTGCTTGGTTTACGACGATCCCGAGAAGGCACAGACGACATGACCACTTCATCTCCCCTGTTCCAGCCGCTCACGGTGCGTTCGCTCGAACTCGCGAACCGCATCGTCATGTCGCCGATGACGCGTTCCTACTCGATCGACGGCATCCCCGGGGACGACGTCGCGGGCTACTACCGTCGTCGCGCCGAGGGCGGCACAGGCCTGATCGTCACCGAGGGTGTCGCGATCGACCACGAGACCTCGGTCGACAACTCGCGCGTCCCGCGCCTCTTCGGCGACGACGCCCTCGCCGGCTGGCGCAAGGTCGTCGACGATGTCCACGAGGCCGGCGGCAAGATCATTCCGCAGCTGTGGCACGTCGGCCCGCTGTGGGGCGCGATGAGCAAGGTCGATCCCGCGCTCAAGCCGATGCGCCCGTCCGGCGAGTGGGGTCCGCTGGGCACCACGTCGTACCCGGAGTCGTACACCTCGTGGGTCCAGGAGCCCACCGAGGCGATGACCGAGCAGGACATCGCGGACGTCATCTCGGCGTTCGCCCGCGCGGCCCGCAACGCGATCGACGTCGGCTTCGACGGCATCGCCCTGCACGGCGGTCACGGCTACCTGCTGGACTCGTTCCTGTGGGCCGGCACCAACAAGCGTGACGACGCGTGGGGCGGCGACCTCGAGCGCCGTACCCGCTTCCCCGTCGAGGTCGTCAAGGCCATCCGCGCCGAGATCGGCGAGGACTACCCGATCTTCTACCGCTTCTCGCAGCACAAGCAGCAGAACTACACCGCGCGCATCGCCGAGACGCCCGACGAACTGAAGGTGATCCTCGGTGCGCTCGCCGACGCCGGGGTCGACGTCTTCGACGCCAGCATCCGCCGCTTCGACTTCCCCGCCTTCGAGGGCAGCGAACGCTCGCTGGCCGGCTGGGCCAAGGAGGTCACCGGCAAGATCACGATGGCCGTCGGTAGCGTCGGCATCGGAAAGTCGCTGCGCGACAGCCGTATCGACGGATCCGCCCCCACCGTCGACAACATCCCCGAACTCGAGAAGCGCATCGGCAGCGGCGAATTCGACCTCATCGCGATCGGCCGCCTGCACCTCGCCGACCCCGCCCTCGCATCGAAGCTGCGCGCCGGCGAACCCCTCCCCGCCTTCATCCGCGACGTCCACGAGGGCTCGCTGACGTAGTCGACGCACGCCGTGATCGGATGGTCGCCGCAACTTCTCCGCGAGGAGTTGCGGCGACCATCTCGTTTGTCGGGCAGCGACGCGGACCGACTCCAAGAAAGCAGATCCATGACGGACTCCATGACGAAGTACGACGACGCCGACTGGCACTACGGCGGCATCTTTCCCGAAGACCTGCCGAATGCGGCCGGCGGCACGCACATCGGCATGTTCGTCGCGTGGTGCCTACTGAGCGGCTTCGCGGGCGAGGACGTGGAGGACGAACTCGAGCCGCTCGAGTCGCGGGAGACGACGCCCGGCGCCTACCTGATGGAGGTGCTCGACGAGAAGTTCGTCAGCGACGATCTCACCGCCGACGGCAACGCCTTCGCCGTCGCGTACTACGCCGGTAAGAACGACGACTCCCGATACATCGAGGACTACGTCGCCGCGTTCGACACGGACGCGGCAGAGATCTACCGGGTCGAGGACAGCTGGGAGACGTACGACGTGATCGCGGAGCGGATCGACGCCCGGTTCCGTGACTGGATGGACGCCGGGCGGCCGCGCTTCCTCCCCTGACGGTCAGAACAGCGTGAGCAGTGGCTCCGGTTCGCCGGCGGTCACGGGGGCAGGAGCAGGAGCGGGAGCGGGGGCCGTGTCCGGCCGTGCGAGCCCGCGCCACGGCCGCGCCTGCCCCGGGTCGCTGCGGACGGCCCGTGCGGCTTCCCCGGCGAGTTGGTCGGCCATCTCGTTGAAGTGGTTGCCGACGTGGCCGCGCACCCACCGGAAGCGGACCGGTCCGGATCGTTCGGTGATGGCCCGGTCGATGTCCTGCACCAGTTCGAGGTTCTTCACCGCCCCGCCGGACGACGTCTTCCACCCCTTGCGTTTCCAGCCGGGCAGCCATTCCGACGCGCATTTGATGGCGTACTGCGAATCCGACTCGATGAGCAGAGGTTCGGGGCCGGGATGCGAGACGATCGCCTCCACCAACGCCCACAGTTCCGCGATCTGGTTCGTCCCCGACACGTCGCCACCGGATCGACTGCCTCCGTCGTGCGCGACCCACGCCCAGCCGATCGCACCGCCCGGATTCTTCAGACAGGATCCGTCCGTACTCACGATGATCACGATTGTGAACAATAGGCGTCTCCGGCCCCCGTGTGCCTTTCGGTAGCGGACGCCACCGAAAAGGCACGCGGGTGCGCAGCGCCTACGCTGGCCGATATGCGGTGCGAGGTGGTCACGGAACGGCCTGTGGACCTGGCGTCGACGTTGTCGCCGTTGCGGCGCGGCCGGTTCGATCCGTGTCATCGGGTGGAGTCCGACGGCACGGTGTGGCGGGCGTCGTTGCTGCCGTCGGGACCGGTGACGTACCGGTTGCGGCAGCAGGGGCCGTCACGTGTCGACGTGCAGGTGTGGGGTCCGGGTGCCGACGTGTTCGACGCGTTCCTGCCGGGGCTGCTCGGGGCCCACGACGATGCCGCCGGGTTCACGCCGACGCATCCGAAACTGGTCGAGGCGCACCGGCGGTTCCCGGATCTGCGAGTCGTGCGGACCGGGCGGGTGTTCGAGGCGCTGGTGCCCGCGATTCTGGAGCAGCGGGTGCACACCGTGGCGGCGCGGGCGTCGTGGGGCAGGCTCGTCACGGCGTTCGGAACGCCGGCTCCGGGGCCGGCCCCGGAGGGGATGCGGGTGCCGCCGGGTCCGGAGGTGTGGCGCCGGGTCCCGTCGTGGGAGTTTCACCGCGCGAACGTCGATCCGCGGCGGGCGCGGACGATCGTCGAGTGTGCTCGGGTCGCGGACCGGTTGGAGGCCGTCGTCGATCTGGGGTCGTCCGACGCGCAGCAGCGGCTGCAGTCCGTGCCGGGGGTGGGGGCGTGGACGGCAGCGGAGGTGGCGCAGCGGGCGCTCGGGGACGCGGATGCGTTGTCGGTCGGCGATTTCCATCTCGCCGCCACGGTCGGGTGGACGCTGCTCGGACGCCCTCTCGACGACGCCGACATGGTCGAGTACCTCGCGGATCTGCGCCCGCACCGCTATCGGGCGGTCCGGCTCCTCGAAGTCAGCGGTCAGGCACGGAAACCGAAGTTCGGGCCGCGGACGCCGATCGTCGACCACCGGTGGCACTGAGCCCGAGCGCTAACCGCCGAGCTTGGTGAAGTCCGGGTAGTTGGAGATCTCCCAGCCACCGTCGACCACGAGGCTGGTCCCGGTGATGTAGCTCGCGTCGTCGCCGGCCAGGTACAGGCACGGCGCCGCGATCTCGTCCGGACTCGCGGGCCGGCCCATCGGGATGCGCTCGACGAACATGTCCAGCAGCGGCTGGTAGCCGGTCACCGCGGCCACCAGCGGGGTGTCGACCAGACCGGGCAGCACCGTGTTGACGCGGATCCCGTGGCGCGCCAACTCGACCGCCGCGTTCTTGCCGAACATCTCGACGCCCGCCTTGCCCGTCGCGTACGGGCTGCCGCCGATGAGCGGCACGTGCCCGTTGAGCGACGCGACGTTGACGATGGCGCCGCCGCGCCCGCCCGCCACCATGTGCCGGGCCTCGTGCTTGGTGCACAGGAACACTCCCTTCTGCACGAGGTCGACGGTGAAGTCCCAGTCTGCTTCCTCGAGGTCGAGGATCTGCCCGCCCTTCTGCGCCCCGGCGACGTTGAACGCCATGTCGAGCCCACCGAAGCGTTCGGTCGCCACCGCGACGGCCGCGGCGACCTCGTCCTCGTTCGTGACGTCCGCGGGAGCACCGACGAACCTCTCGCCGAGTTCCTTCTCCATCGCGTCGAGCGCATCGGTGGCGACGTCGATCCCGACGACGGACGCGCCCTCGGCGACCAGTCGTGTCGCGACGGACGCCCCGATGCCCGATGCCGCGCCGGTCACGACCGCGACCCTGCCGCCGAACCGGTTGCCCACGGATCCACCCTCAGCCATGTCCCACCTCCACGAGTACCTTCATGCGCCGGCCGGCGGACGCCGCCTGCACACCTTCCACCACCACGTCCGCGAGCGGGACCGATTCGACCCACCCGTCGAGCGGGTACGCCCCGGCCGCCATCCGGTCGATGACGGTGCGGAACTCGTTGCGCGAGTAGGCCAGCGATGCCATCAGCCGCGCCTCGGTGAACATCAGCAGGTACGTGGCGAGTGGCACCGGCTCCTTGTAGGTGGCGAGCAGGACCACCGACCCGCGGGCCCGCACCGCGCCGAGCGCGGTCTGCACCGCCGCCGCGACACCGGCGCACTCGAACACCACGTCCGCGCCGACGCCGGCCGTGCGCTCGGCGACGGCCGCCGCGGGATCCTGCACCGCGGGATCGATCACGTCGAATCCCAATGCCTGCGCGACGGCCCGACGAGTCGGGGACGGCTCGCTGAGCAGGATCCGGTCGACGCCCCCGGCCCGCAGATCGAGAGCCGTCGCGATGCCGATCGGACCGGCCCCGAGCACCACCGCGTATGCCCCCGGCCGGACGCCGGACAGTGCGACGGCGTGCAGCGCCACGGCCAGCGGCTCGACCACCGCGGCCTGACGGAGGCTCACCCCGTCCGGGATCTTGTGCACGTTGCCCGCCGGAACCGCCGTGCGCTCCGACAGCCCGCCGCCGTCCGCGTCGAGTCCGTGGAACGCGATGACCTGACACAGGTGGTCGTGTCCGGCGGAACACCGCACGCACGTGCCGCACGAGTAGTTCGGCTGGACCACCACGCGGTCGCCGACGGACAGGTCCTCGACGCCCGCACCGACCTCGCGCACCACCCCGGAGAATTCGTGACCGAGGATCTGCGGCCCACAGGCGCCGGTGAGCGGATGCGGGTGCTCGGAGATGCCGAACGAGTGGATCATCCCGAGGTCCGATCCGCAGATTCCGTTGTACGCCACGTCGATCAGGACGTGGCCGTCGCGCAGTTCCGGCTCCGGCACGTCCTCGACCCGCAGATCGTCGACCCCGTGCAGGACCACTGCCCTCATCCCTTGGCCGCCAGTTCGTCCTCGTACTTGCGCGTCATGTGCGCGATCGCCGCGTGCTGCGCCCGGTTGTGGCCGTCACGCACCTTCCCGGCCCGGGCCGCCGCGTCCAGCAACGGCTGCGACTGCCCCTGGAAGTGCGGTGCCACCTGCTGCGCGATCAGCTCGAACGAACGTCTGGTCGCCGCCGGGGCGGCCCAGTCGGTGCCCATGACAAGCATCGAGCCGAAGCCGCCGGACTGGTCGACGAGCTTCTGGACCAGTTCGCGCGCCTGCGCGGGGGTGCCGATGATGCCCATGCCCGAATGGTTCATGTACTGGATCATCTGGTCCATGGACGCCCCACCGGAGCCGAAGTGCGGGAAGGCCGCGACCTTGCCGAAATAGTCGATCCATTCACCGAGACCGAAGCGGACGTCCTGCTGGGCCTGTTCCTCCGTCTCGGCAATGTGCATGGGGCACACCAGCCGCCACTGGTCGCGGTCGACGGTGGTCCCGAATTCGGCGGCCCGCTCCTCCATGATGCCGAAATGGTGGCCGAGGGCGTCGAAGCCTTCGGGAGTGAGGGTCGCGCCGATCGACAGCAGGCCCAGACCGTGCTTGCCGGCCAACCGTGGTCCGGTGGGCGAGGCCACGCCGGCGACGACGATGTCGAAGCACGGGTGCGAGTAGGGCCGCATCTGCAGCTGGGCGTCGACCAGGGTGTGCGTCTGGGTCGTCGCGGTCACCGACTCACCGTTCAACAGTCGCATCACGATGTCGAGGTTGTCGTCGAGCAGTTCGCGGCACTCGGTGGGGTCGAGGCCGATCATCGCCGAATCGGTGGGCAACGAGCCCGGCCCGACACCGAGCATGACGCGGCCACGGGTGAGGTGATCGAGCAGCACCATCCGCTCGGCCGCCCACAGCGGGTTGTGATAGCTCAGGGAGGTGACTCCGGTGCCGAGTTTGATGCGTTTGGTGCGCTCGGCCGCCGCGGCGATGAAGATCTCGGGGCTGCCGATGATCTCGCTGCCCGCCGAGTGGTGTTCACCGATCCACACCTCGTCGAAGTCGAGACGGTCGAGATGCTCCACCAGCTCGAGGTCGCGCTGCAGCGCGACGGTCGGATTCTGCCCTGCTGCATGATGGGGCGCGACGAACGCACCGAACCGTAGCCTGCCCATGCGTGTACTCCTCGGGAATTCGCTGAAACGCAGTGGATCCCGACGATAGAATCGGCTCCGCCGAGGCGACAGTGCACTTTGGTGGACAATTCCTGTGTCCCGCTCGGCGTAGACCGTTCGACGCGAATGGGTGGTGAACTGTTGATCGAGTCCTCGTTGCGTACCGCCGACTACGAGCGAGTGTTCGCGGTCCTCGAGCGGTGCGACGACGTCCGGACGGTGCCGGAGTTCCGCACCCGGATCGTCGGCGCGATGACCGACGTGTTCCCGGTGCGGGTCGCGACCTGCTTCGTCGGGGACTCGTTCGAGAGCCAGTTCGTCGACCCCGACGCCGCGCTCGCCGGTGCGGCCGGGTGGGAGCGCACACGCGCTGTCTACCAGCAGGACTGGGCCCGTTTCGACGTCTTCGGGACGCCGGAGGCGCGGCGCCGGCTGGAGGCGACGCGGGTGGCGTCGCTGCGCGACCTGCACGATCTTCCGGCGGAGTCCGCGACCTACGTCCGCGAGTACCTCGACGTGTGGCGTTCGGTCAACGCGCTGCACCTCGAGCTGCCCGGCCGCGCGCGGGCCCTGGTCGGCCTGTACGACGTCGACGAGAATGCGCTCGGGCCACGGGATTTCGTGGCACTGCGCCTGCTGGCCCGTCAGCTGTCGGTGCTCACCCGCAGTCTCGTGAATGCGCCCGGGCGGGACCTGCTCGCGGCACTGACCGACCGTCAACGCGAGGTGGCCCGGCTGGTCGCCGACGGGCTGAGCAACGCCGCGATCGCCCGTCGGCTCACCCTCACCGAGGACACCGTGAAGAAGTACGTCAGCCGCATCCTGGCGGCGACCGGGTGCGCGTCCCGCACCCAGCTCGCCCTCGACGTCCAACGCCGGGCCGAGCCGGGTCAGGCCTTCGGACCGCCCGCCACGTAGATCACCTGACCGGACACGTATCCGGCCCCCTCGCTGACGAGGAACGACACGGTGTGCGCGATGTCGTCGGGAACCCCGACCCGGCGGACCGGCGTCTCGGCCGCAATGGTCGCCTTGAACTCGTCGAACGACACCCCGAGTCGCTGCGCGGTGGCCTCGGTCATCTCGGTGGCGATGAAGCCCGGGGCGATCGCGTTGGCGGTGACACCGAACTGTCCGAGTTCGAGAGCGAGGGTCTTGGTCAGGCCCTGCATGCCGGCCTTCGCGGCGGAGTAGTTGGCCTGGCCACGGTTGCCGAGAGCGGAGATGCTGGACAGGTTGACGATGCGCCCCCACCGGGCGTCGACCATGTGCTTCTGCACGGCGCGGGTGAGCAGGAACGCGCCGCGCAGGTGCACGTTCATCACGGCGTCCCAGTCGTCGACGCTCATCTTGAACAGCAGGTTGTCGCGGGTGATGCCGGCGTTGTTGACGACGACGGTGGGCGGGCCGAGTTCACCGGCGATGCGGTCGACGGCGGTCGCCACGGCGGCCTCGTCGGACACGTCGGCGCCCACGGCGAGCGCCTCTCCGCCGGCCGCCCGGATCGCGGATACCGTGTCGGCGCAGGATGATTCGTCGAGGTCGAGGACGGCGACAGCGAACCCGTCGGAGCCGAGTCGTTTCGCGATCGCCGCCCCGATTCCGCGTGCCGCACCCGAAACCACCGCCACCTGCCGTGTACCGTCCGCCATTGCCGTCCCTTTCCGTCGTGTACTGCCGTCGTCGGTCAAGCTACGCCGAAAGCCCGGTCAGGACAGGGAGACCGGCACGATGTTCGCCTCGATCCGGTGGATCGCACCGTCGACGAGGTCGAACGTCTCGACGATCTCGACGGTCATGAGGCGCTGTTCCCCGACCCCGGAATCGAGCAGGTAGCGGGTGTGCACGGTGTCACCGGACTCGGTCATGGTCAGGTCGCGCACACCCTGGACGACGCGGTACTGGATGCCGTGGTTCAGGTCGTCGGTGAGCTGGCGGCCGTTGAACCCGGTCTGCAGGCCGACCTCGACGCGGGTGGCGTCCGGTGTGAACCGCACCGCGGACGCGTCGTGGCTGACGAGGGCGTCGATGTAGGCGCGGGCCGCGGCCTGGTTCGGGGTGTCGGCGGGGTTCGGTGCGGCCGTGGCCACAGCGGGGGCGGCGACGGCGACGGCCGATACGGCCAGCACGGACAGGGCGGCGGTCTTGGCGATACGCATGACGCATCCTAACTGGAACACGTTCTCGTCGGCCGGTTTTTCCGACATTCCCGGTCAACGAGACGGGAAGTGTTACTGCCGCCACAGCTCGTTAACTTCGTGACATCGGCAACGACAGGAGTTACCCATGAGCGAGACGGTCATCGTCACCACCCCGATCGCGGAACTGCCCCGAATCCTCGAAGCGCAGAAACGCGCGGCTGTGGAACAGGGTCCGGCGTCGGCGGAGGTACGACGCGACCGTCTGCAGCGGATGATCGATCTCCTGGTGCGCCACCACAAGTCTCTGACCGAGGCGATCGACGCCGACTTCGACGGACGCCTCGCCGCGTACTCGATCATGAACGACATCCTGGGGTCGCTCACGTCGCTCAAGCACACCCGTGATGCGTTCGAGTCGTGGATGGGCGACGACGAGCGGCCCGCGTTCGCGCCGTACGACCAGTTGGGGGCCAAGGCGTACGTGCAGTACCAGGCCAAGGGATCGGTCGGCATCATCGGCACGTGGAACGCGCCGCTGTTCACGCTGCTGAGCCCGCTCGCGTGCGCGCTGGGCGCCGGCAACCGGGCGATCCTCAAGCCCTCGGAGATCGTTCCGCGGACCGCGCAGGTCCTGGCGGACGCCGTCGCCGACGCCTTCGATCCGACCGAGGTCGCCGTCGTCACGGGCGGACCCGATCTGGCGGACACGTTCACATCGCTGCCGTTCGATCACCTGGTGTTCACGGGCAGCACCGAGGTCGGCAAGCTGGTCATGACCAATGCCGCCAAGAATCTCGTTCCCGTCACCCTCGAACTGGGCGGCAAGTCGCCGACGGTCGTGGGCCGCAGCGCCGACCTCGACGCCGCAGCGAACAAGATCGCAATCGCGAAGGCCAGCAACGCGGGTCAGCTGTGCGTCTCCCCCGACGTCGTGTACGTGCCGCGGGAACACCTCGACACGTTCGTCGAGGCGCTCGAGAAGTCGTATGCGTCGCTGCTGCCGACGGTCACCGACAACCCGGATGTCGTTGCCATCGTGAGCGATCGACACCTGGCCCGGGTCGAGGGACTCGTGGCCGACGCCCGTGAACACGGCGCCCTCATCGTCGCCACCCCGGTCGACGAGTCTCCCCGCGTCGACGGTGACCGCAAGCGGCCGCTGCGCCTGGTGATCTCGCCGCCGGAGGAGTCGAAGATCATGCAGGAGGAGATCTTCGGTCCCGCAGTGATCCTGCTGCCGTACGACCAGACCGAGGACGTCGTCGCGGACATCAACCGCCGTCCGAAGCCGTTGGCCCTCTACTACTTCGGCACCGACCCGGAGGAGCAGCACGCGGTCCTGTCGCGGACCAGTTCCGGCGGCGTCACCGTCAACGACGTCATGATGCATCCCGGCATGACCGACGCGCCGTTCGGTGGCGTCGGAGCCTCCGGCATGGGGCACTACCACGGCCGCGAGGGTTTCCTCGAGTTCAGCCATGCAAGAACGGTTTTCGAGGCACCCGAGCACGATCTGCGCGGCGAATGGGGGACCCTGCCGCCGCACGGCGAGGGCTTCCTCGAAGCCATGCAGGCTCAGGTCACCCCGTAGTCTGCGCCCATGACCCGCGAACTCATCGACCGTCTCGCCCTGTCGGATCTCGTCGCGCAGTACGCGATCGCCGTCGACCGGCGTGACGAGACCGTCCTGGCCGCCCTGTTCACCACCGATGCCCGGCTCGTGCAACCGCCTGACCTGGTGCGTCCCGGACGGGATCCGATCCTGTCCGGGGCGGTGGGGATCGCGTCGAGCATCCTCGCAGCCGTCGCACACCTGCACTCGACACGGCACGTCGTCGCGCAGCAACTCGTCGAGATCACCGGCGACAGCGCGCGCGGCGAGACGTATTGCGAAGCGCATCATATGTATCCGGTCGAGGGGGGACATCGTGACCATGTCGTCGCGCTCCGCTACCTCGACGAGTACCACCGGGCCGACGGAGCGTGGCGGATCGCCCGCCGCGAACTGATCGTCGACTTCACCGAGAACCGCACCGTAGCCCTACCGAAGAACGGGAAGTGATCCGATGACCGAGACCCCGACCGCACAGCTGACCCTGTCTCCCGTCGAGCAACTGCTCGCGATCGAGGAGATCAAGAAAGTGTTCGCCGGCCGCCTACGAGTCATGGACACCAAGCAGTGGGATCTCTACGGCAGCTTCCACACCGAGGACGTGGTCAGCGAGACGTGGGGCGGGCTGCCCGGCGACAAGCAGCCGCAGACGAACGGGACCGGCGGCCGCGTCGTGGGCCGGGAGGCGCTGACGAAGGCGATCAGCGGCATGCTCGGCGGCCCCACTCCGGTGACGACGGCACACCACGGGCACACCCCGGAGATCACCCTCACCTCCGACACCACTGCCACCGGGATCTGGCCGATGGAGGACGAATTGTGGTGGACCAACGGTGATGTCGAGGAGCATCTGCACGGCTACGGGCACTACCACGAGGAGTACCGCAAGGTCGGCGACCGGTGGCTCATCAGCTACCGCGCACTCACCCGGCTGCGGGAAGTCCACACGCCGAACTTCTTCTCCTACATGAAGGCCCTGTAACCGGTTCCGTCATCGTCCGAGCCACTGCGGTGCGCGCCGCTGCGCGAACGCGTCGAGTCCGACCCGGAAGTCGTCCGACGCCGCCACCGTGCGCAGCGCGTCCGCAGTGGCGTCCCAGCCCCGTTCGTCGGCGGCGGCGACCTGCGCGTGAAGCGCGTCCAGGCTCGCCCGCACGGACACCGGTGCAGCACTGCAGATTTCGTTCGCCATGACCAGGGCGGCGTCGAGTGCGGCACCCGGGTCGGTCACCTCGTTCACCACCCCGAGCCCGTAGGCGCGCTCGGCGGTCAGGGTGCGTCCGGTGATCAGCAGTTCCCGGGCCACGTTCAGCGGCAGGGCCCGCGGGGCCCGGAACAGTGCGCCGGACGTCGCGACCAGGCCCCGCCGGGTCTCGGGCAGGCCGAACTCGGCCGTCCGGCCCGCGACGATCAGATCGCAGGCCAATGCGATCTCGAAACCGCCGCCGAGCGCGTAGCCCTCGACCGCTGCGATCAACGGGGTGGCGCGTCGGCGTCGGACGATGCCGTACTCGCCGCCGCGCGGCATCCTCAGGTCGGCGCGTTCACGAATGTCGGTACCCGCGGAGAACACCCGCGGGGTTCCGGTCACGACACCGGCCCACAGGTCGGGGTCGTCGTCGAGCAGATCGAAGGCCTCCTCGAGCCCTTCGGCGGTCGCTCGGTCGATCGCGTTGCGCCGCTCCTCCCGCTCGATCCTGACCACGAGGATCCGCCCGTCCCGCTCGCACCGCACCGTCATCGTGTCGTCCCCGATCCCCTCCGCAGGATGTCGTATTTGCGAATATTACCCTCCGATCGCTGCACGGACGGGTAGTTTTACTTCCCACCTTGCCGCCGGATCCACCGGCCCAGAACAAACGAGAATCGGAGACGGGGGCAGACACATGACGGACGATCGCGACAGCACCGTACGCCGCGAGGAACGCAAGCAACGCACCCGCGAACGCCTGCTCGACGCCGCCCGGAAGCTGTTCTCCGAACACGGCTACGACACCACCACGATCGACGACATCGCCGTGGCCGCCCACGTCTCGCGGGGCACGTTCTTCAACTACTTCGACGGCAAGGACGCCGTACTCGCCGCACTGCACCAGGTGCACATGACGAAGCTGCCCGGCATCGTCGACGACCTCCTCGCCCGGCCGATCACCACCGCCGAACGCATCACGTCCCTGTTCGACGACGTCGTCGAGGCTGCGGTGACGCTCGAGAAGTACTTCCGGGCGACCACCCGGGAACTCGACCGCGACCTCGCCACCCCGACCCTCAGCGCTGCCCGCACCGAACGGTTCATCGTCCAGTTCCAGCGCATCCTCGAGGCCGGAATCCCCCGTGGGGAAGTGCGTCAGGATTATCCGCTCCGGTTCCTCGCCCAGATGGTGACCGCCGTCTACGTCAGCACGATCCGTTTCTGGCGTCAGGAGACCGTGTCCGACATGCGGGAGGAGTTCGACCGGGCCGCGGCCTTCATCACGGAGTCGGTTGCGGTGCAGCGCCCGTCCGGCCCGTAGCCGCCGAGGCTTCCGGGCCGGACGTTCCGACGGGCTACGTCAGGTCGACGGCCAGTTCGGTGTCGGTCGCCGCCTGTACCTGGTCGACGGTGACGTCGGGGGCGAGTTCCCGCAGCACCAGTCCGGTGTCGGTGACGTCGACGACGGCGAGGTTGGTGATGATGCGCTGCACCACCGCCCGACCGGTCAACGGCAGCGTGCACCGCTCGACGAGTTTGGCGCCGCCATCGCGGTCGGTGTGTTCCATGACCACGATGACGCGCCGGGCACCGTGCACCAGATCCATGGCACCGCCCATGCCCTTGACCATCTTGCCCGGCACCATCCAGTTGGCGAGGTCCCCGGCCGCGGAGACCTGCATGCCACCGAGGACCGCGGTGTCGATGTGGCCACCACGGATCATGCCGAACGACAACGCCGAATCGAAGAACGCCGCCCCCGGGTTGACCGTCACGGTTTCCTTGCCGGCGTTGATCAGGTCCGGGTCGACCGCATCCTCGCTCGGGTACGGGCCGGTGCCCAGGATGCCGTTCTCCGAATGCAACACCACCTTCACCCCTGCGGGCAGGTAGTTCGGGATCAGGGTCGGCAACCCGATCCCCAGATTCACGTACTCGCCGTCGATCATCTCGGCCGCCGCCCGGGCGGCCATCTGTTCCCGTGACCAGCTCATGCCGACACCGTCCGCTTCTCGATCCGCTTGTCCTGGATGCCGGTGTGCACCACCCGCTGGACGAACACACCCGGCAGATGCACCTGCGCCGGATCCAACTCGCCCGGGGCGACGAGCTTCTCGACCTGCGCGATCGTGACCCGGCCCGCCATCGCCGCCAGCGGGTTGAAGTTCATCGCGGTCTTGGCGAACACCAGATTGCCCTCGGTGTCCCCGACCTCGGCGTGCACCAGCGCATAGTCCGCGACGATCGACTCCTCGAGCACGAACGTCCTGCCACCGAACTCGCGGGTCTCCTTCGGCGGCGACGCCACCGCCACCGACCCGTCCGGGTGGTAACGCCACGGCAGACCCCCCTCCGAGACGGGGGTGCCCACCCCGGCCGGGGTGTAGAACGCCGGAATCCCCGCACCCCCGGCCCGCAACCGCTCGGCGAGCGTGCCCTGCGGGGTCAACTCCACCTCGAGTTCACCCGAGAGGTACTGCCGCGCGAACTCCTTGTTCTCCCCCACATACGACGCCGTCACCCGACGGATCCGCCCCGCCGACAACAGCACCCCCAGACCGTGATCGTCCACACCACAATTGTTGGAGAACACCTCGAGCCCCGACACACCCCGATCCGCCAGACCGGAGATCAGCTCGGTCGGGATACCGCACAGACCGAACCCACCCACCGCAAGCGACGACCCATCGGCAATGTCGGCGACGGCCTCGGCCGCAGAGTTGTAGACCTTGCTCATCGCGCATCACCGGTGGCGGGCAGGATGCGGGCACGGACCTCACCGAAGCCGATGCGTCCGCCGTTCGCGCCGGGCGCGGTCGCGGAGATCGAGATCTCGTCGCCGTCCTGGAGGAACGTGCGCTGCTCACCGGCGACCTCGACGGGTTCTGCCCCGCCCCAGGTCAATTCGATGAAGGCGCCGCGCTGGTCCTTCTCCGGGCCCGAGATGGTGCCGGACCCGAACAGGTCGCCGGTGCTGGCGGCCGCGCCGTTGACGGTGGTGTGCGCCAGCATCTGTGCGGGCGACCAGTACATCTGCGCGTACGGCGGACGGGAGACGACGTCACCGTTCCACTCGACCGCGAGATCGATGTCCAGGCCCCACTTCTCGTCACCCTGCAGGTACGGCAGCGGAGTCGGATCCTGGACCGGGGTGTCGACGCGGGCCGCCTCGAGCGCGAGCAGCGGCACCACCCACGGCGAGATCGACGTTGCGAAGCTCTTGCCGAGGTTCGGGCCCAGCGGGACGTACTCCCATGCCTGGATGTCGCGGGCCGACCAGTCGTTGAGGATCACGGCACCGAAGCAGTGCTCGGCGAACCGGTCCGGAGTGATCGAGGAGCCCATCGGCGAACCGACACCGACGATGAAGCCCATCTCGGCCTCGATGTCGAGGCGCAGCGACGGACCGAACGACGGCGTCGCATCGGCCGGGGCCTTGCGCTGACCGCACGGGCGCACGATGTCGGTGCCCGACACGATGACGGTGCTGGACCGACCGTGGTAGCCGACCGGCAGGTGCTTCCAGTTCGGCATCAGCGCAGCCGAATCCGGGCGGAACAGCTTGCCGAGGTTGGTCGCGTGGTTCTCCGACGCATAGAAGTCGACGTAGTCCGCGACCGCGATGGGCAGGTGCATCGTGACGTCACCGACCGCGAACACCGCGTCGTCGGCGATCTCGCCGGTGACGAGTTCGGTGATCTGTGCGCGCACCGCGACCCACCGGTCACGGCCCTGGGCCATGAACGCGTTGAGCGTCGGCTGGGCAAAGACCTGAGCTTCACTGTCGCCCAGCGCCTTGGCGAGGTCGACGACGCTGTCACCGACACGCACACCCACCCGCGGTCCCACGTCGGCGGTCGAGAACACGCCGTAGGGCAGGTTGTCGAGGCCGAACAGGGAATCGGCGGGAATCGAGATGACGGTCATGCGAGGGGTCCTTCCTCGGTCGAGGGGGAATCCACCGAGCCCGTAGGCGCGGAGGGCTCGGTGGATGATCGGGGCACCAGTCCGAGGCCGACCAGTTCGGTCAGCGGATCGCTGATGCTGCAGGTACCGAACGAGCGGAAACGTGCGCGCAGCACGCCAACCGCTTCGGCCGGGAGCCCGTCGAGGGCAGCCGAGAGACGGGTTCCGTCACGGTCGGCGAGCGTCGCGGCGATCTCCTCGACGCTCGCACCGTCGGCTGCCCGATGCGTCGCGAGCATGACGTTGAGGAAGCCGTGCTGCTCGAATCCTGTGTCGGGGTCCGTGTTCCGGATCGCGTGATGCAGGCCGGCGGTCGCCTTGAACCGCACACCGGACGTGACGACGGCGTGGATGGCCGCGGCCAGTTCGGCCTCGTCCGGGTACGCCTCCGCGACGATGCCGCCGGTGCGGAACTTCGCGGAGTACGCGGTTCCGGCGAGCCGGGACAGGATCTCGGGGCGGCGCCGGTCGCGCGGAACCTCGACGAAGATCTCCACGCCCGGTGCAGCCGAGGCGATCTCGTCGAGAGCACCGAACAGTGCGTCGGGGGTCTGCCCCGCGGGGACCGCGATCTCCATCGCGGCCAGCTTCACGCCGTCGATGGCGCGCAGCTGCTCGAGTGCGGCGGGGACGGCATCGGTGCCGGCGGGCACGGTCAGGCTCAGCTCGAGCTCGCCGCCCTGGCCGGCCGCCTTCTCGCCGAGGATCGCGGGCAGCTCACCGAGCCGCGGCGCGGGAAATACGAACGGACCGACGAGCGCAGCGTGGTCGCTGCCCTCGTGCGCGAAGTGCGCCGGCACCGCGACGTCCATCGGCGCGTTCCCCGGGGGGAACAGTGCCGCGTCGTCGCACAGGCCGATCAGCAACGGGGAGAATCTCATTGCGCCGCCTTCGTCCCGGACTGCGGTCCGCGTCCGGACCAGGTCCACGCATAGCCGGGGTCCTCGCACGCCAGCGCACCTTCACCGAGTTCGAGCGGGCGGAAGGTGTCGACCATGACCGCCAGCTCGTCGAAGAACTCGACGCCGATGCTGCGCTCGTATGCGCCGGGCTGCGGGCCGTGTGCGTGGCCGCCGGGGTGGATCGAGATCGAGCCCTGGCCGATACCCGAACCCTTGCGGGCCTCGTAGTCGCCTCCGCAGTAGAACATGATCTCGTCGGAGTCCACGTTCGAGTGGTAGTACGGCACCGGGATCGACAGCGGGTGGTAGTCGACCTTGCGGGGCACGAAGTTGCAGATGACGAAGTTGTTGCCCTCGAACGCCTGGTGCGCCGGCGGCGGTTGGTGCACGCGTCCCGTGATGGGCTCGTAGTCGGAGATGTTGAAGGTGTACGGGTACAGGCAGCCGTCCCAGCCGACGACGTCGAACGGGTGGTCGGGGTACACCATGCGGGTGCCGACGATCGCTCCCCCGGCGCGGTGCTTGACGAGGACCTCGACGTCGGTGCCCTCCGCGATCAACGGCTCGGTGGGGCCGTGCAGGTCGCGCTCGCAGAACGGCGCGTGCTCGAGGAACTGGCCGAACTTCGACAGGTAACGCTTGGGCGGAACGATGTGACTGTTCGCCTCGATTGCGTACGCGCGCAACGGCTCCGGGCCCTGCGGCACCCAGCGGTGGGTGGTCGACATCGGGATCAGGACGTAGTCGCCCGGACGGGCGTGCAGAGCGCCGAACACGGTCTCGACGATCGCCTCGCCGGACTCGACGTACACCATCTCGTCGCCGAGCGAATTGCGGTACAGCGGCGACTCCGTGGCGGAGACCACGTACGAGATGCGCACGTCGGCGTTGCCCAGGATCAGCCGACGCCCGGTCACGACGTCGGTCTCGGCCCAGATCTCCTCGGGGAAGAGGTCGTGCAGCTTCAGGTGCCGCGGCTTGAGCGGGTGGTTCGGGGTGGTGGTCTGGTCGCGCAGCTCCCACACGGTCGCGTCGACGATGGCCGACGGGATGTGGCGGTGGTACAGCAGCGACGAGTCGGAGGAGAAGCCCTCCTCGCCCATCAACTCCTCGAAGTAGAGCCGGCCTTCCTCGTCCCGGTGCTGGGTGTGACGCTTCGGCGGAATGCTGCCGAGCTGTCGATAGAACGCCATGACCGGCCCTCCTGATGTCTTGTGCCCGAACCGGGCCGTTGTCCGTCACCGTCGGGGGAACAGCAGCGGGGCCGTCGTCCCCTCTCCGAGGTTAGTAAACAGATTAACTAGTTTCGGTGCGTGAGCGCAACCACACGAGCGGTCCGGAACTCCCGGCACCCACCCTGAACGCGCGCCGAGTACGCACAGCGTGGGACACGGAAGGGGCGCAACGGAACGAAGGGGGAGGTCGAGCGCGGGGCGCGTGCGCTCAGTTGCGTCCGCGGACGTCGAACTGGCTGCGGTTGGTGATGAGCTTGTCGAGCAGCATGACGAGAATGTGCTGTTCGGCCTCGGTGAGCACGCTCGCCCACGCGTATTCGCGCTCGTTGTGCTCCTGATAGGTGGCGGCCATCTCGGCCCGCCCCTTCTCCGTGAGGGACAACTGCACCGAACGTCCGTCGCGCTCGTCGGGTGCGCGTTCGAGCAGGCCGGACGCCTCCAGCGTCTTCGCCAGGTTCGACACCGCGGCGCGGCTCATGCCGGTGAGCTTGGCGGCGCTCTTCGGTTCGATCGGCCCCGCCAGCCAGGTCACGAACATCAGACGGAACGCCGACCACGACAGCCCCCGAGGCCGGTGCACGGACGATTCGAGGTCGTAGGTGACGACGTTGGCGGCCCGGTTGAGGGTCAGTAGGACCTGCGTGGCCAACTGGTGCGTGGAACCGAACTCGGTGCTCAGCCGCCGGTTCGCGAGTTCGATGAACGACCAGAAGTCGAGTGGACCGGGCGCCGGCGACTCCGCTGCCACCTGCATGCCACCCCCGTCGTCCTCGCTCATGCGGCCAACCCTATCGCGGTCGGCAGTGTGGGTGCGCAGCAGCGAAGGTCCCGGATAACTCACCGATTTAGTATATCTGTGAACTACTTTTTCCGGATCTCGACACAACCCACCCACCCCACCTCCCACCTGTCGACGACCGGCTACCGCTCCACCAGGGAAAGTCGGTACAAAGGGACTCGAAACATCGGAATCCGCACGATCACAGGACGGGACACCCATGAGCACGTTGCAGACGCTCGATCGTGGGCTGCGCGCGCTCGACCTCGTCGCACAGTCGCCGTCCGGGATATCGGTCGCGGATCTGTCCAGGGAACTCGATGTCCACCGGGCCATCTGCTACCGCATCGTCGCGACACTCGAAGCACACGCGCTGGTCGCCCGTACCGCCGACGGCCGGATCCGGCTCGGCGTCGCCGCGGCCGTCCTCTCCTCACGGTTCGAGCCGCAGTTCGCCGGAGACGTCCAACCCCTGCTCCACGCCCTCGCCGACGAGACCCGCGCGACGGCATTCGTCTCCGCGGCACAGGGACCGAACTGTGTCGTGATCATGGTCGCCGAGCCGGAGGACACCCTGCTGCGTGTCGGCTACCGCGTCGGCAGCAGCCACCCCCTCGACCGCGGTGCCGCAGGAATCGCGATCCTCGCGCTGCGCCCGGAGACCTCGCGCGACCCGGAAGAAGTCCGCCGGGCCCGCGCCGAGGGCTACAGCCTCACCCGCGGGCAGCTCGAACACGGGGCCGTGGGTATCGCGTCGGGCATCGCGCTGCCGGAGGGAACCGGTTCGAGCGCCGGCCTGGAACGCAGCGTCGGAGTCGTCGCGATCGACGGCCTCGACACCGACCGCGCCGCAGCAGCCGTGATGCGCACGGCCCGCGAGATCGAGCATCTGATCAGCGTCTGACGCTTCCGCACTCTTCGTCACCCCCTTCCTCTTCCCTCGCATCCCTCTGCGCACCCCATCTCTGCACGCACCCTCCTCGCGATTTGCGCACTTGTCGGGGTGTCGAGAGGTGTCTGCGCAGCGATAAGTGCGCAAATCGCGAGACAGGGGCGACCGATTGAGCCGATTCCCGAGCCCTGGAACAAACCGCCCGCGTGGTTACAGGGAGCGCACTTGACCTCGAATGTGACCGCACTTACTCTGTGCGAAGTTCGCTCACCGATACAAGGTGTGCGTTATTAGTAACTTCGCAGCTCAATGCGAGTTTTGAGACAGACGGAGATGCAAGTCATGAGCGCGTGCCCGATCGACCACACAGCCCTCCGGAACACGGGCTGCCCGGTTTCCGCGAATGCCGCCGCCTTCGACCCCTTCACCGGCCCGTACCAGGTGGATCCCCCGGCATCGCTGCGCTGGTCGCGCGACGAGGAACCGGTGTTCTACAGCCCCACGCTGGGCTACTGGGTGGTGACGCGATACGAAGACGTCAAGGCGGTCTTCCGCGACAACATCCTGTTCTCGCCGTCGGTCGTCCTCGAGAAGATCACCCCGGTCTCCGATGAGGCGACGGCTGTGCTCGAGAAGTACGACTACGCGATGTCCCGGACTCTCGTGAACGAGGACGAGCCCGCGCACATGCCCCGCCGCCGTGCACTGATGGACCCCTTCACCCCACAGGAACTCGTCCACCACGAACCGATGGTCCGCCGCCTCACCCGCGAGTACGTCGACCGCTTCGTGGACTCCGGCAAGGCCGACCTCGTCGACGAGATGCTGTGGGAGGTCCCCCTCACCGTCGCCCTGCACTTCCTCGGAGTTCCCGAGGAAGACATGGACACGATGCGCAAGTACTCCATCGCACACACCGTCAACACGTGGGGACGCCCGGCGCCCGAGGAACAGGTGGCCGTCGCCGAGGCCGTCGGCAAGTTCTGGCAGTACGCCGGCCAGGTGCTCGAGAAGATGCGCCAGGATCCGTCCGGACACGGGTGGATGCCGTACGGCATCCGCGTCCAGAAGGAACTTCCCGAGGTCGTCACCGACTCCTACCTGCACTCGATGATGATGGCGGGAATCGTTGCGGCACACGAGACCACGGCACACGCCTCGGCGAACGCCTTCCGCCTGCTGCTCGAGAACCGCAGCGTGTGGGAGGAGATCTGCGCCGATCCGAGCCTGATCCCCAACGCCGTCGAGGAGTGCCTGCGACATTCGGGCTCGGTCGCGTCCTGGCGCCGACTGGCCACCGCGGACACCACGATCGGCGGCGTCGACATCCCGAAGGGCGCCAAACTGCTGATCGTCACGTCGTCGGCGAACCACGACGAACGGCACTTCGAGGGGGCCGACGACTTCGACATCCGCCGCGAGAACTCGAGCGATCACCTCACCTTCGGCTACGGCGGCCACCAGTGTCTCGGCAAGAACCTCGCCCGCATGGAGATGCAGATCTTCCTCGAGGAACTCACCACCCGCCTGCCGCACATGGAGCTGGTCCCCGACCAGACCTTCACCTACCTGCCCAACACCTCGTTCCGCGGGCCGGACCACGTGTGGGTGCAGTGGGACCCTGCCGCGAACCCGGAGCGCACCGAGCCGGCGACCCTCGAGCGTCGTCAGCCGGTGAAGATCGGTGAGCCGTCCAAGGTTTCGCGCACGGTCACCGTGGACTCCGTCACTCCCGCCGCCGACGGCGTCGTCCGGGTGACGCTGTCCGATCCGTCGGGCAAGCCGCTGCCGAAGTGGACCCCCGGCTCGCACGTCGACGTCGAACTCGGCGAACTGTCGCGCCAGTACTCGCTGTGCAGTGACCCGAACGACCTGTCGTACTACGAGATCGCGGTGCTCGAGGAGCCCGAGAGCCGTGGCGGCTCCCGCTACGTGCACCGCACGCTCCGCGCCGGCGACACCCTGAAGATGCGCGGGCCGCGCAACCACTTCAGACTCGATCCCGACGCCGAGCGCTACGTGTTCGTGGCGGGTGGCATCGGCATCACACCGATCATCGCGATGGCCGACCACGCCAAGACGTCCGGCAAGGACTACGAGATCCACTACTGCGGACGCGATCTCACCACGATGGCGCTGCTCGACCGGCTGACGGCCGATCACGGCGACCGGCTGACGGTCCACGCGAGTTCGGCCGGCAACCGCCTCGACATCCCGGCCCTGCTCGACGTCCCGGTCGACGGGACCCAGATCTACTCGTGCGGCCCGGAGCGTCTGCTCGACGCCCTCGAGGAGGCGACCGCGCACTGGCCCGAGGACTCGCTGCGCGTCGAACACTTCACGTCGAACCTGACCACGCTCGACCCGGCCGTCGAGCACGCGTTCGAGGTCGAACTGCGCGATTCCGGTCTGACGATCCAGGTCGCCGCCGACCAGACGGTGCTCGACGCCCTGCGTGCGTCGAACATCGACATCCAGAGCGACTGCGAGGAGGGGCTGTGCGGATCGTGCGAAGCCCCCGTCCTCGACGGCGAGGTGGATCACCGCGACATGGTGCTCACCAAAACCGAACGGGCCCAGAACAAGTCGATGATGACCTGCTGCTCGCGCGCGTGCGGCACCAAGATCACCCTCGCGCTCTGACCCACCTCTCCAGAATCTTCTCAGCACCCGAAAGGATCCGTCATGGGATCTCCGACCCTCACCGGACCCGCCGTCCCCGGCTCGTCCGCGAGCGCACAGCCACCCCGATCCAGCTTCAAGCGTGTCCTCACCGGCAGCATGGCCGGTGCGGTTCTCGAGTGGTACGACTTCGCGATCTACGGCATCCTCGCCGCCACCGTCCTGGGCCCACTGTTCTTCCCCGGTGACAGCGGCGTCGCGAAGCTGCTGCTGGCGCTCGCGACGCAGGGCCTCGGTTTCGTCGCACGCCCGCTGGGCGGCATCGTCTTCGGTCATCTGGGCGACAAGTTCGGCCGCAAGCCGATGTTGGTCGCGACGTTCATCATGCTGGGTACCGCGACCGCGGCGATCGGCCTGCTGCCCACGTACGACCAGATCGGTATCTGGGCGACGGTCATGCTGGTGGTGCTGCGCATGATCCAGGGCTTTGCACTCGGCGGCGAGTTCGGTGCCGCGGTGCTGCTGGTCAGCGAGTACGGCGAACCCAAGAAGCGCGGTTTCTGGGCGTCGTGGCCGCAGGCCGGCGCGCCGATGGGCACCGTCCTGGCGACGGTCGTGGTGTCGGTGCTCGGCGTCTTCCTCTCCGACGACGCATTCGACCAGTGGGGCTGGCGTGTGGCCTTCCTGTTCGCGATCCCGCTGCTGATCGTCGGATTCTGGGTGCGCCGCGGCGTCGAGGAGTCCCCGGTGTTCAAGGCTGCGCAGGAGCAGGCCGCGAAGGCTCCTGCAGCACAGGAACGTTCGAGCATCCTCGAGGCCCTCGCGCATCCGCGCGCGGTACTGACCGGCCTGGGCATGCGTCTCGGCGAGAACATCGCGTTCTACGTCTACACGGTCTTCGTGATCGCATACGCCACCACGTACTTCGACTTCCATCGCGGCGACATCATCCTGGCCGTGACGTTCGCGTCGCTGTTCCAGTTCGTCGGCATGATCGGCGGTGGCGCATGGTCCGACCGGGTCGGCCGCAAGACCGCGATGCTCGTGCCCGCGATCGTCCTCGTGGCGTGGGCACCGGTGTTCTTCTGGCTGGTCCAGCTCGAGAGCCTGCCGATGCTGTGGCTCGGTGTGTGCGTGGGCGCGTTCTTCCACGGCATGCTCGCCGGCCCGGAGGCCGCATGGATCACCGAACTGTTCCCCACCCGCTACCGGTACGCCGGTTCGTCGCTGGTGTTCCAGGGCTCGTCGATCATCGCCGGTGCGCCGGCCCCGTTCATCGCGGTCTGGCTCATCGAGAACTTCGGTGTCGGTATGGTCGTCGGCTACCTGGTGGTCACGATGGCGATCACAGTGGTCGCCCTCGCGTTCAGCCGGGAAACCAAGGGCGTGGATCTCGACGACGTCGCATGAGCCGAAGGGTCCCTTCATGCGCCGTCAGCATGTGGAGGGACCCTTCGGCCGACCGATCTCAGGCAAGGAGAACTCGTATGGCAATCGCGCACAAGATCGTCGGTCACGGTCCCGTCAAGGTGATCGCGCTGCACGGCTGGTTCGGCACGTCGGAGGGCTGGGGTCTGCTTCCCGACCTGGTCGACCCGGACGCCTACACGTACGCATTGATCGACTACCGCGGCTATGGGGCCCGCAAGGACGAGGCCGGCGAGTACACGCTCGAGGAGATCTCGGCGGACACCCTCGCCCTCGCCGACGAGCTGGGCTGGGACCGTTTCGCCGTGCTCGGTCACTCGATGGGCGGCGCCGCGGCGCTGCGTGTGCTGGCCGACGCTCCCGAGCGGATCACCGCGGTGATCGGCATCAGCCCGGTGCCGGCGTCGGGTGTTCCGTTCGATGCGGACAGCGAGGCGCTGTTCACCGGCGCCGAGACCGAGGACGGCAACCGCTACGCCATCCTCGACTTCACCACCGGCAACCGGCAGTCTGCGTACTGGCTGCGGCAGATGACGCAGTTCTCGGTGGACGAGTCGGTCCGCCCGGCGGTCGGCGCCTACCTGCGTGCCTGGGCCGGAGCCGATTTCGTTGCGGAACTGCCGCAGACCACCGTCCCGGTCGTGACGATCGTGGGCGAGCACGATCCGGCGCTCGGGGCCGAGACCATGAAGGCCACGTGGATGGGGCAGCTACCGCAGTGCGAGCTGGACGTCCTCGCGAACGCCGGCCACTACGCGATGTTCGAAGCGCCGGTCGCGCTGATGACCAGCATCGAGAAGGTGCTCGCCCGGCTGCAGTGACGCGCGGAAACCCGCCCCCTTCACGAAACACGCGGCCCGCCCCTCGATGTCGAGGGGCGGGCCGCGTCGGCGCGGAGGATCGCGGCCGTCGGGGGCATCGTGCATGCCGTCGCCCCACGGAAACGGACGGAAAGCGGTCAGGGCTTCCCGGTGAAGACAGGGTCCTCGAAGGAGCGACGGGACCGGACCCAGGAGGGGGGCAGGGTGTCGACGATCTCGTCGGTCACGGATTCGTCGAACACGACGATGCGGTCCGCGATGCGCCACTGCCCGTCACGCCGCTCGAACCGGTCGACGTAGCGGCACTTGACGGTGGCCCGGGACTGGGGGCCACCCGGAACGGCGGGCGCCTGCCGCAGGTAGCACAGGCAGTACGACTCGACGTTCGCCGTGTCGCCGTCGAGGTCGATGAGCACGTTGGTGACGTAGTGCAACGACGAATCGATGGTGGCGTGCCGGCTCTTCATGTCCTCGACGAGCCCCGCCACGGTGCCGATGTAGCCGCCGTGGTTGTCGATCGCGTCGGGGAAGTAGCAGTCGGCGACGCGATCGAAGTCCTTGCGGTCCACTGCCCGCGCGTAGCGGTAGAGGACCTCGGTGATCTCCTGCTTGTCGATGAGCGACACGCGCTCTCCTCTCGTGACGAACGGGCCCTGCCGGTGTCGCCACCGGCAGGGCCCGACGGGGCCGGATCAGTCGACGCGGAGCTCGATGCCCTTGGTCTCCGTGACGAAGAAGATCGCACCGAGGGTGAGCAGCGCACAGAACACGAAGTAGAACGCCGGCGCCAGGTTGTTGCCGGTGACGTCGATCAGCCACGTCGCGATGAACGGGGCCGTGCCGCCGAGCGCCATGTTGGTGATGTTGTTGCCCAGGGCCAGGCCGCTGTAGCGGACCGACGCCTTGAGCATCTCGACGTACGTCACGTAGGACGCACCGTTGACCACCGACACCGCGATGAACAGGACGGACTGGCCGACGATCGCCTGCCAGATGCTGCCGCCCGCCATGAGCATGAACATCGGGACGCCCAGGACGACGGCGGCGACGGTGCCGGTGAACAGGACGGGCTTGCGGCCGTACTTGTCCGCCAGGTAGCCGGCGATCGGCAGCGTGACGACACCGAGGACCAGGGCCAGCGACGTGGACAGGAACGCGACGGTGGACGACTGCCCGCCGGCCTTCTGCAGGTACGTGGCCGCGTACACCGAGGCGATGTAGTAGCCGCCGGTGATGAGTGCACCCAGGAAGATGATCTTCACGAGAGACGAGCCCGAGGTGGTCAGCAGCTCCTTGACGGGCACCTTCGCGGTCTCGCCCTTGTCCTCGAGCTCCTTGAACTGCGGGGTGTCCTCCATGTGGTTACGGATCCAGATGCCGACCACACCGATGACGACGGACAACAGGAACGGGATGCGCCACGCCCACGACATGATCTGGTCGTGTGTGAACACCGACGTCAGGGCGAGTGCGGTGAGCGACGCGACGAGCGAACCGAGGTAGGTACCGGAGTTGACCATCGAGGTCTGGAAGGCGCGCCATTTGGCCGGGGCAGACTCCGACACGAACGCGTTGGCACCACCCAACTCGCCGCCGGCCGCGAAGCCCTGCAGGCAGCGGGCGAGCACCAGGATCGCTGTCGCCCACACACCGAGCGTCACGTAGGTGGGCATCATGCCCATCGCCGCCGTCGCGACGACCATCAACAGAATCGTCCAGGACAGAGCGTTCTTGCGGCCGTACTTGTCGCCGATGTGGCCGAAGAAGATGCCACCGGGCACCCGCAGGAAGAACGCGACCGCGAACGTCGCGAACGTGCCGAGCAGTGCGGCGGTGTCGCTCTCCGAGACGAAGAACAGCGACGCGATGATCGTCGCCATGTAGCCGTAGATACCGAAGTCGTAGTATTCGACGACGGTGCCGACGATGGCCGCCCGCACCACCTTGACGGACGACTGCTTCTTCTCGGTCGGCACGTTCTTCTCGGACTGCACGGGATCCGGTCCTCGAACGGGTTCGGTGCTACGAACTGCGGGTGCTGCAGCATCGTTCATGGTCATGATGTTTCCTTTGTAAAAGTATGGCGCGCACAGTGTTCGGTGTCAGGCCCCGGCAGGAAGCACGGACGGGGCGGGGTGGGGTGCAGCAGGCTCGGCACGCGCGGCCAGCGCGGCATTCGTACCGGCGATCCGGCCCATCGTGAGGGCGTTCGCGACGGCGTTGCCGCCGCCCACGTAGCGGAGGCCGAGGATTCCGGCTCCGGCCTCACCGGCCGCGTAGAGTCCGTCGACCGGACGGCCGGTCCGGTCCAGAACGGATGCGTTGCCGTCGATCTCGACGCCCGCGTGGGTGCACACGAGTTCGGCGGGCAGCAGTCGCGCCGCGTAGTACGGTCCCTGCGCGATCGGATCCGGGTCCGTGGTGGAGCCCTTGTTGGCGAGGGTGCGGTGGCGCAGGAAGTCGTCGTCGGCGCCGTGGGGAAGCTGGGCGTTCCAACGTGCGACGGCCGCCTCGAGGGCATCGGCGGGAACATTCATCGCCCGAGCGAGTTCGGTGAGCGAGTCCGCGCGGAGCGTCCGCCCGGAGTCGGCCTCGTCGAGCACTCGTTCGGGGGCCCAATCGGCGTATCCCGCCGGGAGTTCCGTCCGCGCCTTCTCGTCGAAAACGATCCAGGCACCGCCCGGTTGGGCGTCGATGATCCCGGTGGAGACCGCGTACGACGCGTCCTCGTCCATGAACCGCCGACCCTCTCCGTTGATGTAGATCCGCGACTTGGGCGGGAAGCCGGACTGCCAGTGGTGGTAGCGCTGGAAGTACACCGTCGGCAGCATCAGGCCCCAGCCCTCGCCGGCGACGGACGCGTCCACCTGTTCCCCGAAGGCCAGGTGGTCGCCCTGACTACCCTCGGCGGCCACGACGAACAGCGAGTCTCCGCCCTTGTTCGCATCCGGATAGAGGCGGTCGACCAACTCCTTGTTCTGCGCGAACCCGCCGCTGGCGATCACCACCGCCGACGCCCGAACCTCGATGTCGTCGGCGACGACGCCCACGACGCGGTCGTCCTCGACGAGCAACGACTGCACGCGGGTGTTCAGGACCACCTCGACGCCGCGGTCGCGGCGGGCCCGGTCGAGTACCTGGACCAGGCCGTAACCCTGGTCCTTGGGGACGTGACCGCGCCACACGTCCTCGACACCGGCCTGGGCCAGGCCCGGCATGTGGGCGTTGGCCGACTCGCGGGCCGGGATCTCGACGCCCAGGTCGATGAGCCATTCGAGGGTGGGTCCGGCGTTTTCGCAGAACGCGCGGATCAGGCCCGGGTTGAGCATCCAGTGGTTGAGGTCCATGTAGTGCTGGAAGAACTTCTCGGCGGTGTCCTCGATGCCGAGACCGCGCTGGACGCTGGTGCCGGCGGCGGTGAACAGGCCCGCCGACAGTTGCGTCGAGCCGCCCAGTTCGGTCTGCGACTCGAACAGCAGCACGGATGCGCCCTGCTCGGCCGCGGACACCGCGGCCGCGAGTCCGGCTCCGCCGCCGCCGATCACGACGACGTCCCAGTTGTCTTCACTCATGAGAGAACTCCTCCCGTTTCGGCGAGGATGCGGTGGTAGAGCCCGTTGGACACCAGGCCGCCGTCCACCGTCATCTCGCTGCCGTTCATGTACGTCGACCGGTCGGACAGCAGGAACAGGACCGCATCGGTGATCTCGTCGACGGTGCCCATGCGTGCTGCGGGAATGCTCGCCAGTGAAGCCTCGACGAAGGCGTCCGCTCCCCCGACGAGAGCGGTGCCCACCAGTCCGGGGTGCACGGAGTTCACCCGGATGCCCCAGGACGCGAACTGTCCGGCCGCCGACTTCGACAGCCCGGTCAGTCCCCACTTGCTCGCCGCGTACGCCGCCGAGAAGTACCCGATCTGGCCGGAGATCGACGAGATGTTCACGATCGATCCGCCGCCGCTCTCCCGCATCAGCGGTGCGGCGGCCTTCATCCCGTAGAACGGGCCGAACAGATTGATGCGCAGGGTCAGTTCCCAGACGTCGTCCGGGGTGTCCATGAACTCGCGGCGGCGGCTGATGCCGGCGTTGTTGACCAGACCGCCGAGTTCGCCCTTGGTGGAACGAATCTCGTCGATCACACGAGCCCATGCCGCGGAGTCGGCGACGTCGAGTTCGTGCGCCGACGCGCTGCCACCGGCGGCCGCGATCTCGGCCGTGACCGCGGAGGTGTCCGCGATGTCGGCGACGCACACGTGCACGCCCTGCGCGGCGAGCGCCTTGGCGTGGTTGGCACCCATGCCGCCGGCGGCGCCGGTGACGAGGACGACGTTCGGGTAGCCGATCACTTCGGACTTCGAATCAGACATGGCGCGAACCACCGTCGACGGCGATGGCGTGGCCGGTGACGTAGCGGGCGCTGTCCGAGAGCAGGAACAGCAGCGGCCCGAAGACCTCCTCGGGCGAGCCGAGGCGGTGCAGCGGCACCACATCGAGGGCGTGCGCGAGCGCGGCCGGGTCCTCTTGGACCCACCGGGTCATCTCGGTGTCGATGTAGCCGGGGGCGATGGCGTTGACGCGAATACCCTTGTCGCCCAGTTCGACCGCGAGCGACTCGGTGAGATGTGCGACGGCCGCCTTGGACGTGCAGTACGCGCCGCGGCCGCGGCGGATGCGCAACGCCGACACCGACGACATGTTCACGATCGCGCTGCCGGGCGCCATGTGCCGGGCCGCGGCCTGGGCACCGAACAGCACTCCTTCGACGTTGACGTCGAGGGTTGCCGCGATCTGCTCGGGCGTGATCTCCTCGACCAGCGCGAACGGGAAGATACCCGCGTTGTTGATCCAGAAGTCGATGCGGCCGAACTCCTTCAGCGCGGTCTGCGCGAGAGCCTCGTGCTCGTCTGCCTCGGTGACGTCGATGCGGGCACCGACCACGCGTCCAGGGGTCTCGGCAAGCGAGTGCGCAGCGAGTGCGGCGTTGATCTCGTCGGCGGTGGCCGTCATCTGCTCTTCGTTGATGTCGGCACCGACGACGTCGACGCCGCGGGCGGCGAGACCGGCAGTGAAGGCGGCGCCCATGCCCCGGGCGGCACCGGTGACGACGGCGACCTTGCCGGCCATCTCCGGGTACAGCGCGGTCATCTGGGACGCGTCGGTGCGGCCGGGGTTCTGGGTGTCGACGGTTTCGGTCATGATCGGGTTTTCCTCCAAAAACAATGTTCTGCAAAAGATTCGGGTTGTTCACCCACCGAGCCCCGAGGTGTCAGGACTGCGGGGCCTGATCGTCCCGGCGGACGGCGCGGTGCGCGATGAGCCACCGGCCGCCCTCTCGCACCACTCGGTCGGTGACGGTGGTGAACCGCACGAGGCGGGAATCGCCGCCGATCCGGGTCGCGACGATCTGCAGGTAGGCGCGGACCTCGAACTCGTCGCCACCGCCGTTCTCGTCGCCACCGCCGTTCTCGTCGCCGCCGACTCTTTCGACGGCGATATTGGTGAGCACGTGCCGGTGCACCTCGCCCGCGACGGACGCGTTCGCGAAGAACCCGTCGGCGAACTCGGTGAGCGCGGCGGTTCCCACGACGGGGGCCGGGTAGCTGGGCGAGTGGAATTCGCCGCCGGCCGTGAAAGTGGCCGCCCACTCGGCTGCGTGCCCCTCGTCGACGAGGTGGCTCTGCCGGCCGTAGAGCTGGTGGATCTCCACGAAGTCGGTTGCATCGATGCCGGCGTGGCTCTCGGTACGGGTCATGAAGGAACTCCTCGGGACGACACCGGTGCAGTCCCGCTCGGGATTGCACCACCTCGCCATACGTGCGATAATCGAACGCGTTGTGCGATTAACGAGAAGCGTAGGTGTCCCACCTCACACGCGTCAAGGGAGTGAGTCATGCCCTCTGCTGGTATCGATGAGCAGATGAACGAAGGTTCCAGGAAAGTTGTTGGCGTACAGGTCGATTCGAGGATGTCGAAGACTTTGCACAACGGACTCGAGATCCTCGAGTTACTGGCCCGACACAAGCACGGGCTGACGACCACCGAGATCGCGGAAGGCATCAGTGTGCACCGGACGGTCGCGGACCGACTGGTACGCACGTTGGAGGCGCACCGGCTGTCCCGACGCACCGAGAGCAAGCGCATCCTGCTCGGGGCGGGACTCGTCACCCTCGCCGGCGCGGTGGAGCAGGATCTGCGCGAACTCGCCGGGCCGATCCTCGAGGAACTCGCGGACACGGCGCACGCGACGGCCCACCTCGCAGTACGGGAGGGCGAGGACGCCGTGCGCGCCCTGATGGTGATCGAGCCCCGGAACTCCCGTGCCCATGTGGGTTTCCATCCCGGTCAGGTCGATCCGATCGACCGCGGGTCGGCGGGGTTGGCGATGCTGGCGGCACTGCCGCCGCGGGAGGGCGAACGCCCCGAGGTCACTCGAGCCCGCGAGCGCGGCTTCGCGGTGACCTCGGGGGAGGTGACTCATTCGGTCACGGGCATCTCGGCCACATTGCCGAACCGCCGGCCCGCCGACCTGGTGAGCATCGGTGTCTCGGTGTTCGACTCGTCCGAGGAGCAGAAGCTGGGCGAGGCGGTCATGGCCGCGGCCCGGCGGTTGGGGGCGCTACTGCTGCGCTGACGCGGGTGTTGCGGGTCAGAAGCGGGCCGGAGGGAATCCTGACCCGCTTCTGTCCGGCCAACGCTGTGTCGCTTGACTCTGACACCGTGTGAGACTGCAGACTCACTTCCGTGACCGACCCCTCGAAGCTGATGTCCATCGGCCGCTTTTCCTCGTTGAGCAGGATCAGCGTGCGGATGCTGCGGCACTACGACGCAAGCGGTGTGCTGGTTCCCGCCGCGGTCGATGGTGCCAGCGGATATCGCTGGTATTCGCCGGAGCAACTGGGTGATGCCCGCCGCATTCGGCAGCTGCGTGACGTCGGGTTCGGCGTGTCCGCCATCGGAGCCCTGCTCGCCGTGTTCGGCACCCCCGCGTACGACGCTGCGCTGCGATCGCAGCGCCAGGCACTCGTGGACGAGGCCGCCTCGGCCCGGCATCGGCTGACCCTCATCGAGCACATGCTCGACCAAGCCGAAATGGAGAACACCATGTCCGACATCGACGTTCAATTGATCGACATCCCCGCGCAGACGCTGGTGGCGCTGCGCGGGACGGTACCGGACTACGCCGCCGAAGGGCAGCTGTGGGGGCGTTTCATGCCCGAGCTTCAGCGGCAGAAGATCGCGATGGCCGGTCCGGGCGGCTGCATCGAACACGACGACGAATTCCGGGAATCCGACGTCGACGAATCGGTGTTCGTGGAAATCGAGGACGGCATCGAGGTCCGAGCCCCGCTCCTCGCGCTGCACTTCCCGGCTCGCCGCGCGGTGCGCGCAACCGTGACGGGCCCGTTCGCCGAGGTGATCCCGCAGGCACACGAGCGGATCGCGGCCTTCATCGGTGACAACGGTCTACGGATCGCTCGTACCGACGACGATGTCTCGACCCACCACTTCAACGTCTATCTCACCGACCCCAGCCAGGTGCCCGAGTCGGAGGCCGTGACGTCGGTAACCGTCCCGGTCGTCCGACTCGGCTGACGGCGGAGCGTTGCGGGTCAGCGAGAAATTCTGGTCCGCAACGCGACACCGGCCGCCAGGCACACGACCGCGGCCGCGCTCGACACCAGCGGGCTCATCGACCAACCGCCGATATGGGTGGCGACGAACGCGACGGCCACGAAGACGACTCCAGCGCCGCCGGCTGCTGCCGGGCGGCGCTGGACTCGGAGACCTGCTCAGCCACCGATGGTGGCGTCCGCGTCCCGGTCGGCCGGGACGGTGAGCGTCGGGTCGGTGGCGGCCGCGATGGCCTCCTCGAACTCGCGCTGTCCCACCTGTGATCCGAGTACGAGTGCGAGGCGCGCGAGGAAACCCTCACGGTCGTTCTCGTCGACCTGGTCGAGGGCGTCGGACAGGCCCATCCACACGTTCTCGCGGCGCAGCTCGGCCGGGTCGATGGCCGGTCCGCTGTCGACGACGGCGCTGGCACCGGTGGGCGCGTCGCCCAGCGAGAGGTGGCGCGCGACGTCGTCGATGCGTCCGACGCCGTCGATGCGGCACAGCAGCACACCGTCGGGGCGGATCACGAACACCTCGCCGTCCCGCGCGCCGAGTGCGGACGCGACACCGCCGTCGGCGTCGGGAACCACCGCGACGGACGCGTCCGAGGTGTCGCTGCCGACCAGGATGGCGCGCACCGACTCCGGAGCCAGCGCACCGGCGAGGGTCGCGCTCGCGGCGGCGAGGGCGGCGGCATCGACGTTCACGCCGAGGACCGCGAAACCGTTGCCGCGCAATGTGTCGAGCGACGTCTCGGTGCCGTCGGCGGTCACCACACGGCGGTCCTCGACCGGGTCGCCCGCGGCGATGCCCTCGGCGTCGGCCGGCGTGGGCCACGTGAGCGGGGAGATCCGCGCGTTGGTGGCGCTGGACTGGCGCGGGTTGATGAGGTGGCTGAACTCGGGGCGGGTCACCGACAGCGCGAGGATCGCGTCGCGGGTGGTCAGGTAGCCGTGGCTGCCGGGCGACATGATGAGCGTGCTCTTGCCGGCGTTGGCGACGTTCTGTTGCCACGCGTCGTGACGCTCCACCGAGTACGCCTGCAGCAGGTCGGGACTCGCGTTGCCGTGGATGACGGCGGCCAGCTGCCACGCCAGGGTCTCGGCGTCCTCCATGCCCGAGTTCAGGCCGCGGACACCGAAGATCGGGACCAGGTGGGCCGCGTCGCCGGCGAACAGCAGGCGGCCGTGCGTGAAGTCGGGCAGCGCAAGGGCGCGGGCGCTGTAGAAGCCGTGCCACTCGAGCGTCCAGGGCAGGTCGTTCTGTAGCCATTCGAGATGCTTGGTGATGCGGGCCCGGATGCGGTCTTCCTGGGTCTCGATCTCGGCGTCCTCGGACGGGTCGAGCTGGTAGTCGATGCGCCAGATGTTCTTGGGCTGCTTGTGCATGATGATCGTCGAGCCGGGGTTGCTCGGCGGATCGAACCAGACCATGCGCTCGGCCGGCAGCTCGGATTCCCAGTGGATGTCGGCGATGACGTAGCGGCCGTCGTAGTTGTTGCCCTGCATCCGGAGTCCGGCGAGCTCGCGCATGCGGCTGCGGCCACCGTCGGCGGCCACGACCCAGCGGGCCCGCAGGTGGCGCTTGCCGTCGGCGCAGTCGACCTCGAGGGTGACCTCGTCGTCGGCGCGCAGCACGCCCGCGATGCTCGCGGACCAGTGCAGCGTGATGAGCGGGTTCTTCTCGATCGTGTCGACCATGATCTGCTCGAACTCCGACTGGGAGACGTTGATCATGGGCGGGCGCACGTCGTGGTCGGCGTTACGCATCTGGAAGTGCAGCACCTGCTGGTCGCGGTAGAAGCTTCGGCCACCGACCCACGGCAGCACGATCTTCTCGAGCTCGGCACCGAAGCCGAGGCGCGCGGCGGCCTCGAGGCTGTGGCGGGAGATGCAGATCGCGCGGCTGCCGAACGACACCTGGTCGGCGGCCTCGAGGATCGTGACGGGGATACCGCGCTGCGCGAGGCCGAGTGCGACGGCCATGCCGACGGGGCCGGCGCCGACGATGACGACCGGAAGGACCTCGTCGGCGGGCGTCATCGACTCGAAGACCGACGCCGCGTACTTCTTGGGCTGGTAGTAGGTCGACACTGATCTACACCGCTTCCTGCTCGATCGGACGGGGAGACGTGGTACCGGGAACCTTCAGCACGAGGATGCTGGCGAGGCTGATCAGGGCGATCAGCACGAAGTAGCCGGTGATCGCGAGCGACGACTCGAAGCTCGCGTACAGCGCGGTGGCGATGATCGGGGCGAGACCGCCACCGAGGATGGCGCCGACCTGGTAGCCGAGGGAGGCACCCGAGTAGCGGATCGCCGGCGGGAACAGCTCCGCGAACAGCGCGGACTGCGGGCCGGCGCAGCAGCCGAGGACGAAACCGAGGGCGATCATCGCGGCAGCCATGACGGGCAGCACCGCGGTGTCCATGAGCGGGAAGAACACGGCGGCGGCGATCACGAGCGCGATCGAGCTGCGCACGTACACGGTGCGCCGGCCCAGGGTGTCGGACTTCCACGCGCCCAGCGCCATACCGGCCATCCAGAACGGGCACGACCCGATCAGCAGGAACAGCATCGTGGTCTTGCTGAAGCCGAGTTCGGTCTCGCCGTACTTGAGGACGTAGACCATGTACGCGTAGGCGATGCCGTTGGTGGCGATGAACGTGCCACCGGCCAGCAGGACCGTCTTCCAGTGCTTGGTGAGGACCTCGACGATCGGCAGCTTCTCGGGCTGCTGCTGGTTCTTGGTCTCCTGGAACTCGCTGCTCTCCTCGAGGCCGAGACGGATCCACATCGCGACCAGGACGAGGACGGCACTGAACAGGAACGGGATGCGCCAGCCCCAGGACTTGAACGCCTCGTCGCTCATGAACGCGGTCAGCGGCAGATACACGAGGTTCGCGACGAGGACACCCGCCGGGACACCGATCTGCGGTGCGGCGCCGTAGAGGCCCTTGCGGCCCTCGGGGGCGTTCTCGGTGGCGACGAGCACCGCGCCGCCCCATTCGCCGCCCACGCCGAGGCCCTGGACGAAGCGCAGCGTCACCAGCAGGATCGGGGCGAACACGCCGATCGCGTCGTAGTTGGGGAGTACACCGATGCCGACGGTCGCGAAGCCCATGAGCAGCAGCGAGATGACGAGCATCGACTTGCGGCCGACGAGGTCACCGAAGTGGCCCATGACGACGCCGCCGATGGGCCGCGCGATGAAACCGACCGCGAGGGTCGCGAACGCCGCCAG
Organism: Prescottella sp. R16; assembly: GCF_030656875.1. NCBI lineage: Bacteria > Bacillati > Actinomycetota > Actinomycetes > Mycobacteriales > Nocardiaceae > Rhodococcus > Prescottella sp. R16. The sequence goes on from NZ_CP130943.1 coordinate 4,330,571, forward strand.
GGTGCCGGCGAGGTCCGAGGAGTTCGGGAAGAACTGGTGACCGAGAACGAGAGCGGCAGCCGTGCCGTAGATGAAGAAGTCGTACCACTCGATCGCGGTACCGGCGAAGCTGCCCAGCGCGGCCCTGCGGGCCTTGCGGTGCAGCTCCTGCGGCGGAGCCGCAGCCATGGTTGCCGTCATGGTTCGGTGCCTTTCAACTCTGGAGGCGCGCAGGGACGAAACCACCTACACGCATGCCGACGAAGCGGCCTGCAGGCCATTTTGACCTGCATCACATCGCGTGAAAAGCGCAAGAAATCGGGGTGAATACGCAGAAATTCCGAGGTTTGCCACTCAGGGTCGGTACACGCCCGGGCAGCGGACTCGCCGCCTCGGATCCTCCCCTGTTCCGGACCGATTGTCCCGTGTGAGAACGGTTACACCCACGCCGTCTCAGTGGGCCGTGGCATCCCCTGCGGCAGTCCCTGGGTTGTCACCGTCGACCGCGAAGTCGACGAACGCGCGCGCGGTCCGGCTGAGGAGCGCGTCCTGCGACCACGCGAGAAGGACGTCGACCTCCGGCACCGGCGGCTCCACCTCCGGTCGGACGACGACGCCGAGTCCCTCGTACGTGACGTCGAGGTGCGGCCGCTGGATCAGCAGCGTCCAGCCGAAGCCGCGGCCGACGAGGGCGCGGGCGGTCTCGAAGTTCTTGGGACGGAACCGTACGTGCGGCGTGAATCCGGCGCGGCTGCACATCTGCAGGGCATGGAAGGAACTGGGCGGGGCGTCGAGCAGCACCATCGGTTCGTCGGCGAGTTCGGCGAGTTCGACGACCGGCGCATCGGCGAGACGGTGGTCGGCGGGCAGCAGGATCGCGGGCTGCCGGGTACCCATGCGGGCGCGTCGCAGCTCGGGCGACAGATCGAGGTCGTAGACGATCGCGAGATCCAGCTCACCGGACATCAGCCGCTGCTCGAGCCGGTCCTGGGTGTCCTCGACGAAGTCGACCGTAACCTTCGGATGCAGCTGGTTGAACTCGTACAGCAACCGGGGCAGCAGCGTCGGACCGAGCGACGAATAACAGCCGATCGCGAGCGGACCGGTGAGCACGCCCTCCGCGCCGGACGCCTCGGACGCCAGATCGCCGGCCTGCTCGAGCAGCGCCCGCGCGCGGATCAGAACCCGCTCGCCCGTCGGCGTCAGCTGGACGCCGTGCGCACGCCGCCGCACACACAACTGCGATTTGAGTCCGCGTTCGAGTTCGGTGATCGCGAGCGACACCGCGGACTGCGAGACGTGCAACCGCTCGGCCGCGGCCCGGATGGTGCCGGTCTCGGCGACCGCGACGAAAACGAACAGCTGACGCATCGTGTACGCCGGGGGTCTTGCCGAGCTGACCATGGTTACCTCCGGGCACCGATTCTCGCACCCCACCGCACGGGCGGGACCGGAGGGAACGTGCGTCCGGGCGCGGTCAGCCCCGGCCCGGATCGACCGCGACGAGTTCGCTCGGCACCCACGTCCCGTCGAACCACGGTTCGAGGGGGCCGTACAGCCGAAGTATCGGGAACCAGCTCTTGTTCGGGACGGTGCGGATCCAGTTCGCCTCCCGCCCGGCCGGCGGTGTCGGGCCGAACCACAGCACGAACGATCCGTCGTCCTCCGGGACGACGGTGCCGCCCAGGCTCATCAGGCTCGGGTAGGGGTTGTCGGTCTGCAGCAGCGATCGTGTCTGGGTGTCGTAGACGTCGACCGACCAGAAGTTCTTCGCGGGCGGGTTCGGTGGCAGCGTCAGCCGGTACGTCCTGCCGCCGTCGAGGATCGTCCCCTGGCCGTCCTCCGCGGTGTAGGCGTACGCCGATCCGGCGCCCACCTGGGCGTGCGCCATCGCCGGGGTGATCACGGTGGCGAAGTAGTGGAACTGGGTGCGGGCGTCGAGCAGGCGGGCACGGTCGTGCAGGAACTCGTAGCTGCCGCCGACGAACGCCTGCTTCCACGAGGAGCCGTCGTGCAGGAAGGCGTCGGGGTCTCGCGGGAAGTAGACGAGTGCCCGGCTGATCCCGGCAGCGGTTCGGGCGGCGGTGTCGAGGATGCCGCGCAGTCGGTCGTCGGGAGCGAAGGGTTTCCCGTGGCGGATGCCGATCGCCGCGAGCTGGCCGGCACGTTCGGGATCGAGCGACTCGGCGGGCTCCTCCTGGACCAGTTCGTCGATCTCCTCGAAGAAGGAGAAGTCGTTCGCGTGCACGGTGTTGAACTTCTTGTCGGTGATGTCGACGAACGACATCTCGGGTGGGTCCGCAGCATCGGCGAGGCGGTAGACGCGGGTCTGTCGGATCGCGTCGACCCCGCCGAGCGCACGGAAGACCGCCCAGTTGGTGAAGGTGGGCGTGCGGTGGACGAAGTAGCCGTCGGGCTCGTCGCCGTCGTAGCCGGGCGGAAGGAACAGATACTTACCGCCCTTGCCCCGGTCCGGTCCCGCGATGCCCATGTCCGCGACGTACCGGAACCAGAAGTCGTCCACGACGCACAGCGACTCGACAGGCGGTTCGACCACTACCGGGCCGTCGCGCAGATCGAGAAACATGGTGGCGTAGGTGGTCTCGGTGTTCGGGGTCAGGAAGTAGCTGCCGGAGTTGGCACGCGGATCGGTGTACGCGATCGTGCCCGGTCCGTCGATGCCGATGCTGCGGAATCCGCGCCGCATCGCGACGAGCGAGGCCCCGGGGACGGCGTTGAGGAACACCTCGATGCCGCGCAGGAAGTCGAGTCCGTCGTACAACTTTTTCGTCGTCTCGGGTACGGGCACCCCGTCGAAGAACTCGAAGGTCCCGATCGGCGTCCGGACACTGTCCGGCATGCCTATCCCCTCGAGGGCCTGCGCGAGGTCGTTACTCGAGTCGTTCACCTGGGTCTCCCGTCGACGCGAACCGGACTGCCTCCCCCGCCGACGCTAGGTACGGACGGTTCCCGACTCCTCACCCGCGCGGGGTGATCCCTTTCGCGGACGCGGCCCGAGGGGAATACTCACCGGTAGGTCTCTCTTCGAGGAGGCGGACCATGGTTACGCCGACACCGGTGACGGAAGAACAGGCCCGCGCGGTCGCCGAGGAGGCGCGGGAAGGCGGATGGGACAAGCCCTCGTTCGCGAAGGAGTTGTTCCTCGGCAGATTCCCGCTCGAGCTGGTGCACCCGTTCCCGGTGCCGGATGCCGACGAGGCGGCGCGGACGGATGCGTTCGTGGCCGAGCTCGACCGGTTCTGCCGGGGACTGGACGGCGCGGTGATCGAGCGGGACGCCCGGATCCCCGACGAGTACGTGACGGGCCTGGCGGAGTTGGGCTGTTTCGGGTTGAAGGTGCCCACCGAGTACGGCGGGCTGGGCCTGTCGCAGGTGGCGTACAACCGGGCGCTCATGGTGGTGTCGTCGGTGCATCCGAGCCTGGGCGCGCTGTTGTCGGCGCACCAGTCGATCGGGGTGCCGGAGCCGTTGAAGCTGGCGGGCACCGAGGAGCAGAAGCGAAAGTTCCTGCCGCGCTGCGCGAAAGGGGCGATCTCGGCGTTTCTGTTGACGGAGCCGGACGTCGGCTCCGATCCGGCGCGGCTGGCGTCGACGGCCACACCCACCGAGGACGGGTCGGCGTATCTGCTCGACGGCGTCAAGTTGTGGACCACCAACGGGGTGGTCGCCGAACTGCTGGTGGTGATGGCGCGGGTGCCGGACGTCCGCCGCGGTGGGGGCATCAGCGCGTTCGTCGTCGAGGCGGATTCGCCGGGCATCACCGTCGAGCGCCGCAACGCGTTCATGGGGTTGCGGGGCATCGAGAACGGGGTCACCCGCCTGCATCGGGTGCGGGTGCCGGCCGAGAACCTGATCGGGCGTGAGGGCGACGGCCTGAAGATCGCGCTGACCACGCTGAATGCAGGACGGTTGGCGATTCCCGCAATGTGCGCGGCGGCCGGCAAGTGGTCGCTGAAGATCGCGCGGGAGTGGTCGGCCGAGCGGGTGCAGTGGGGACGCCCGGTCGGCGAGCACGGTGCGGTGGAAGCGAAGATCGCGTTCGTCGCGGCCACCACGTTCGCGCTCGAGGCGGTGGTGGAGCTGGCGGGCCGGATGGCCGACGAGGGCCGGAACGACATCCGGATCGAGGCGGCGCTCGCGAAGCTGTGGTCGAGCGAGATGGGGTGCCTGATCGCCGACGAACTCGTCCAGATCCGGGGTGGCCGAGGCTACGAGACCGCGGATTCGCTCGCGGCCCGTGGGGAGCGGGCGGTGCCGGTCGAACAGTTGGTCCGGGATCTGCGGATCAACCGGATCTTCGAGGGATCGAGCGAGATCATGCGGCTGCTCATCGCTCGCGAGGCCGTCGACGCGCACCTGACGGCGGCCGGCGATCTGGCCGACCCGAAGGCCGACCTGCAGCACAAGGCGAGGGCCGCGGTCGGGGCGAGCGGTTTCTACGCCAAGTGGCTGCCGCACCTGGTGTCCGGGAAGGGGCAGCTACCGGCGTCGTACGGCGAATTCGGCAGCTTGGCACCACATTTCCGGTTCATCGAACGCAATGCCCGCAAGCTGGCCCGGTCCACGTTCTACGGTATGGCCCGCTGGCAGGCGGGACTGGAGAAGCATCAGGCGTTCCTCGGGCGCATCGTCGACATCGGGGCGGAACTGTTCGCGATGTCGGCGGCGTGCGTGCGGGCCGATATGGAGGCGAACTCCGACGACCACGAGCGGGGCGCGTCGGCGGTCGAACTCGCCGACGCCTTCTGCCTGCAGTCCCGGATGCGGATCGACCGTTCGTTCGCCGCTCTGTGGGACAACACCGACGACGTCGATCACCGGATCGCACGCAGCGCCCTGGCCGGCGAGTACGCATGGCTCGAGGCCGGAGTGTTCGACCGCAGCGAGGGCACGGGCCCGTGGATCGCGTCGTGGGCACCCGGTCCGTCGGCGGAGGAGAACATGGCCCGCCGCTTCCCGACCACCACCGCCGAGGGAGCCACCCCCTAGGGGGCGCTCGGCCCACTCCCCCGTCTGTCGGGCCCGATGATTTTCCGCGCCGCGGCGGGTCTGTCCGTGTAGGAGCCCGTTGTCGGCAGGACACGGGCCGTGCGGTACAGACGGATGAGGGGAGAATCCCTGTGGCAAAGGGGATGGAAACGATCGACGTCAACGGCGTCACGCTCGGGGTGGAGCACTTCGGGGACGCGACAGCGCCGCTGATTCTACTCGTGGGCGGAACCACCATGCTCTCGTGGCCCGACGCCCTGTGCGCCGCTCTCGCCCGCGGTGGGCACCACGTCGTGCGGTACGACCTGCGCGATTGCGGGGCGTCGACAACCGTCGATCCCGAGTCGCCAGCCTACACGTTGCGCGATCTGGCGTCGGACGCCGCGGCGCTCGCCCACGAGCTCGACTCGAGGCCGGCGCACCTGGCGGGCATCGGTGTCGGCGGAATGGTCGCCCAGGTCGCCGCGCTCGATCATGCGGACGCGTTCGGCGCGCTCACGCTCGTCGGAACGCGGCCTGTCGCTCCAGGACCGGTCGACGACGATCTGCCCGACCATGACGAGGCAACGATGGGCCGGCTGTTCTCACGTCCGGAGCCGGACTGGTCCGATCGTGCCGGCGTGGCGGAGTTCGCCGCCGCCGGCGCCGAGATCCTCGGTGACGATCCCGCCGCCGCGCGCGTGACCGCCGAACGCATCTGGGGCCGCACGCGGAGCACCCAGCCCGCGATCCAGATGGCGAACCAGCTGGGAATGGTGTTCTCCAAGCTCGACTGCGAGCCACGCTGGCGCGAACGTCTGCCCGAGCTCACGCTCCCGACACTGGTGGTGCACGGCAGGCACGACCAGTTCTTTCCCGTCGGCAACGGCGAAGCGTGCGCGCGGGAGATCCCCGGAGCGCGGCTGCTCGTGATGGAAGATGCAGCGACCGCGATTCCCGATGCGGCCACCGATGCGGTGACGACGGCGATGCTCTCGCTGGGGCGGTGATACCGCCTCAGTGCGCCGTCGTGTCCTTCTTCCGCTTCGGAATCAGGTGCGCGATCAGCACGACGATCGCGCCCAGGATCAGTCCGACGACCGCCGACGCCACAGTTCCCGCGGTCCAGGACAGAACGCCGCCGAAGCCGCCGTGCACGAGTTCGCCGAACCAGTGCTCGAGGTCGTGCAGACGGTCGGCCGGCCAGTGGAATCCGGCCTCGCCGACGTTGACGATCAGGATGTGGCCACCCACCCACAGCATCGCGGCGATGCCGACCACGGTGAGCACCGCCATCACCTTCGGCATCGCGGCCACGAGGCCGCGGCCGATCCGCCGACTGACGGTCGACTTGCGCTGGGCGAGCGCGAGACCCACGTCGTCCATCTTCACGATGAGGGCGACGACGCCGTACACCAGGACGGTGATGAGGATCGCGACGACGACGAGCACCATCAGTCGGGTGAGGAACGGTTCGTCCTCGACCGACGACAGGGCGATCACCATGATCTCGGCGGACAGGATCAGGTCGGTCCGGATCGCACCGCTGACCATCGTCTTCTCGTGCTCGGGGCCGTCCTGCGCGGCCGTCGTGCCCCCGCCCTCGTGGTGACCGCCGGTCAGCGCCTCGTAGACCTTCTCGGCGCCCTCGTAGCAGAGGAACAGACCACCGGCGATCAACAGATAGGGCAGTGCCTGCGGCAGGAACTGGCTGAGGATCATCGCCACCGGCAGGATGATCAGGAGCTTGTTCCGGATCGACCCGACCGCGATCTTGCGGATGATCGGCAGCTCCCGCTTGGGCGAGAACCCGTGCACGTAGCGGGGTGTCACGGCGGTGTCGTCCACGACCACGCCGGCCGCCTTGATGCTGGCCTTGCCGGCTGCCGCACCGACGTCGTCGATGGATGCCGCGGCCGCTTTCGCGATCGCTGCCACGTCGTCCAGCAGGGCGGCGAGACCACCAGCCAAGGGAACCTCCCGGGTTCGGATGCGCTGAGCCGGTCGACCGACGCGGGCTCGAGGCTGGACAGCCTAACGCCGTGTCGGGAGCGGCAGCCACACCGGCTCGGCCGGGGCCCGTTCCGGCACCGCGGGGGCAGTGTCGGTGCCGCCCGGCACACTGGACGTCGTGAGAACGATGCTGGTGCCCGACAGCGACGGTGCCACGCTGATCCGGACCGACGAGTCCGGCAACCCGGTGGAGGCGCCGCGGCGTACGGCCGACGTCGCGGCGACGGTCCGGGAGATCGAGGCGACCGAGCATCCCCGCTGGGTGTTCGAGGACAGCGCGCGTGCCTGTCCGCCCCTGCTGGCGGCGGGGGTGCGTGTGGCGAGAAGCCACGACCTGCGGTTGACGGGCGCGCTGCTCGACATGCGGGCCGGACGGTTCACCTCGGCGCCCGACATGCCCGTCGACGACCGTCCCAGCCTGTTCGACGCGGTCCCGTCCACCGCACCCGAGGTGGTGATCGAGCGGCACCGCCGCCAGCTCGCGGCCATCGCGGACGATCCGCGGCTGCGCCTGCTGGTGGCCGCCGAGTCTGCGGGCGGGCTCGCGGCCGCCGAGATGAGCCACGACGGGCTGCCGTTCTCCACCGACGCGCACCTGGCACTGCTCGCCGACGCGCTCGGCCCGCGCACCCGGGACGACATGTTGCCCGTCCGCCTGCACGAGGTGGCCGACGAGGTGTCGGCGGCGTTCGGGCGTCAGGTCAATCCGGCGTCGCAGCCCGAGGTGGTCGCGGCGTTCGCACGCGAGGGCATCGAACTGGCGTCCACCCGCAAGTACCTGCTGCGGGAGATCGACCATCCGGCCGTGGAGCCGCTGCTGCGGTACCGCGATCTGGCGAAGCTGCACAGCACCAACGGGTGGACGTGGCTCGACGCGTGGGTGCGCGGCAACCGGTTCCGGCCGGTGTACGTGCCGGGTGCGGTGGTGTCGGGGCGGTGGGCCAGCCGCGGTGGCGGCGCGCTGCAGATTCCGAAGGCGTTGCGCTCGAGTGTGATCGCCGATCCCGGGCACACCTTCGTGACCGCCGACGCCGGCCAGCTCGAGCCGCGCATCCTCGCAGCGATGTCCGGCGATCCGCGGATGACCGCCGCCGCCGGCACCGACGATCTGTACGCCCTCGTCGCGGCCGAGGTGTTCCGCGGCGACCGCGCCAAGGCCAAGATCGCGATCCTCGGTGTCCTCTACGGCGCCACGGCCGGGGAGGCCCGCGCGCTGTTGACCATGCTGCGCAAGCGCTTTCCCACCGCTGTCCAGCTGGTCGAGGACGCGGCTCGCGCAGGCGAGCGCGGCGAGGTGGTGCACTCGTGGCTCGGCCGCGCCTGCCCGCCGCCGTCGGAGGGGTGGTGGTCGAACGGGGACGCCCATGCCCGCGGCCGGTTCACCCGCAATTTCGTCGTGCAGGCAACGGCCGCCGAGTGGGCACTGTGCCTGCTCGCGGATCTGCGTCGACGCCTCGCCGACGCTCCCGGGGACGGGGAGTTGGTGTTCTTCCAGCACGACGAGGTGGTGGTCCACACTCGGCGCCCCGATGCCGCCACCGCCCACGTTCTGGCGGCCGCGGAGGCCGCGACCCGACTGCTGTTCGGCGCGACGGCCGTCCGGTTTCCGATGGATATCGGGGTTCGGGACTGTTATGCCGAACCCGAGTCTCTGTAACCGGGACCACACGAGCCTGACCTCTCCTGAATCCGTATCGTCGATTTCGAACGGATGTCTTGTCGTATTCACTACGACCACAACCACATCGGAGGACAGAACATGAGGCTCGAGGGCAAGGTTGCGATCGTCACCGGCGGTGCGGGCGGTATCGGCCGCGGCATCGTGCGCGCGTTCACGAAGGAGGGCGCAAAGGTCCTGGTCGTCGACATCAACGACGACGCCGGTGCCGCGCTCGAGGCCGAGCTCGGTGACGCGGTCCGCTTCCTGAAGGCCGACATCTCGAAGCAGGAGAGCGCCGCGCAGATCCGCGACGCGGCCGTCGACGCATTCGGCTCGGTGAGCGTGCTGGTCAACAACGCGCACGCGTCCCGGCAGGCGCCGCTGCTCGAGACGACGCAGGAGATGATGGACCTGTCGTTCGGCACCGGCTTCTACCCGACGCTCTGGCTGATGCAGGCCTGCTACGAGCAGTTGAAGACGAACCAGGGTTCGATCATCAACTTCGCGTCGGGCGCCGGCATCGAAGGCAAGGTGACGCAGACGTCGTACGCGGCCGCGAAGGAAGCGATCCGCGCGATCAGCCGGGTCGCCGCGAACGAGTGGGCGAAGGACGGTATCAACGTCAACCTCATCTCGCCGCTCGCCCTCACCGAGGGCATCGAGGCGTACATCGAGGCGAATCCCGCCATGGAGGAGATCCTCCTCTCGAGCACTCCGATGCACCGACTCGGCGACCCGGAATCCGACATCGGGCGGGTCGCGGTGTTCCTCGCCAGCGCCGACGCGTCCTACATGACCGGGCAGACGCTCATGGTCGACGGCGGCACCATCAAGCTGCGCTGACGTCTTCCGCCCGGTCGGGTCGTTCGCCGCACCCGACCGGGCGGTGCGTGCTGTACTGAGAGGCGTCGGTACTCGGCCGCATCCGTCGACGAGGAGCCCCCGATGACGCGTGTGGAATCGTCCGGTCGGCGGTGGCCGGTGTTCACGGTGGTGGCGGTCGCGGTCGTCGTGTTCCTGTTGGGTGGGCTCGGTGGCGGGTTCCAGGGCAAGCTCGCCGACGTGCAGAAGAACGACAATGCGTCGTTCCTTCCGGCGCAGGCGGAGTCGACGATCGTGACGAACGAGTCGGCGAAGTTCGTGTCGGTGGAGACGGTGCCGGGGGCGGTGGTCTTCCATCGTGACGGCGGGTTGACGGATGCCGACCGGGCGGCGATCGAGCAGGCCCGCACCACGATCGCGACGATCGACGGGGTGGCGACGGATTCGGTGACGCCCACCCAGTTCTCGCAGGACGGGTCGACGGCGTCGGTGTTCGTGCCGTTGATCGCGAAGCAGGACGGGACGGCGGTGACCGGGCCCGCGCTCGCCGACACCGAACAGCACGTTCTCGATGCCGCGCGTGCGGCCGTCGACGGCGGGGTGGAGGTGCTGCCGGCGGGACCGGGCGGCCTGCTGGTGGCGTTCATCGACGCCTTCGAGGGGCTCGACAGCACGCTGCTGCTCGTGGCGTTGCTCGTCGTGATCGTGATCCTGCTGGTGGTGTACCGCTCGCCGGTGCTGTGGGTGTTCCCGCTGTTCTCGGCGTTGTTGGCGCTGGGATTGTCGTCGATGGTGATCTATCTGCTCGCCGACCACGAACTGCTCACGCTCACCGGGCAGAGTCAGGGCATCCTGTTCGTGCTCGTGATCGGCGCGGGCACGGACTATGCCCTGCTGCTGATCGCCCGGTATCGGGAGGAACTGCACTTCCACGACAACCGGTTCGACGCCATGATCAAGGCGTGGCGGGAGTCGGCGCCGGCGATCACGGCGTCGGCGGTCACCGTGATCCTGGGTCTGCTGTGCCTGAGCTTCTCGGAGTTGAACTCCAACAAGAGTCTCGGTCCGGTCGCCGCGATCGGTATCGCGTGCACGTACGTGGTGATGATGACGTTCCTGCCGGTCGTCCTGTCGGTGGTCGGGCGCTGGGTGTTCTGGCCGCGCACGCCTCGGGTCGACGGTGCGACGGACCTTGCCACGCACGGGATGTGGGGGCGGATCGCCGGATTCGTGGGACGACGCGACCGGCCCGCCTGGATCGGGGCGACGGTGCTGTTGGCGGCGCTGTTCGCAGTCGGTATCGGCAGCCTGCAGACCGACGGGCTGACCGCGACGGAGAACTTCACCGGCACACCCGACGCCGTCCGCGGGCAGGCACTGTACGACGCCGACTTCGATCCCGGTGCCGGTGCCCCCGCCGTCGTCACGACGAACGCGGCGGCGGTCGATGCGGTGATCGCCGCGGCGAGCGGTGTCGAGGGGGTGCGGCAGGGACCGGGATCGGTGTGCGTGCAGATCGACCTCGAGAAGGTCGAGGGGCTGCTACGCAATTCCGGCGGTACGACGCCGGAGCTTCCGCCCGGGTGCCCGCCCGCGATCCTGAACGTCGCCCCGATCGACGGCCGCACGGTTGTCAATGTGGCCCTTGACGATTCGTACGATTCGCCGGAAGCATTGCAGACCGTGCAGCGGCTGCGGGACGCGTTGCACGAGGTTCCCGGGGCGGACGCCCTCGTCGGTGGTAGTTCGGCGGCAACTCTGGACGTGCAGACCGCGTCGGTGCACGACCGGAACCTGATCATCCCGATCGTGCTGGTGGTGATCTTCGTCGTTCTCGCGATCCTGTTGCGGGCGCTGCTCACGCCGCTGATCCTCATCGCGACGGTGGTGCTGAGTTTCGCGGCGACCCTCGGTGTGTCCGGGATCTTCTTCACGCACGTCTTCCATTTCGCGGGTGCCGACCCGTCGTTCCCACTGTTCGCGTTCGTGTTCCTGGTCGCGCTGGGCATCGACTACAACATCTTCCTCATGACACGGGTACGGGAGGAGACGCTCGAGCACGGCACCCGCTCCGGTGTGCTGCGCGGTCTCGCCGTGACCGGTGGCGTGATCACATCGGCGGGCATCGTGCTGGCCGGCACGTTCGCGGTGCTCGGGGTGCTCCCCCTCGTCGTCCTCGCGCAGGTGGGGTTCGCGGTCGCGTTCGGTGTCCTGCTCGACACGATCGTCGTGCGCAGCGTGCTCGTGCCGGCCCTGTCCCACGACATCGGCAAGGCGATCTGGTGGCCGTCGGCACTGGCCCGCGCGAAGGACTGAGCCAGGACCGGACACCGACACCCCGGAGTGGTTGACGGATCGCTCCCGAAGTGGTCGGGTGGTAGGTGACGGACGGCGCAGCCCGCCACTCCGGGCTACTGCCTTCCTTGCAGCTCTACTGCACGGCAACGTGATTCGTGGGGAAGGATGCAGATGTCGAATTTCACGACGGACGACGCCGGAATCCCGGTGCCCAGTGACCAGCATTCGCTGACCGTGGGGCCGGACGGGCCGATCCTGCTGCAGGACTATTACCTGATCGAGAAGATGGCCCAGTTCAATCGGGAACGGGTCCCGGAACGGCAACCGCATGCGAAGGGCGGCGGCGCGTTCGGCACGTTCGAGGTCACGAACGACGTGAGTGCCTACACGAAGGCCGATCTGTTCCAGCCCGGGAAGAAGACGGAGATGCTCGCCCGCTTCTCCACGGTCGCCGGCGAGCGGGGCAGCCCGGACACGTGGCGGGATCCGCGCGGATTCGCGCTCAAGTTCTACACCGAGCAGGGCAACTTCGACATGGTCGGCAACAACACGCCGATCTTCTTCATGCGGGATCCGATGAAGTTCCAGGACTTCATCCGCTCGCAGAAACGCCGGGCCGACAACAACTTGCGCGATCACGACATGCAGTGGGATTTCTGGACGCTGTCTCCCGAGTCCGCGCACCAGGTGACCTGGCTGATGGGTGATCGCGGCATCCCCCGCACCTGGCGGCACATGAACGGGTACTCGAGTCACACCTACATGTGGGTCAATGCGCAGGGCGAGCGGTTCTGGGTGAAATACCACTTCGTCACCGATCAGGGCATCGAGTTCTTCACGCAGGACGAGGCCGACCAGATGGCTGCGATCGACACCGACTACCACACGCGGGACCTGTGGGAGCACATCGACGGCGGCGACTATCCGACGTGGACGCTGAAGATGCAGATCATGCCGTACGAGGAGGCAAAGAGTTATCGGTTCAATCCGTTCGATCTGACGAAGGTGTGGCCGCACGGCGACTACCCGTTGATCGACGTGGGCACGATGCGACTCGACCGCAATCCGGCGGACTACCACTGCGAGATCGAGCAGGCCGCGTTCGAGCCGAGCAGTTCGGTGCCGGGCACCGGACCGAGTCCGGACAAGATGCTGTTGGGTCGGTGGTTCTCGTACCCGGATGCGCACCGGTATCGGATCGGCTCCAATTACAAGGAGCTACCGGTCAATTCGCCGCACGCGTCCCAGCGCCGCTCGTACACCAAGGACGGGCGCATGCGGCACCACAATCCGGGCGACCCGGTGTACGTGCCGAACTCGAAGGGCGGACCGCACGCCGATGTCGACGTGTCCGGGGAGTCCCCGGGCTGGTTCACCGACGGTGAGATGGTGCGTCAGGCGTACACGCTCCGCAAGGACGACGACGACTGGGGCCAGGCCGGAACACTCGTGCGTGACGTCCTCGACGACGCCGCCCGCGAACGGCTGGTCTCGAACATCGTGGGGCACCTGCTGAACGGGGTGACCGAGCCGGTGTTGGTGCGGGCGTTCGACTACTGGCGCAACGTCGACGCGAACCTCGGCGAGCGCGTCGAGAAGGGAGTGCGGGCCAAGAAGGACGAGAAGGATCCGAAGGCGGCCGGCCAGCAGAACCCGGCACGAAAGTCGGCGCAAGAGAAGGCATGATGTCCGTTTGATCCCGGAACCGTGATAGACAACTTCCTCGGAGGAAGTGCACGTCACGGGGAGGGCCATGAGCGACGACGACACGGATCCGGGGTCACCGTCACGCCGGATCGCGGCCTGGACGTTCGGGCTGTCGGTGGTGTCCGTCGTCGCGGCGGGTGTCGTCGTCGGCGGGCTGTTGCACACCCCGGAACCGGAGTTGACGACAGCGCTGCCGACGACGACCACCCCGCCACCCCCGCCGGAGCTCCCCGAATACAGCTACGTGACGCCGTCGGTGACGTATCCGACGCAGATCCCCGGCTGCGATGTCGTGGAGCCGCCGGGCGAGTCGGAAATGATCGCGTACGCGCACTACGGTGCGCCCGCCTACGAGAACCCCGACTATCCGTGGTTCTCCGGCCCGAAGGCGCTCGCCATGTCGCAGGCGCTGGTCGACGCCCTCCCCGCCGGGACGGAGGTGGAGTTCGCGGCACCGGAGGCGTCGCTGTACTTCCAGCCGATCTCGAGCTACGAGGACCCCACCATCGATCTCGGTGGCAGCACCGACGCGCACGCGACGCTGCGGCGCGGCGACGCCCGCGGTTCGCTCTGGGTGTCGGTGCGCCAGACCGCCGATCCGGTGCCGCCGTGTGTCGCCGGATCGCTCGATGCGCGGCGCACCCTCGGCGACGGCACCGTCGTCGACGTGCAGGACACGTGGTCGGAGACCGACGGTGTGCGGACGGTGTCGCGCAGTGCGGCGGTGTACACGACGGACGGCAGCCGGATCCACCTGTCCGCGTCCGACGCCTCGTACTCCGACGGCGAGGAGAAACACAGCAGCGCGGTTCCGCTGAGTATCGACGAGCTCGTCACGCTCGCCACGCTTCCCCAGTTGCGGGTGACCGTGCCGGTCCCGCCGGGCACGGGTATGCCGCCCATGCCCTGCTCCACGTCGGTCGAGGGCGGCCCCGCGATCGACCGAGCCGAAGCAGCCCGGCTGGGTGTCGCGCTCGCGGCGGTGCCCCTGCCGGGTGTGTCGACGGATCGTCCACTCGGGGAGCTGTGGCCGGCAGGGTACGACGCGGGCACCGTGTGCCAGGCGGTACAGGTCACGACTCCCGGCAGCGAATCCGAGCTGCGGGTGGCGATCGCCGGCGGCCAGGATCTCCCGGACACGTCCGAAACCTCTTCCGGACGAGGGTCGTACGACGGAACCTTCACCGAGATCCGCACGCTCGCGGACGGCAGCGTCGTCGAACGCCGCGAACACCACTACGCACAGGTCGGCATGGAGGCGGGTGCGCAGTCGACCCAGATGACGTCACGGACCGTCACGGTCACCCGCCTGTCCGGCGGATACGTCCAGGCGGTGTCGAATGCAGCCGTACCGGCACGACCTCTGTCGTTCGAGCAGCTCGAGGCGATCGCCCTCGCCCCCGACCTGGAGGTGACGTCGTGAACCGTGAGGTCCGCAATCTGGTGGTGGCCGCCGCCGTGGCCGCCGTCACCGTCACCGGTGCCGTCGTGACCGTCGTGCAGGCCGGCGGTGACGGCACCCGCAAGATCACCGGAACCGTCGATGCGGCACCGGGTCTGGGCTGGTCTCTCGACGCGGCCGCGATGTACGGGCAGTCGTTCGCCGAGTTCCGCGATCCGGTCACCGGAAGCGAATACGACTGGGGCAATCCGGGTTTCGTCGACGCCGGCGATACGCTGCTGTCGATCGTCGGGGTCTCGAACGGTGGTATGAGCCTGCAGGATCCCGTGATGGTCGGGGTCGACGCGGCGAGCGGTGACGTGCGCTGGCGCAGTCCCGCCGAGGAATTGGGCGGGTGCGCATCCGCCGTCCTCGACGGCGATCTCGTGTGCTTCACCGCACCACTGGCGGACGAACCCGCGCTCGTCGGCTTCGACGTCGACACCGGGGAGGTCACCCGAACCCCGACGGACTGGATGGTGTTCGCGGTGGCCACCGTCGACGATCGCCTGTACGTCGCCGAGGGCAACATCGAGGACGCCGACGTGCGCCTGCACGCCGGCTCCCTTGCCGAGCCGGATGCGCAGTGGTCGCGGCCATTCGACGTGCAGGGCTGGTGGGAGGACGATCTCACCCATGCCCTGGACGTCACGCACGGGCAGGGTGTCGTTGCGCTCGGTGCGGACCTCGCCGGGTTCGATCTCGACACCGGCGAGCCGACGTGGACGTCGTCGCTCGACGGCTGCTCGCGGGCAGAATCGACCGCTGGCGCCCTGGTGGTGACGATCCACACCGAGTGCGACGGCTACCGCCGTGTCGGTACCGAGGTGGTCGACCGGGCGGGGCGCGCGCTCGTCGCCGTGGACGGTGAAGTGGCACAGTCTCCGTCGTTCGACGATCCCGTAGACGCGACGATTCCCGTGCTCGTCGGCGACGGCGGACGCGATCGGGTGACCGGTGAACTGCTGTGGACGAGCACCGATCTGGTGTCCACGCCACGCGAGGCCGACGAGTACAACGCGAACACCACGTTCGGGACGGCCACCGCGGTCGTCGGTGACGTCGCGATCCTGCAGGACGGTGACACGACGACGGCCCTGGATCTGCGCACCGGGAACCGACTGTGGCAGCGAGAGGAAAGCGACTTCGGCACCGTGCAGGGGCACGACGATCGGGTGCTGGTGACGGCGGATCACAAGGCGATCCGGGCGTTCGACCTCCGGACCGGCGAACCCGTGTGGGAAACACCGTTTCTCGCGATCGACGACGATCGGGATGCACTCGGGTCCAACAGCATGCTCGCGACCGGTGGCGACGGACGCTACAGCTACGTCTCGGACCGCACGATGATCGGACTGCGTCCGCTCCCCCGGTGACCACGACTCACAGGTAGGCCTGCGCCGTCCACAGATGGAACAGGGCGTAGGCCCGCCACGGCCGCCAGGGCTCCGATGCCGCGGCGGCCTCGCGTGGCGTCGTCACGCCGAGAGCGCGGCGGAGCACGAGGTCGCCGGAGGGGTAGGCGTCGCGGTCACCGAGGACGCGGACCGCGAGGTAGTCGACGGTCCACGGCCCGATGCCCGGCAGGGCGAGCAGCCGGGACCGGAACTCGTCGGGGTCGGCGTCGGGTCCGAGGGGCAGGCCGTCCGCTGCCGCCTCCGCCAGCGTGTGGACGGTGCGGGCGCGTGCCCCGGTGAGTCCGACGGCCTCCCGGATCGCCGACGGGTCGAGGGCCGAAAGCTGCTGTGGTGTCGGGAAGCTCGTGAATCCGTCGATCCCGGTCGGTGCACCGAATGCCGCGACGAGACGCGACCCGAACGTCCGGGCCGCCGGGAGCGACACCTGCTGCCCCAGGACGGTGAGCACCGCGGTCTCGAATCCGTCGACGGAGCCGAGGACACGCAGCCCCGGGCGTGCGGACACGTGCGGCGCGAGAACGGCATCCGACGACAGTGCCGCGTCGACGGCGTCCGGGTCGGCGTCGAGGTCGAGCCACCAGCGGAGCAGCGATTCGAGGTGCGGGACGTCGTCGCCGTGGGCGGGCCGGATCGTCGCGTGCACGTGGTCGGTGCCGAACCGGATGCCCACCACGGCCGGCCCGTGCGGGGCGGGCACGATACGGGTGTGCGTCCCGGTGTCCGGGTCGTGCCGTTCGAGGCCGGCCACGGTGTGCGCCGCCAGTGCGGCGAGCAGTGGGGCCGATGTGAACGGCGGACGGAACGGCAGGCGCCGGGTCGTGGTCGTCACGAATCCTCGAGCCCGGTCACCCGCAGCGTGATGTTGAGCCGGCCGGAGGCCAGCCCGCACTCCGGATCCGCTGTTCCCGGAAACACTTTGGGCACACCGTGGTACGCGAACCGGGACGGCCCACCGAATACGAACAGATCACCGGAGCACAGTTCGACGTCGGTGTACGGCCGGCTGCGGGTGTCGGGGTTGCCGAACCGGAACGTGCACGTGTCGCCGATGCTCAGCGACACGACGGGTGCGGTGGACCGCTCCTCCTGGTCGCGGTGCATGCCCATGCGGGCGGTGGCGTCGTAGAAGTTGATCAGGGCCGCGTCGGGTGTATAGCCGGCCCCGGCGTCCGGGTCTTCGTAGGCGTCGGCGACGGCCCGCCTCCCCCACTGCACCAACCGGTCCGGGACCGGTGGCACCCGCACCCCGTCGACGCTGCGGAGGTAACGGTACGGGGCCCAATGCCATCCGAGGCCCACACTCTGCACCGACATGAGCCGCCCGGTGGGCAGCCGGGTCGCCCGCATCGGGATCGGGCCGCGCGCCCACTCCCGGCACGCGGCGACCAGCCGGCGCTGATCATCGGTGTCCAGCCAGTCCGGGACGTGGACCGCACCCGGTGCCACCGTCCGGCGCGGCCGCGGAAGGAGCGCTCTCACGCCGCCTCCAGATCCAGCAGCGCCCGTTTGACCTCGACGCCACCGGCGTAGCTGCTCATGGTGCCGTCGCTGCGGATCACCCGGTGGCACGGCACGAACACCGGCAGCGGGTTGGTGGCGCACGCGGTGCCGACGGCCCGTACCGCGCGCGGGCTGCCGGCGGCCTCCGCGATCTCGGTGTAGCTGGCGGTTGTGCCGTAGCCGATGTCCGGCAGCAGGGTCAGCACCGTGCGCCGGAAGCCGCGGGTCAGCCGCAGGTCGAGGGGCACGTCGAAGTGGGTGCGGCGGTGGGTGAAGTATTCGTCGAGTTGTCGGGCCGCGGCGTCGAGGCGGCCCGGCGCGGCGAGGATGCGCGGGCTGATCCGCTCGGCGAGGTCGGCGAGGACGGCGTCGTGGTCCTCGCGGGGATACGCGACCCGGACCAGACCGATATCGGTGGCGGCGAGCAGCAGCCGCCCGACGGGGGTGTCGACGGACCGGTAGCCGATGTCGAGGAGACCGTCGCGGTCGGCGGTGGCGGTGAGTCGGGCGTGCAGGCGGTCCAGGTCTGCGGCGGCCACGTCCGGGGCGGGAAGGGCGGGCAGAATGTTCATCGGGGGGCTCCTTCCGGATCGGGGGTCGGGTAGGTGCGGCGTAGCCGGGCGATGCCGTCGGCGGCGGCCCGGCGGGCCGCGTCGGTGCTGTTGCCGAGAATCTCGGCGACCTGCGCGTACGGCAGCCCGGCCAGGTGGTGGTGGACGACGGCGGCCCGCTGCGTGAACGGCAGGTCGGCGAGTGCGTCCCACAGTTCGTGGTTCCACGTGCCGGGCACGTCCCGCACGGTCGGTCGTTCGGGCAACTCGTCCGTCGGGATCGGGGTGCGGGCGCGAACCCGATGGATGTCGACGGCCTTGCGGTGCGCGATGGTCACCAGCCAGGCTTCGACGTTCGCGCCGGGCGGCAGGTCGGGGTATGCCCTCAGTGCCGCCAGGAACGTCTCGGACCAGGCATCGTCGGCGTCGGCGCTGGTGGGGCCCAGCAGCGCGCGGCACACCCGCAGCACCACCGGCCCGTGCTCGGTGACGATCTTCTCGAACGGTATCGGTCCCACATCGGGTAGACGCTCGCGGCGGCCGGAACGTGAGATCGGTTCGTCAGAACAGTCCATCCTGGACTCCCGCAGCGCCCTCCAGGTCGAGCAGGAACCGTTTCCGGTCGAGACCGCCCGCGTACCCGGTGAGGGATCCGTCGCTGCCGATCACGCGATGACAGGGGACGACGATGCCGATCGGGTTGCGCCCGTTGGCGGCGGCGACGGCCCGGATCGCGGCCGGATTGCCCAGCTGCTCCGCGAGCTGCAGATACGTCCAGGTGTCACCGTACTCGATGGTGCGCAGCGCCGCCCACACCCGCTGCTGGAACTCGGTTCCCACGGGGGCGAGGGGCACCGTGAACTCGGTGCGGTCACCGGCGAAGTACTCGGCCAACTGCCTCGTCACGTCGCCGAAACCGTCGCTGTGACGCGGCCCGAACCGCTCCGGATCCGGCAGGTGCCGTTGCTCGTGCATGTACAGCCCGCACAGGCCGTCGGGGCTGCGGACCAGAGTCAACGGTCCGACCGGGGAGTCGACGACGGTGTGCACGGTATCCACGGATCCGATACTGCCAGCTACCACCGACATCTCACGGACGGACGGCCTTGGCCAGTAACGGCACCGACCGGTACGAAACCACCTGGGACAGCACGACGACGGACACCGACCGGGCGACCGTCGACGAATGGTGCAGGTCGATGAGCAGGGCCTGCAGGTCGTCGTGGGAGGCGGCCGCGACCCGGCACAGTACGTCCCCGGCCCCGGTGGTGGCCCACGCCTCGACCACCTCCGGGATCGCCTCGAGTTCCCTGGTGAGCTGGGCGAGCGACCCCTGTGCGATCTCCAGTGTCACGAACGCCTGCACCGGGAAACCGGCCGCCCGCAGGTCGATGTCGGGTCCGTAACCGGTGACGATCCCGGCCTCCTCGAGACGGCGCAGCCGGGCCGCCGCGGTGGCCCGGGCGACCCCGGCCCGGCGCGCGAGTTCGAGCACCCCGATGCGTGGGTCCCGGCGCAGCCGGGCGATCAGGTCGACGTCGAGGCCGTCGAGCCGGTGCCCCTGCCGGTCCATGTCGGGCCGCCGGTCAGGTCGTGACGCGCGTGCGGGCCACGATGACGGGGCATTGCGCGTGGTACAGCAGCGACTGGCACGTCGACCCCAGCAACGCGCTCTCGAAACCGCCTCGGCCCCGGTTCCCGACGACCATCGCGCGGGCACCGGAGCTGAGCGCGACGAGATGCTTCGTCGGGCCGGCCTCCGCGAGCACCGTCTCCACCTGCACCGACGGGAACTTCGCCCCCCACGTCGCGATCAACCGGTCGATCCGGGCACGAGCCTCCTCGTCGGCCTCCTGGCTGCCGCGACGCCGCCGCGCGTGGACGGCCGTCACATCCGTGTGCCGGATCGCCGCCTCCTGCATCGCGGCACCCACCACGATGTCGGCGCTGTCCGAATGATCCACTCCGGCGACGACGGGCCCGGACGACGGCGGAACGGGACTGCCGTCCGCACCGCGCACGACCGCGACCGTGCAGTGGGCGTGGTGAGCCAGGGACAGGGCCGTCGACCCGAGGAGCATGCGGGCGAAGAAACCGGTGCCCACCGAGCCGACGACGAGCAGGCTCGCATGCTCGGACAGATCGACGAATGCCCGATTCACCCGTCCCCGAAGCAGTTCCACCTCGATGTCGATCGTGTAGTCCTCGATCGTCGCGGCCTCACGGGCAGCCTTCAGCACGTCTCGCCCGAACGCTTCCTCTTCCTCGAGATCGTCTGCGACGAAAGGGAAGTCGTTCTCGGTGTCGATGACGTGTACCAGTTTCAGCGGCACCTTGCGGGCATGGGCCTCTGCGGCCGCCCACTGCACGGCGTGCGTGGACGCCTCGGACCCGTCCACCCCCACGATCACCGGCCGGGACTCGTTCGCTGATGCCATCGTCTGCTCCGATCGCCTCGGGTGCTGCGGTACGCGCGCTGTTCAGACTAGCCCCGAATCCGTCACGCTTCCTGCGCTCCGGCGAACGTCGTCGTGGCCGCCGTCTCGAGCTCGTCGAGCCGCATCCGGATCAGGTCGAGGTAGCGGCCGGGGTCGGGCATCGAGGCGGCGTCGGCGACGACGGTGAGGGTGAGCCGGTCCCCGGTCGCCGCGACGACGAAATGGCGCAGTCCGTCGCCGTCGACGGGCGGCTGTCCGCCGATCACCGCGACCGCGGGCGCACCGTCGAGGGTGAGACCGTCGACGGTGAACGGCATGTTGCTCACCATCGTGTGCTGGTAGCGGGGACGGTTCAGATCCCGGTCGTTGTTCTTGTGCCCGTAGGCGATGAGCCGCATCAGCGGCGGCGGCGCGGTCTGGACGGCAGCGGCCTGCCTGCACACCACCGGATGCGCCGTGCGGACCTTCTCGGACCGGGAGGAGCCGGCGATCCGTGTCAGCCGGGCGACCGGGTCCGGGACGCCGGTGTGCATGTCGACGCTCATGATCGCGAGCCGGTTGGCCGACGCCTCCTCTTCCACCTGACGCATGGATCGCGGCACCATCGCGACGAGCGAACCCCGGTGCGGCGTACCCGTGTCGGCGAGATAGTCGGCGAGTCCGGCCCCGACGACCGCGAGCAGGACGTCGTTGACGGTGGCGTCCGGGACCGCCGCCCGGATGCGACGGATCCGGCTCGTGGAGAAGGTGGTCGACGCCGAAACGGCACGGCCGCTGACCTTGCCGTTGAAGCGGGTCGACGGTTGCTCGGCCTCTGCCTCCCAGAGCCCGGCATCGCGGGCCTCGTCCACGGCTCCGGCGGCAGCCCGGTTCCCGGGGACAGCGCGGGCGAAACGCAGGAGCTGTCCGGGAAGACTGCACAGCGAGTCGACGAGCATGCGGGCGGGAAGCAATGGTGCCGGTGTGACGGGTGTCGCCGGCCGGGCGTCGGCGGTGAAGAGACGACGGGCCAGCTCCAGCACGGCCAGTCCGTCGCCGGCACTGTGATGGGCCTTGAACACGACGGCCGTCACCCGGTCCGGCAGCCCTTTCAGCCCTTCGAGGCCGGTGAGGAAGTGCAGTTCCCAGGGCGGCCGGGTGAGATCCATCCGGGCCGACACCAGGCGGTCCACGTGGTCGTGCAGCGCCGCCCAACCCGAGCCTTCGACGGCAGTGACGTGGACGTGCTCGTCGAGCTCCACCGGAACCGGCTGCCAGTAGGGGTGTTCGAGCCCCAACGGAACCCGCCCGACGGCATGCGTGAACACGCGGTGATGACCGAGTCTCTCGGCGGTCCACTTCCTCGCCTGCTCGTGTGTGAACTCGACGTCCGGACGGCCGGTGGCATCGAAGAGGTAGACGGCGAACAGGTGCCCGGGATGGCCGTCGTGCTCCTGGTAGACGAAATCGGCGTCGCGGGGTGCGAGCGTCACACATCCGGCGGTGAGGCGATCGGACAACGACATGACACTCCTCGGGTTCGTCACGGAACGAAAGGCAATGGGCTCGAGGACGGATCGTCCTCGAGCCCATCGTGTTCACACCACCATGTGTGCGTCGATCACTTCTGCGGCGGATCCTTCAGGATCTTGCTGCCCGCTCCGGTGAGCCCGGTGACCGCCGAAAGCGATCCGATCATGAAATTGATGTATCTCTGGAACATCGTCGGTGCCTTTCGTCAGGCCGTGGGCGCGAGAGACAGGGCGTTCAGGAACTTCGTGAACGTCGCCACCAGATCGACAGATCCGAAATTCGAGAGATCGGAACTGTAGGTGAGAGACAGATCGAGCATGCGTTCTTCCTTCCCTGATTACTGGGCGGCGGCAGAGCCGAGAGCGGTGAGGAGCGCGTCGACACTGCCGTTGGCCGCGGTCGATCCGGCCGGCCAGACGCCGATGACGCCACCGATGACCTTGAACACGGCATCGACCACGCCCGTGAGTGAATTGATCGGCTCCGTGAGCGATCCGATGTCGACACTGGTGATGAGGTCGACGAGACTTCCGGTATCCACTAGATTGTCACCTTCCTTACGTTTGTCGAGGCCGAGCTAGATCGGAACTTGCCAGTCCATGTCGACCGAACCCTGCAGCGACATGACCGCCAGCTGGCCCATGACCATGTTCACGATTGCCGAGTAAGGGCCGTCGAGGACGTCGGCGAGCGAACTCAATTTCATCGGTTACTCCTCTTGTCGGAGAATGCCTTCGGATTGTTCAGGGTCAGCTCAGACGAAGCAGGCCGCCCAGCGAGCTATTGGCACCCGTGATTCCCGGAATAACCGAACCGGAATACAGGTTGGTCAGCAGGCCGTTCAACAGGTCCGCTGCGGCGTCGAGAAACGACACACTCATGGAAATCCCACTCTCTCGGTCGATGTCGAAACGGTTCGTCGATCCTCCGCACGGTGGCGCTCACCTTCACGAACAAGCGTCATCGGGCAGCACACAAGCACTCAGGGGGTAACTCACGCCGGATTGCTGTTGCCCTGTTCCGGCACCCTTCGCGATCGTGATCGAAAGGAAACTAACGCATACTCTTCGCTCTCGGAAGGTTTTCGGCAAACATTCCCCCAAGTTCACCCCCCACCGACCCTCACCCCAGAATCGTTGACAGGTACGGGATTCCGTGCGCACCGACGGGCCCGTCGACCTCCAAGTAAGTTGGACAATTGTCCAGATGAAAAGGCCCGGTCGGCGGGAACAACGTACTGCCCCGGCGCCTCCACGCCCTCGTCCGTCACATACCCCGCCGGCCGAACATATTGACCACTCGGGCCGTCGATACGCCGACCCACTCGAGCAATACGTCCAACGCCCACACCGTTCGTTGCCGGCGCGCCGCCGCAGCGGTGTGATCGAGTCACACTGCTACGGGAGGCCGCCATGACCGTCGATCAGTCCGTCGCTCGATCACTGCACCATCAGGACGACACGTCGCTGCGTCGACTGCTCGGGCTCGTCGAGCACGATCCGTCGGCCGATCCGTTTCCGGTGGTCGACTGGGACGCGATCGTGTGGGTGGTGGGCAACGCGACCCAGACCGCCACCTACTACCGCACCGTGTTCGGCATGAATCTCGAGGCGTACTCGGGCCCGGAGACCGGAAACCGGGACCACCGATCGTTCGTACTGCGCAGCGGCACGGCACGATTCGTCGTCACCGGTGGCGTGGACCCGTCGAGCCCCCTGCTCGATCATCATCGCCGGCACGGCGACGGCGTCCGCGACGTCGCCCTCGAGGTGACCGACGTGGACCGGTGCATCACGCACGCGCGCCACCAGGGCGCCACGATCCTCGTCGAACCCCACGACGAGACAGACGAACACGGCACGGTTCGTACCGCGAGCATCGCCGCATACGGCGACACCCGGCACACGCTCGTCGACCGGTCCCGCTACTCGGGCCCCTATCTTCCCGGATATGTCTCCCGGACAGACTCTTTCGACGGCGGACGACAGGTGTTCGAGGCACTCGATCATGTGGTCGGCAACGTCGAAACGGGGAAGATGAACGAGTGGGTCGACTTCTACCACCGGGTCATGGGCTTCACCGATCTGGCCGAGTTCGTCGGCGACGACATCGCCACCGAATACTCGGCACTGATGAGCAAGGTGGTCGCCAGCGGCAGCCACCGCATCAAGATTCCGCTCAACGAACCCGCCGTGGGCCGCAAACGCTCCCAGATCGACGAGTTCCTCGAATTCTATTGCGGCCCAGGATCACAGCACCTCGCACTGGCCACCCCGGACATTCTCGACGCCGTGGACCGGTTGACGGCGGCCGGTGTCGAATTCCTGCCGACACCCGCGTCGTACTACCAGGACCCCGCACTGCGCGCCCGCATCGGCGAGGTCCGCGTCCCGATCGACGAACTCGAGCGCCGCGGCATCCTCGTCGACCGCGACGAGGACGGCTACCTGCTGCAGATCTTCACCACACCGATCGGCGACCGCCCCACGGTGTTCTTCGAACTCATCGAGCGGCACGGCTCGCTCGGGTTCGGCAAGGGCAACTTCCAGGCCCTGTTCCTCGCGATCGAACGCGAGCAGGAGCGACGCGGCAACCTGTGACCGCGCCGCTCCTTCTGCGTGTCAGATGGACGTGATGCCCAGGTCCAGCGACATCTGCGAGCCGGTGACGGTACGGGACCGGTCGCTGGCCAGGTACAGCACGATCTCGGAGACGTCGTCGACGCTGCACTTGCTGAGCCCGGCGAGCGGCCACTTGTAGTTGTCGATGTAGCGCGGGTACTGCGCCAGGATCTTTCCGACGTTGGTGTCCTGACCCATCGGGGTGTCCACCGCGCCCGGATGGATGGAGTTGACGCGAATACCGAACTCGCCCAACTCGATCGCCGCGGTCTTCGTCAGACCCACCAGGCCGTGCTTGGCGGAGGTGTAGTTCGACGTGCCCGGGCTGGCCTTGATGCCGGCCGCCGAGCTGACGACGATGATCGAGCCGCCGCGGCCGCCGTCGATCATTGCGGGTGCCGCGGCCTTGAGGGTGCGCCACACACCGTTGAGGTTGATGTCGATCATCGTCGTCCACTGGTCTTCGGGCATCTCCCAGAAGCGGTTCCAGGTGGAGATGCCGGCGTTGGCGACCACGATGTCGAGGCGTCCGAAGCGTTCGACGCCGGTGTCGACGGCGGCCTGCAGTGCCGCCTGGTCGCGGACGTCGCCGATCGCGGTGACGATCTCGCGGCCCTCGGCGCGCACCAGGCGGGCGGTCTCCTCGAGATCCTCGGGGGTGGCGGCCGGGTAGCCGACATCGTCGGAGACCGGGGCGCACACGTCGAGCGCGATGATGTCCGCGCCTTCACGGGCGAACCGGACCGCATGGTTGCGTCCCTGTCCCCGTGCCGCACCCGTGATGAAGGCAACCTTGTTCTCGAGCAGTCCCATGTTCGATCCTCCGCGTTCCGTCGTCGTACCGTGTACTCGCAGGCTAGGACGGCTCCGGACGTGCACGAACCACGACTTCCGATCACCGGGACCGCCTCGATGCGGTGAATCCGCCCGTGTCGTGTACTGTGGGAAACACCGACGCGGGGTGGAGCAGCTCGGTAGCTCGCTGGGCTCATAACCCAGAGGTCGCAGGTTCAAATCCTGTCCCCGCTACCACCGAAGAACCCGGTATCGCAGCTGCGATACCGGGTTCTTCTCTGTCCGGGGCTCGTTCCGGAGCGTTCCAAGGGCTCCGTCGATGCCCGTCCTGCGCGCACGTTGACGGCCTGCCCACGGACGGTGCCTCCCTTCGCCCCGTCTCGAGCGTTAGATTGCTTGTATGGCGGACCGCGATCGGGACACGCTCGGCAAGCCCCGTAATGCCCGTCCCCGGGATCGGTTGGGGCGACCGTTGGCGTGGGGTGAGGAGGGTTTCCCGACGATGCCCGACGATCTGGATCTGGCGCCCGGTGCGGCGATCACGGAGGCGCAGCGGTTGCTGGATCACGAGTTGCCGTTCCATGCGCACGAGGTGCTCGAGGCGGCGTGGAAGAAGGCGCCGCACGAGGAGCGGGGCCTGTGGCAGGGGCTGGCGCAGTTGGCGGTTGCGGTGACGCATCTGTTGCGCGGCAATCCGGCGGGCGCAGTGTCGTTGCTGCGGCAGGGCCGGCATCGCATCGTCCCGTTCGAGGTGGATCCTCCGCACGCCCTCGATGTCACCGGCCTGGTGGCGTGGGCCGACCATCTGATCGCCGAACTGGATGCGGGTGTTCCCCCGGAGACGGTGCCGGTGCCTCGACTGCGGATGCCGTGATGACCGAACCGTTGACCGTCCTGCCGATGTTTCCGCTCGGGGTTGCGCTGCTGCCCGGGGAACGGTTGCCGCTGCACGTGTTCGAACCGCGATATCAGGCTCTGGTGCGGGACTGTATGGCCGCGACGGCCGGTCCGGTGTTCGGGACGGTGCTCATCGAACGGGGTCGGGAGGTCGGTGGCGGGGAGGACCGCTACGACGTCGGCACGTCGGTGCGCATCGTCTCCCGGATCGGGATCGGTGACGGCCGCTACGCCCTGAACTGTGTGGGCGAGGAGCGAATCCGGGTGCGGCACTGGCTCGGTGACGATCCGTACCCGCAGGCGGAGGTGGAGCCGTGGCCGGTGGACGCGTCGGGGCGTCTCTCGGACGGGCAGCTGCAGAACCTCACCGACAAGATCACCGAGTTGTACATCCTGCTGACGCGGGTGCGGGAGTTGCGGGAGGATCCGCCGCCTCCGCCGCCGCGCCTGTTCGACGTGCTCGCCCAGCCGGGGGACCATCTGTACGCGCTGGCGGCGTGGGTGCCGATGGGTGCGGCGGACAAGTTCACGATCCTGACCGCCGGGTCCGCGGACGAGCGGCATCGGGCCCTGTCCGACGCGATCGACAACACCCGGGAGATCGCCGAGTTCCGACTTTCCGGACGTCGGTGACTCAGGTCACTTTCAAGGTGTACTAGTGTCCGACTTCCAGGGAGGGAGGCACACCATGATCCACGTTCGACACAAGGCCGTCGCGGTCGTTCCCGTCGAGTTGGCGTTCGCGCACATCGACGACTACCGGAACGTGCCCGACTGGATGTTCGGTATCACCCGGTTCGATCCGATCGGTACGCAGGTGCAGGGCCTGGGTGCCCGTTACGACGCGGCCATGCAGATCGGGCCGAAGACGATGAAGTCGACGGTCGAGATCACCGAATGGGAGCAGGATCGTCTGATCACGCTGTCGTCGGTCGAGGGGTTCGGCAACAAGTCGAGCTGGATGTTCGCGCCGGTCGGTGACGACCACACCGAACTGTCCGTCGACTTCGGCTACGAGCTGCCGGGCGGTATGGCCGGCCGCATGCTCGGCAAACTGATCGAGCCGTTCGTCGTCACCGCGATCAGGCAGACGGAGGCCAATCTGCGCAAGCAGATCGAGGCTCTCGAACTGTAGTCCTCACGCCGCGTGCCGGCCACGGTGGCCGAGCGCGCGGCGCACGAAGTCGAGGCTGAACGCGATCGTCATCGTCGCCTCGTTCAGGAACGTCCCGATCACCGGGTAGGCGTGGATCTGCCCGCTCCACACGTGCGTTTCGACGGACTGTCCGGCGTCCTCGAGCAGCCCGGTCATCGTCTCGACGTCGGGGCGCATCAGTTCGTACTGGGCGACGCTGAAGAACGTCGGCGGGAACAGGCTCGGGTCGGCTTCGACCGGCGAGTCGGCACCGACGATCGTAATAGGACCATCGGCCCATTTGTCGCGCAGCTTCTCCACCTGGCTCATCGGCAGGTAGGCGTCGCGGCGCATGTAGTCCGGGTCGTGCTTCCCGAGCGCCAGGTTGAGCAGCGGCGAGTAGCCGATCACCGCGGCAGGGGTGACCAGGCCGCGGGTGGCGGCGAGTTCGGCGACCTTCATCGCGAGATACCCGCCGGCCGAGTCACCGGCGAGCACGATCTTCGACGGATCCTCGCACCGCTCGAGCAGGTCGGTGTATGCGGCCATCACGTCGTGGATCGACGTGCCGATCCCGCCGTACGGCAGCTGCCGGTATTCGACGGAGATCACCGGTATCCCGGCACGAGCGGCGAGGACCGCGCACAGGCTGCGGTGAGTGGCCAAGCCGCAGAACACGAATCCGCCACCGTGGAAGTAGAGGATCGTGGCACCGGCCAGTGCGTCGGACGCCTTGCGGTGGTGGCTGACCCGTTCGCTGGGCACCCCACCGAGCGTCATCGGCTCGACGGTGACACCGTGCGGCTTCGGCAGGCGGTCGACGAGCTTCTCGAGCCGCCCGAGCACCGCGATCCCGCGATCCGTCGTCGGCCACAGCGTGAACAGCGGTTTGACGAGGATGCGGGCGAACCAGAACACCAGCCATGCCCGCAGGCTGACCTTCCAGTGCCGGATGATCGTCGTCTCACGCGTACGCATACCGCCCCCAAGTCGTCGTTCCCGAGTCCGTCCGCCACCCTAGAGTCCGGCGCCGGGGAATGCAGCCACTCTCACACCTGCAGCAGAGGAACCAGCAGTTCGTCGTCGGTGAGGGCGCCGTGCTGTCCGATCAGCCGTGACATGCGCGGTTCCGTCTCACCCCGGACGAGGGCGGCCGTGCCACGGGCGATCGCGACGACGTCCCCGACCCGCTCGAGTGCGTCCGGTTCCGGGTCCGGGCCGAGGAGCCCGGCCACGACGAGGTCGTCCCGGGTGCCGACCCAGGCCCGATCCCCCAGTACGCCGCGCCACCGGCGCAGGACGTCGTCGGTACGTCCGGGCGCGGTGTGGACGTACCGGCAGCGGGCCTCTCCGGCGATCTCGGCGACACCGTCGGTGAGGGCCGGTTCGGTGTCGATGTCGATGCGTTCGTCGACGGTCACCATCCCGTGATCGGCGGTGACCAGGAGCCGGGTGCCGGGGCCGAGACGGGTGACGAGGTCCTCGACGAGCCGGTCGACGATGGTCAACTGTGCCGTCCAGCCGGCGGTGCCAGGCCCGTACACGTGGCCGAGGGTGTCGATTTCGCTGAGGTAGCTGTAGACGAGGGTGCGGGGGCCGGCCGTCGCCGCGGCCGCGGTGGTGTGCAGCAGATCTCCGTATGCGATCCGTCCGGCGAAGCGTCCACCGCGGAGGGCGGCACGGGTGAGGCCGGTGCCACCGAATTCGCGGGGCAGGACGGTGGTCGTGACGATGCCGGCCGCGGCAGCTCGCTCGAACACGGTGGGGTGCGGCTGGATTCGCTCGGGGACCACCGTCGACAGCAGATCTCGGTGGTCCCCGACCCGCTGCCAGCGCAGCCAGTTGAACGGTCCGCCCGCGGCGGCGACACGGGACGTGTAGCCGGTGACGCCGTGCCGCCCGGACGGTAGTCCGGTGCCGAGGGTGGTGATCGAGGTGGCGGTGGTGGTGGGGAATCCGGCCCGGATCGGCCGCGCCGTCGCACTGTTGAGGAACGGTGCGGCATCGGTGTTGCTGCGCAGCAGGTTCCAGCCCAGCCCGTCGACGAGAAGGACGATGATCCGTTCGGTGGGCGGTAGCGCCAACCGGTTCGGCTCCCCGGGCGCACCCAGCGCGGCGAGCGCCGACGGCAGCACGTCGGCGAGCGTGGGCTGCGAATACACGTCCTGCAACGGAAGAACATCCGACACGTCCCCGACGGTACGCGGGGGAGGCGCCGCGAGTTCACCGAATCGGCGCCGGGAACCGCACCGGAGTGCCAACCTGGAGTGATGGACGGCAACGGCGTTCGACGGCGAGGTGGCCGCTGATGGCCCGCCCGGTGCGCGTGGTGGTGCTCGGCTCCGGATCGTGGGGGACGACGGTGTCCGGGCTCGCGGCCCGCAACACACCCACCCTGCTGTGGTCACGCAGTCCCGAAACGGCCGACGAGATCAATCGTGAGCACCGCAACAGCCGCTATCTCGGTGATCGGGCGCTGCCGGAGAATCTGCGGGCCACCGCGGACATCGTCGAGGCCGCGAACGAGGCGGACGTGCTGGTGGTGGGGGTGCCGTCGCATGCGGTGCGTGCCACTCTGAGCCTGATCTGCAACGAGGTGCGCGCCTGGGTGCCGGTGCTGTCGCTCGCGAAGGGCCTCGAGCCGGGCACCCGGCAGCGGCCCACCGAGGTGATCTCCGAATGCCTGCCCGGCCATCCGGTCGGGTTGCTGTCGGGGCCGAACATCGCCCGCGAGATCGCCGACGGGCTGGCCGCCGCCGCGGTCGTCGCGACGCAGGACGAGGACGTCGCGACCGCGCTGCAGCCGCTGTTCGCGTCGCCGGTGTTCCGCGTCTACCGCAACACCGACGTGCTCGGTTGCGAGCTGGGCGGCGTGCTCAAGAACATCGTGGCGATCGCGTCGGGCATGGCGGACGGGCTCGGGGTCGGCGACAACACCCGCGCCATGGTGCTGGCCCGCGGGCTGGCGGAGATGACCCGGCTCGGGGAGGCGATGGGCGCGAATCCGCGGACGTTCGCGGGCCTGACCGGGGTGGGTGATCTGATCGCGACGTGCATGAGTCCGGCGTCGCGCAATCGCCGGGTCGGCGAGGCGCTCGCGCGGGGACTCACGGTGGAGCAGGCGGTCGAGGAACTCGGGCAGGTCGCGGAGGGGGTCAAGACCGCACCGACAGTGATGGAGCTGGCCCGCGACCACGGTGTGGAGATGCCGATCGCCGCCGAGGTGGAGGCCGTCGTGGCGGGCCGGCACAGTCCCGCCGAGGCCTACCGCGGCCTGCGGAAGGTGCAGCCGGGAGGCGAGGACGAGGTGGCGTGACACGGTTCGCCGATTTGTCTTGAACACCGTTCAAGTTGCACACTGACCAGCGTCGGGCAGCGAGGGGAGCGTTGCAGAGTTCCAGGGATCGGAAAAGCAGCGTGTCGCAGGTTCGCCACAGTCGGGTGTTGATCGTCGGAGCCGGGTTCGCCGGGCTCGGCATGGCTCTCGACCTGGCCCGTAGCGGCGAGCGGGACTTCACGATTCTCGAGAAGTCCGACGCGGTGGGCGGCACGTGGCGACAGAACACCTATCCGGGCTGCGCGTGCGACATCCCATCGGTCCTGTACTCGTATTCCAGTGCCCCCGAAGGGGGCTGGAAGGGTGCGCACGCCTCCCAGCCGGAGATCCGCGACTACCTGACGGGGCTGACGCGGCGACACCGCCTGGCGGACCACATCGAGTTCGGCACCGAGGTGGCCGGCGCCCGGTGGGACGCGGACACGTGCCGCTGGCACGTCGTCGACACCCGTGGCCGGGAGTTCGTCACCCGGTTCCTCGTGGTGGCGTCGGGGGCACTCAATGTTCCTCGGCTGCCTCGCATTCCGGGTTCCGAGTCGTTCCCGGGGCCGATCGTGCATTCGGCGGCGTGGCGCGACGACGTCGAGCTCACCGGCCGTCGGGTCGCCCTGATCGGCACCGGAGCCAGCGCGATCCAGCTGGCTCCGCACCTGGCGCGGACGGCGTCGCACCTGCACGTCTTCCAGCGCACCCCGGCGTGGGTGCTGCCCCGGCGCGAGCACCGGCTCGCCACCACACTGGGCCGTCACATTCCACTGGCCCGCAAGGTGTTCCGAGTATCCACCTACTGGAAATCGGAGCGACTCGCACTCGGCCTGAGCCGCTACCCACGGCTGCTCGACGTCACCGAGGCCCGCGCCCGCCACCACCTGCGCCGGCAGGTCACCGACCCGGATCTGCGGGACGCCCTCACCCCCACCTACCGGATCGGCTGCAAGCGCATCCTGCGCTCGAACGACTTCTATCCCACCCTGGCCCGGGAGAACACGACCCTGGTCACCGAGTCGGTCACCGAGATCCGGCCGGACGGAATCGTCACCGGCGACGGCACCGTCCACGAGGTCGACGCGATCGTCTGCGCCACCGGGTTCCGGGTCGCCGGGGCCCTGAACCGCATGCACCTGGTCGGCCGCGACGGGGTGAGCCTGCTCGAACGCTGGCGGCGCGACGGCGTCCGCACCCATCTGGGTGTCACGGTGGCGGGGCTGCCCAACGCGTTCTTCCTGTCCGGCCCCAACACCGGCCTGGGGCACAACTCGGTGCTCGTGATGATCGAGGCGCAGATCCGGTACGTGCGCGACGCGATGCGACTGGCCGACGCGTCCGGCGCCGACGGAGTCGACGTCCGCGCCGACGCGCAGGCGGCGTTCGATGCCGATCTGCGCCGGCGTCTGGCGCGCGGGGTGTGGAGCACGGGCGGCTGCGCGAGTTGGTACCTCGACGGGAGCGGGTCCAATCATGCGCTGTGGCCGGGATCGTCGTGGGGGTACCGGCGTCGACTCCGGCGGGTGGAGGCGGACGATTTCGAGCTGCTGCACGCGGCGTGACATGCACGAATGCATACCTTCGACTTTGACAATCATTTTCATAAACGGATAGATCTCTGGGTATGAACCGCACCACCCTCATGCCCCGACGCCGCACCCTCACCGCCTCCGCCGCCCTGTGCACGGCCCTGCTCACCGGATGCGCGGCCACCGACGCCGACACGTCCGACACGTCCGTCGCAGCCGCCACCGAGTCGACGACGACCGATGCGGGCCCCACCTCGGTCCGGTCCGCGACACCACGCCTGGCCGTCACGTACGACGGCGGCCTTCTCGTCCTGGACGCCGAAACCCTTTCGGTGGTAGGCGAATCGGAACTCGACGGGTTCAATCGGATCGCTCCGGCCGGCGACGAACGGCACGTGGCCGTCGCCACCGCGGGCGGTTTCCGGATGCTCGACACCGGCACGTGGTCGCAGGCCCACGGCGATCACGCCCACCACTACACCGCCGCTCCCGCCCTCACCGACCTGGTGTTCGACGCCGAGGAACCCGGGCACGTCGTCCGGCACGCGGGACGCACCGTCCTGTTCGACGACGGCACCGGACGTGTGGTCTCGTTCGACCCGGCCGAGCTCGCCGACGGGTCACCGGCGACGTCGGTGTTCACGACTCCGGCCGCGCACCACGGTGTCGCGATGGAACTGTCCGACGGCCGCCTGGTCACCACGCTCGGTGACGGCAAGGCTCGCACCGGCATCGTCGTGTACGACGCGAACCGCACCGAGATCGCCCGCAGCGAGGAGTGCCCGGGTGTGCACGGGGAGACGGTCGCCGCGGACGAGTCCGTGGTCTTCGGTTGCGAGAACGGCTTGTTGATCTACCGCGACGGCGTGATCACGAAGGTCACCAGCCCGGACCCGTACGGCCGGATCGGTAATCAGGCCGGCTCCGAGGACTCCCCCGTGGTACTCGGCGACTACAAGACGGACCGGGACGCCGAACTCGAACGCCCGCAACGGGTGTCGTTGACGAACACCGAGACCGGTGAGCTGCGCCTGGTCGATCTCGGTACCTCCTACACGTTCCGATCCCTCGGCCGCGGCCCGTTCGGGGAGGCGCTCGTGCTCGGCACCGACGGCGCCCTGCACGTGCTCGACCCGTCGTCCGGCGAGGTGCTCCGCCGACTGCCCGTCGTCGACCCGTGGACCGAGCCGGCGCAGTGGCAGACACCGCGCCCGGCCCTGTTCGTGCAGGGGTTCACCGCGTACGTCACCGATCCGGCGACGAACCGGATCCATGCCGTCGACGTCGAGACGGGCGAGGTCACGGCGTCCGTGGAACTGCCGCACACCCCGGACGAGATCACCGGGGTCCGCGGCTGACACGTCGGCAACAGGGGTTGCACGGCCGGGAAGTCGTGCCCTAGACTTCTCGGCCATGCAGCGCATCGAGGTAGTAGTTCACCGCCGTAGCGGGGTCTGAATCGGACCGACCCCTCGCTGCGGGTCGTTGAGCTATCTCTCGTCGGTCCTTCCTTCACTTCAGGAAGACCTCGCATCATGCGCACCTCCCACGCTTTCGCTCCCACCGCCACCGCCTCGTTCTCGGACGATCCGTTCTTCCACCGTTTCGGTACCCGCCTGCCGCGTGACCTGCGCGCCGAGGCGCAGGGCCTGAGCTGGACCGAGTTCGCGGCGCGGTTCGCCCCCACCGGCGGTCCCGTCCGGCTCGGCGCCTGGACGGCGGCAGCTCTCGGTGCGGGCCGCGGCACCTACACCGCGACGCTCGGCATCGGCGACCGCATCATGTCGGCGACCGCCACGGCCACCGGCCCCGTCTCGGCGCTCACCTCAATGCTGTACGACGCCGGTTTCCAGCTGGAGATCCTCTCGTTCCACCAGCAGTCCACGTCGGCGGGCACCGCGACGTTCGTCCTGTGCGAGCACGACGGTGAGCGCCGCTGGGCGATGGCGATCGGCGCCGACGGCATCGCGTCGTCGCTGTCGGCGATCATCGCGGGCGCCAACCTGTTGCACCGCTGACTACGCTCGACAGCCATGACCGCACCGGACACCCCGTTCGACATCGACACCGACGGCGTGCAGGGCTATCTGCACCGGCCGGGTGGCGCCCCGGTCGGTGCGGTCGCCCTCACGCACGGCGCCGGCGGGGACTGCACGGCCGAGTTGTTGCGGGACATGGCCGCCGGGTTCGCCGACCGAGGACTGCTGGTGCTGCGCTACAACCTGCCGTTCCGGCAGCGGCGGGCGTCCGGGCCCCCGCATCGGGCGCATGCCGCGCAGGACCGGGACGGCATTCTCGCGGCGGCCGACGCCGTGCGCGCGCTCACCGGTGGGCCGCTGATCCTGGCCGGGCATTCGTACGGGGGACGCCAGTCGACGATGCTCGCGGCGCAGCACCCGAATGTAGCGGATGCCCTTGTGCTGCTGTCGTATCCGCTGCATCCGCCGCGCAAGCCGGAGAAGTCGCGGACCGAGCATCTGCCGCAGTTGCGGACGCCGTCGCTGTTCGTGCACGGCGACCGGGACCCGTTCGGCACCCCCGACGAGATGCGCAGCGCACTCGAACTCGTCCCCGCCGAACACCGGCTGATCCTGATCGAGGGCGGCCGGCACGGACTCGATCCCGGCCGCGGCGACGTCGTCGCCCGCACCGTCGACGCCGCGGTGGAGTTGTTGCCCCGGCGCTGATCCTCGATGCATACCCGCCGGCTGCGGAAACCCTGCCGACGGTTGCCCTCGTGGGTACGCTGAAACCGACCAACTACCGGGAGGTCGAGGAATGCTCTACAGCGATATTCCGAGTCACGCCGAGATCCGTCGGCTCGCCGAGGTGGAGGGCCGGACCTGCGTCTCGATCTACACGCCCACCGAGGACGACATCCACGAACCGGGCAAGAGCCGCATCGAATTCACGAATCAGGTCAAGGCCGCACTCGACGAGGTCACCGACTCCAAGGAACGCGCCACATTGGAGAAGGCGTTCGGCGACCTGATCGACGACGAAGCGTTCTGGCGCTACCAGGCGCGCACCCTCGTCGTGCTCGCGACACCGGATCGGCTGCGCCGCTACCGGCTGCCCAATCGACTCGGATCGAGTGCGATCGTCAGTGATCGCTTCTACATCAAGCCGCTGCTGCGGACCGTGACGTTCCCGCAGACCGCGTTCGTGCTGGCCCTCGCGGAGGGGTCGGTCCGGCTGATCGAGGTCACCGCGGACCAGGCACCGGCGACGGTCCACGTGCCCGGGCTGCCGACCGATGCGGCGAGCCATGCGGGTGTCGAGTCGCTGGGCCGCACCGCACCGGGCCGCATCCACGGCCGGGTCCAGGGCGACGAGGGCCGCAAGCTACGCGTCCACGAGTACGTCCGCGCGGTCGATCACGAGCTCCGCAGCGTCCTCACCGGACGGGACATCCCGCTGATCCTCGCCGCCGCGGAACCTACTGCGTCCCTGTTCCGTTCGGTGAACAACTATCACAAGCTGCTCGACGAGGGCATCCCCGGAAACCCGGAGGAGATGAGCGACGAGCAGATCGCACAGGCCACCCGGAAGGTACTCGACGGCTTCTACGCGCAGCAGTTGGCCGACACCCGCTCGAAGTTCGACGATCTGCGGTCGAAGGGCCGCGCACAGGTCGAGATCACCGACGTCGCCCGCTCGGCCACGTTCGGGCGGATCGACACACTGCTGGTCGACATCGAAGGCATCGTGCCGGGCACCGTCGACCCGGAGACCGGTACGGTCTCGCTGACCGAGCTCGACGGAAACCACGCCTACGGTGTCGTCGACGAGATCGCCCGGCGGGCACTGCTGACCGGGGCGAAGGTGCTGGCCGTACGCAGCGGGGACGTCCCCGAGGACGTACCCGCCGCCGCGATCCTGCGGTTCGCCGAGTAGGGGCTCTCACCCAGTCGTTCTGCGCGGCTAGTCGTTCTGCGCGGCAACGATCGCCGAGAGCACCTCGGTGACGAAGGCGTCGGTCGCCGTCTTGTCGATGCCGGCGTCGGCGAGCACACCGGCCCCGTCCTCCTGCTCAAGGAGGGCGAGCAGGATGTGTTCGGTTCCGATGTAGTTGTGCCCGAGTCGAAGTGCTTCCCGGAAGGTCAGTTCGAGGACCTTCCGGGAAGCCGCGTCGAACGGGATCAGGTCGGGGACGGAGTCGACGCGGGCCGGGAGCACGGCCGTCGCCGCCGCCCGCAGGGCGTCGGTGTCGGCTCCCTGCACGGTCAGCGCTCGCACCGCGAGCGCGTTGGGGTCGCCGAGCAGGCCGAGCACCAGATGTTCGGGGGCGATGTGGTCGTTGCCGGCGGTGCGGGCCTCGTTCTGCGCGGCCATCACGACGTTGCGGGCGCGCGGCGTGTAGCGGCTGAAGCCCTGGTCCGCGTCGAGGTCGGACGGTTCGCCCGGCCCCTTGGGGACGAAACGTTTCTGCGCGGCCTGCTTGGTGACGCCCATGCTGTGGCCGATCTCGGTCCACGAGGCGCCGGTGCGGCGGGCCTGGTCCACGAAATGCCCGATCAGATGGTCGGCGAGTTCACCGAGGTGCTCGGCCGCGAGCACGGCGTCGGTCAGTTGTTCGAGGGCGTCGGTGTGCACTTTCTTGATCGCGTCGATCAGATCGTCGAGGCGGACGGAGTTCTTCATGGGTACCGGATTCGTCATGCGACAACCGTAGGTTGACGCTCCAAATTCGTCAACCACGGGTTGTCGATACAGCGTTTTCAGCTCTTCGCCGTCACGAACCCCTGCTTCACCATCCAGTCGCGGGCGACGGTCGCCGGATCGTCACCGTCGACGTCGACCCGACGATTGAGTTCGGTGATCTCGGTGTCGGTCAACACGGCCGACACCGGTGCCAGCACCTCTGCGATCTCGGGATGATCGGCGGCGAAACCCTCACGCATCACGATCGCCGGGTTGTACTTGGGGAAGAACTGCCGGTCGTCCTCGAGCACCACCAGGTCGAGTGCGGCGATCCGGCCGTCGGTGGTGAACACCTCGCCGAACTTGCACTGGCTGCCGTCCGCCGTCGCCTGATAGATGATGCCGGTCTGCAGGATCCGCCGCTCCACCTGCGCCGGATCGAAACCGTAGGCCGCCGCCATGCCGGGGAACCCGTCCTGCCGGACGTTGAACTCGGTTTCGACGCACGTCGCCGCGGCCGCCGGATCCCGCTGCACCAGATCGGCGTAGTCGGACAGCGTCCGCACCCCCGTCTCCTCCGCCACCCGCCGGCTCGTCGCCAGCGCGTACGTGTTGTTCATCGGCGCCGGATCCACCCACACCACACCGTTGCGTTCGAGGTCCTCGTCCCGGACCGCCTCGTACTGGGCGCGTGAATCCGGGATCGGCTGCTCGTGTCCCAGATAGTTGATCCATCCGGTGCCGGTGTACTCGTAGGAGATGTCGATCTGACCGGCGAGCTGCGCGTCCCGGACACTGTTGGACCCTTGGATGTTCGTCAGGTCCCGGACGTCGGCGCCAGCCGCGGAGAGCGCGAACTCGACGATGTAGCCGAGGATCACCTGCTCCGTGAAGTCCTTGGAGCCCACAGTGATCCGAACGCCGTCCAGTTCCGGAACCGGCCGGATGCTGCCCGGCCCCACCTTCAGAGGCACCGCGCCACCCGACTCGAGCCCGCACCCGGCCACGACGGCCAGTGTCAGCACCAGCGCCGCCAGGACCCGGATCCGTCGTGTCACCGCCATGTCACCGCAGTCCCTTCGGGCCGAGGAACGATTCGGCGAGCGCGCCGAGCCAGTCCACCAGCAGCGCGAGCGCCACCGCCAGCACCGCGCCGACGACGAGCGTCACGTTGTCGCGCAGCTTGTAGCCGGTGTCGATGAGGATGCCGAGACCACCGGCACTGACCAGGAAGCACAGGGTCGCGGTGCCGACCGCCAGCACGAGCGATGTCCGCAGGCCCGCCAGGATGTACGGCACGGCCAGCGGGAACTCGACCCGGCGCAGCACCGTGAGCGCCGACATCCCCTGGCCGCGGCCGGCGTCGATCAGTGTCGGATCGACCTGCTGGTAGCCGAGGATCGTGTTACGCAGCACCGGCAGCAGCGAATAGAACGCGATCGGCAGGACCCCGATCCAGAAGCCGGTGGTCCGCGTCGCGAGGTAGAACAGCACCAGCAGGCCGATCGCGGGCGCCGACGCCCCGATGTTGGCGATACCCACGAAAATCGGTGCCAGCCTGCGGAACCCGGGACGGGTGAGCAGGGTGCCGAGTGGCACCGCCAGCGCCAGCACGATGATCACCACCACGGCGGTGATGAGGATGTGCTGCCACGTCAGGGTGGCGATGTTGCCGACACTGATGCTCGCCTGCTGAGTGGCGGTCAGATCACGGGTGAACGCCCAGCCCAGCACACCGCCCGCGAGCAGCAGCACCAGCAGCGGCTGCACCAGCAGTCGCAGGCGCTCGGCCCGTGCGGTGGCCTCCTGTCCGGTGTTCGCGGTCATTGCGACGATTCCTCCGCGCGGCCCCCGGCGACCTGGCCGACGTCCGGGTCGCCGTCTCGACCGGCGTGGTCGTCGGCGTGTTCCTCCCGCACCTCCTGCAGTGCCTGCACGAGCGAGTCGATCGTCACGAGCCCGACGAACCGGCCGGCCCGGTCCGTCACTGCGGTGGATGCACTGGTCTGCACGAGCAGTGCCTCGAGTGCGTCCTGCAGGGTCGAGCTGACCGACACGTTCTCCCCCACCGGGTCGCCGACGGACTCGAGCGAGGCCGCCGACTCCAGGTGCTCCACGGACACCCAGC
Source organism: Prescottella sp. R16 (assembly GCF_030656875.1). Taxonomy (NCBI): domain Bacteria; kingdom Bacillati; phylum Actinomycetota; class Actinomycetes; order Mycobacteriales; family Nocardiaceae; genus Rhodococcus; species Prescottella sp. R16. The sequence continues at coordinate 4,369,970 of NZ_CP130943.1, forward strand.
GCACCGGCCGGTCCCGCCGGTCGAGGATCACCGCCCACGTCGCCCCCTGCTCGTCGAGAGCGCGTCGCAGATCGGCGACCGACCCGTCCGGATAGGCGGTGGGGCACGGTGTCAGTTCGATGTCACCGACCCGGGTGAGCGTCAACTGTTTGAGGGACGCGTCGGCGCCGATGAATCCTGCGACGGTGTCGTTGGCCGGGTTCGCGAGGATCGCCTCGGGGGTGTCGTACTGCATGATGTGCGACTGGCTGCCGAGCACCGCGATCCGGTCACCCAATTTGACGGCCTCGTTGAAGTCGTGGGTGACGAACACGATCGTCTTGCCGAGATCGGACTGCAGTCGCATCAGCTCGTCCTGCAGCAGCCCTCGCGTGATGGGGTCGACGGCACCGAACGGCTCGTCCATGAGCAGCACCGGCGGGTCCGCCGCCAGGGCTCGGGCCACCCCGACCCGCTGCTGCTGGCCGCCCGACAGCTGCCGCGGATACCGGCTTCGGTACGTGTCCGGGTCCAGTCCGACGAGGTCGAGCATCTCGTCGACGCGTTGCGCGGTGCGTTTCTTGTCCCACCCGACCAGGCCGGGCACGGTGGCGACGTTCTTCGCAACCGTCAGGTGTGGGAACAGTCCGGCCTGCTGGATCGAGTAGCCGATACCGCGGCGCAGCCGGTCCGGGTCGATCGCGTGCGTGTCGTGTCCGGCGATGGTGATGGCCCCGGACGTCGGCTCGATCAACCTGTTGATCATCCGCATGGTGGTGGTCTTGCCGCAGCCGGACGGGCCGACGAACACCACCGTCTCCCCGGCCGGGATGGTCATCGACACGTGGTCGACGGCCGGATCGTCCTGACCCGGATATTGTTTGACGACCTCGTCGAGCACGATCTCGACGCCTCGGCCGGTGCGTTCCTCGGCGGTGAGCAGTTCAGTCACGGATCCCCCTCGAGATGGTGAAGCGCCCGAGCAGGACCAGCAGTCCGTCGAGGACGAGCGCGAGAACGACGATGAGAACGGTTCCGGTGAGCGCCTGCGGCACCGCAGTGGGGCTACCCACCCGGGACAGGCCCGAGAAGATGAGGTTGCCCAGGCCGGGGCCCTTGGCGTACGCGGCGATCGCGAGGATGCCCATGAGCATCTGTGTGCTCACCCGGATGCCGGCGAGGATCGACGGCCACGCGAGCGGGAGCTCGATCCGCCCCAGGACGTGCAGCCGGCCCATGCCGACGCCCTTGGCAGCGTCGGTGACCGCGGGATCCACCGATGCCAGCCCGATGATGGTGTTCCGGATGATCGGCAGCAGCGCGTACAGCACCAGGGCTGTCACGGTCGGTGCGACACCGAGCCCCAGAATCGGGATGAGCAGACCCAGCAGCGCGAACGACGGCAACGTGAGGATCGTGCTGGCCAGTCCCGTCGCCACCGCGGATCCGATCGGGCTGCGGTAGACCGCGATCCCGATCAGCACCGCGATGACACCCGCGATGGCCACCGATTGCACGACGGCACTGACATGGAGAAACGAGTCGGTGAGCAGTTGGTGCCGCCGTACCGACACGAAGTCCCACCAGGTCTGGAAATCCATCCGGGACCTCCTTTCGCAGCCGCCTCCCCCCAACCCTGCCCTCATCGGCGGGATTCCGCTGGGCAATCGACCGGTAAAGACCACTGAGCGAGAAGCGAGCTCGATGATTCCGACCGGTCCGGTGATAGTCGGTCACGGGCCGGGCGACCCGGCCCGCACTTGGTTCCGAGGACGCGGAGGACACATGGCACGGCTGGACGGCAAGGTTGCGATCATCACCGGGGCGGCGCAGGGCATGGGCGCGGCGACAGCCCGGCTGTTCGTCGCCGAGGGCGCCCGGGTGGCGCTCGGCGACGTGCTCGAGGACGCTGGACGCGCCCTCGCCGACGAACTGGGCGATGCCGCATTCTTCGAGCCGCTCGACGTGAGCAGCGAGACGTCGTGGACCGGTTTCGTCGAACGGACGGTCGACCGGTTCGGTGGCGTCGATGTGCTCGTCAACAATGCGGGCGTCATGCACTGGGCGCCGATCGAGGAGCTCGACGTCTCGCGGACCGAACGCCTCCTGGACGTCAACGTTCTCGGAAACCTGTTGGGCGCCAAGTCCGTCGTCCCCACCATGAAGCAGGCCGGACGCGGCGTCATCGTCAACATCTCGTCGGTCGACGGACTGCGCGGTGTCAACGGTCTGGCCGCGTACACGGCCAGCAAGTGGGCGGTCCGCGGACTGACGAAGGCCCTCGCGTACGAGCTGGGCCCGTCCGGGATCCGGGTGTGCTCGGTGCATCCCGGTGGCGTCGACACCACACTCGGCAATCCGGGTGGCCTGAGCGGGGACGAATTGCAGAGCAAGTACGCCGGCGTACCCCTGCAGCGGATCGGGGAGAGCGAGGACATCGCCCGCGCCACCCTGTTCGTCGCGAGCGACGACGCCGCCTACATCTCGGGCGCCGAACTCGCCGTCGACGGCGGCTGGTCGGCCGGCACCTACTACCCGGGCCTGCCCGGTACCCCGACGGCACTGCTGCCCTGAGTCATTCGTCGTACTCGTCGAGATCCGGTTCGTCGGCACCGTCCTCTGCGAGGCTCGTGTCGTCGAGGTCACGCCGCCCGGCCGTGACCTCGACGACCCCGTCGATCGACGCGAGCCGGTCGGCGAGCGTCGTCAGGCCGCCGCGCCCCTCCACGTCCATCGTCAGCCGCACCGTGCCGTCCTGTTCGGACCGCACGGTTCCGACGTGCGTCACCGCATAGTTCATGTCGGTGGCGGTCTGCAGGATCTGCCGTAGAAGCCCCCGCCCGTCGCGGTAACGCAGCCGGATCGGTTCGCGGCGCAGCCGGCTGCCGGGAACCAGTCGCAGGATGCGTGGATAGACGTACACGACGACGAAGTAGAAGACCGTCACGACGGCCGCAAGAACCGGCAGGCCGGCACCGCACGCCGCGCCGACGGCCGCGCTGATCCAGATGCCGGCCGCGGTGGTGAGCCCGCGGACGGCATCCTGTCGGACGAAGATGATTCCGGCACCGATGAATCCGATACCGGACACGATCTGGGCGGCGATGCGGGACGGATCGAGGTTGACGGTGCCCTCGGCGACCACGTCCCCGAACCCGAACTTGCTGATCAGCACGAACAGCGCCGCCCCGACACCGACGATCGCGTAGGTCCGGATGCCGGCACTCTTGCGACGGAACTCGCGTTCGAGGCCGATCGCCGAGCAGAGGAGCAGCGCGTAGCCGAGGGCGATCAGCGGCGCCCACCCCTGCCCGACGGCCTGCCCCCACCACACGGAGCTCACCGGCCCCATTCTGGCATCCGGACCGTGCGCGGGTGTCAGTTCGACGCAGCGAGTTCCCGTGCCTTGCGTTCGATGTTCTCGGCCACCTCACGCCGCCAGGCTGCAACCGGCTTGGTGGTGTCCATCTCGAACTCGAACCGGGCCGTCATGTCCTCGGTGACATCGGCGACGTCGACGTAGAACTGCTCGTACCAGCGACGCAGCTGGTAGACCGGGCCGTCCTCCTCGCACAGCAGCGGATTCTCGATGCGGGTCTTGTTCCTCCAGATCGCCACGTCCTGCTCGAACCCGAGCGTGATGTACGAGCCCATCGCCGTGGCCAGCTCCTGCGCCTGCTCGCCGCGGATCGCATCCGACTGCTTGATCTTGATGCCGTACATGAGCACGAACTTGTCCGGCGCGATCGGGTAGTGGCAGTTGATCAGGATCGAGTCGATGTCGAAATCCGGGTAGTGGTAGGTCAACTCGTCGATCATGAAGGACGGACCGTAGTACGCGGCGACCGAACTGTTGCCCGTCGACGCCGGCTGCCCGTCCTTGGCGGGCCGGGCCATGTCCTCGCGTCCGACCCCCTCGTAGTACTGGGTCGCGACGTGCCCCTCGAAAATGTTCTTGAACTTGATCGGAAAGCCGTAGTGCACGTAGAAGAAGTGCGCCATGTCGACGACGTTGTCGATGATCTCGCGGCAGTTCGTGTCGATGACGATCTGCTTCCACACCCAGTCCGTCCACTCCTCACCGGGAGCGGTCATGTCCGGGATGGTGACCTCCGCCGGCGGCTGGTTGCCCTCCGGGTCGTGCCACACGAACAGCAGCCCGTCCTTCTCCATCGTCGTCCAGGCCCGGGTCTTCGCGATCGGCGGCACGCGGCGGGCGTAGGGGATGTCGGTGCACTTGCCGTTGCCGCCCCAGCGCCAGTCGTGGAACGGGCACGCGATCGAATCGCCCTTGATCTCGCCCTGGCTCAGGTCACCGCCCATGTGCCGGCAGTATGCGTCGAGGATCTTCAGATCACCCTTGCTGTCCGCGAACACGACGAGCTTGGTGCCGAACGCCTCGATCGAGTGCGGCTTGCCGTCCCGCAGGTCCTGCACCAGCCCCACACAGTGCCACCCGCGGGCGAACCGCGTGGGCGCCTGTCCCGCATCGATCATGCGGATCTCGTCGTCACTCGTCCCGGTGACCGTCCCATTGTTCGTCTCGATCGTCGTCATGTCCGCTCCCCGTAGCCCTCTCTCGTGTCCTGTGCTCCGAGTCACACTGGAACACGTGTCATACGACGGTGACAGAAATCTCACTGGGTGGGACCTGTTCGCGTCCTTTGTCCCCGATCGGTGACCAAAGTCCGTACCGAAAAAGCAATTTCGGATCACGGAACCGGCTCCGGCGTGCATCGTGAAGGCAGCGACGACGGAAGGACCCGCCGATGCCCGACATCTCGCCTCGATCCCCCGTGCCCCCGGTGATGTTCGTCCACGGGTTGTGGCTGGCCGCCGCATCCTGGGACCGATGGCAGGACAAGTTCGCCGCGGCCGGTTTCCCGACCCTCGCACCCACCTGGCCCGGCGAGGCGCCGAGCATCGACGACACCCGCGCCCACGCCGACGACCAGGCCGGGATCGGCATCGACGAGATCACCGCACACTTCGCGGAGGCCATCGCGCCGCTGCACCGCAAGCCGATCGTCGTCGGGCACTCCTTCGGCGGGTTGATCGCGCAGAAACTCCTCGCCGCCGACGTCGCCGCAGCCGCCGTCGCGATCGATCCGGCCCAGATCCAGGGCGTCAAGACGATTCCACTCGCGCAGCTGAAGTCGTCGTTCCCGGTTCTCGGTAACCCGGCGAACGCCAAACGCAGCATCACCCTCACCCCGGATGCGTTCGCGTACGGCTTCGGCAACACCCTGGCCCGCGACGAGTCGGACGAACTGTACGAGCACTGGTCCATTCCGTCGCCCGGCCGCCCCCTGTTCCAGGCCGCGTTCGCGAACTTCGCCCCCGGCTCCCCGGCCCACGTCGACACCGGCGTCGAGCGCGGCCCGCTGCTGATCGTCGGCGGCGGCCGGGACCACACGGTGCCCGAGTCGGTCAGCCGGGCCACCCATCACCGATACCACAAGGCCCACACCGAGAACGACTACATGGTGTTCGCCGACCGCGGCCATTCCCTCACCGTCGACCACGGCTGGGAGGAGATCGCCGACGAGGTCCTCGACTGGCTGGCGGCCAAGGGATTCAGGGCGTGATGCTGCGCAACAGATCGTTGAGGTGCGTGCACGTTCCGACGCCCCGGAAGTCGCGGCGCACCTGCTCGTCGATCCGGTCCAGCGTCGTCCCGGCGAGCCGGCCGGCACTCGCCACCGCGCCGGGGCAATCGGACCACGGCAGTACCCGGGGCGTCGCGACCGCCCGGTCGACGACACCGGTCGTCGCGTCCGCGACGACGGTCAGTTCGTACTCGTGGACGACCGTCTCGGCGCCGTCCACCCGCCGGTAGGTGTCGCGGAACATCGCATCGATTCGCACCGATCCGTCCGTGATGCGGCGGTCGATCCGCCGGATGCGCCGCATCCCGTGCACGGCGAGCGGCTCGGACATCCAGTCGGGCGCGCCGCGCAGCGTCGGTGCGGCGGGACCGTCCGCGACCGGGCTGCGGCCCCGCTCGGCGATCGACGTCATCAGCGCACCGTCTGCCGCGTAGCCTGCGCACTGGTCGGCGATCGGAATGTATCCGCTACTCACAGTTACATTTTCGCTGTCCGGTCCGCGGGCCGCGGACACCGCGTGCCCGGAGATCAGGACGCCGACCGGGACGTCGTCGAGGAGCGCGGCGAGCGGGGCCGAGAAGCCGGCCACCGCATCGAGACCCGCCCGCCCCCGGAATCCGGCGATCGCCGACGATCCCACCAGGTCCACGAGCTCGGGCAGCGCCGGTGACGTTGCGAGACGGAGCAGGCGTCGGCCGTCGTGGTAGTCGACGGTGGCCTCGAGTTCGGCGTCACTGCACCGGCCCGATCGTCCGTCGGATCCCGTCGTACTGTCGCGGGCCCGCCCCCGCACCACCAGGTCCCCTGCCGGCCCGTCCGGGCGGAGCAGGTCGAGCCGGGTGAGACGCCGCCACGAACCAGGCTGTGCGACAGGCATGTCGGCTCGCGGCTGCCGCACGTCACCGTGCAGACGCCGATCCGGTGGAGGCTGGCTCATGTCCTCGACCGTGCCACGGTCCGGTCGATGCATCGAGTCGATTCTCACGAAGCGGGACACGGAGGCACACGTAGTCCGACTTTCCTGGTTTGCAATGATCGAATGATCGAGCGACAGGGGTGGTTCTGGGTGAGTCGAGGTCGAGACGTCCGTGGTCCCGGCGGCGCGTCGCGGCGCGCCGCCGCGTGGATCCCGCCCCGGGCCCGGCTCCATGCACGCCTCGACCGCAATGCACCGATCACCGTGATCCGCGCACCGCGGGGGTTCGGCAAGACCGATCTTCTCGCCTCGTGGTCGGACTCGGTGCGCGCCGGATCCCGCACCGTCCTGTGGATCCCCGAACCCGACGGCGTCGTCGACTCCGACACCTTCTGGCGGTCCGCCCTCGATGTCGTCCGACGATCGGGAGTCATTGTCGAGGAACCTGTTACGGATTCCGGGCACTCGGCGGCCGATACCGTCCGGGAGCTGCTGGCCGCCGGCCGGGCACCGGTCCTGCTCGTGGTGCCCCGGATCGATCTGGTGGACGACGCGCAGTTCGAGGACGAGATCGCACATCTGCTCGACCGGTGTCACCACACCACGATCGTCGCCACGGCGTGCGCGCGGACCTTGTTCGGCGATCCGATCCTGACGGAACCGGCCCACGAACTCGTCTCGTCCCACGACCTGCAGTACACACTCGACGACATCGCCGAACTCGTCGATCATGCCGAAATAACGCTCGAGCCAGGTGAAGTGGAGTACATCCACGAACGGGTCGGCGCGCTGCCCGCGCTCGTGCAGGTGGCCGTGGCCGTCGCGAAGGGCCTTCCCGCCGTTCCGGGGCGGCGGGCTCTGCTGGCGCACCGTCTCGACACCGCGATCGACCGCTACGTGCACGACACCGTGCTCGAGGATCCGGCGGTCGACCGGGACCGCGACTTCGTGACCGCGGTGGCGGCGGCCCGGATCGTGACGGCGGAGATCGCCACCCTGATCACCGGAGCCGACGACGCCGTGCACCGTCTCGAACGTCTCGAACGGGCGGGGATCGTGGCCTACTGCGAGACGACGGTGGACGACGCCTGGGAGTTCGCGCCACCGGTCCGGGAGCGGATGCTCGTGTTGCAGGAACGCGACGGGCTCGAACCGGGACGCCGGCTGACGATACTGGCCCGGCACGCGGACGCGGCCGGTGACATCGCCACCGCCGTCTCCTACGCGCTCGAGGCCCGGAATCGGGTGCTCGTGGTGGAACTCGTCGAAAAGAACTGGATCCGACTGGTGGGCAGTCATTTCGGTCTCCTGCGATCGACCCTGCGGAACCTGCCCGACGACCTGCTGGAGGGGCGTCCCGCCGTCAAGGCGGGCCGGGACCTGTTCCTGATGCTCGGCACGCAACCCACCGTCCCCGCGGATACGCTGCCGACCGACCCGGCCGCGCTCGAGGCGCTCGGGGCCTCCGAGGGGGCCCGTGATGCGCTCGCCGTCGGCTGCGTCCAGTCCCTCATGCTGCGGCTGGCCGGAGAGCATGCCCGGGCGGCACAGACCGCCCGGCAACTCTCGCATCTCGTGCGGGGAGCGCTCGCCGCCCGGCCCGACGACATCGGCCCGGGTCTGCCGATCATGCGACTGCAGTGGGGCATCACCTTCCAACTCGCGGGAGCGATCACCGAATCGTCGGTGGAGCTGAGCCTGGCGTACCGCGGCGCCACGAGCGGGGCCGCCGCCCCCACCGAGGGCGTCAACCTCGTCGCTCGCAACGCCGCCGGGAACTCGGCACTGAACTGGGCGATCATCGGTGAGCCGCGGCGCGCCGAGGAATGGATCGAATGCGAGGACGCCCACCCCGACCCCAACGGCTGGCTCGAACCCATGGTCAAGGTGGGCGGGCTGGCGGCGCGGGTCATCGTCGCCCTCGACCGGCTCGACTTCGCCGCCGCGGGCCGATGGCTCGACGAACTGGGTGAGGCGCCGGAGCGTGAAGAGTTGTGGCCGTATGTCACCTACGCCCATACCCGGCACGCCCTCGCCACCGGCCAGGCGTACACCGGCATGGCCGTCCTGCAGCGGGCGGTCGCGTCCCGGTCCGCGGTGCTGCGGCCCGCCTCGGTCGCCGCACAGGTACTGACCACCCTCGACGTCAACCTGCGGCTCGCACTGGGCGAGGGCAACCGTGCTCACACGATCCTCGCCGCACAACCGATCGAGTACCCGCTGACCGTGGTCACCGCCGCGCGCACCCACATGCTCACCGGCACACCGAGAACCGCACTCGCCCTGTGCCGGACGTGCGACTGGTACAGCTATCCGTTCACCCGCACCCAACTGGAGGTGCTGCTGGTCGAGGCCGCCGCGCATCTCACGCTCGGCGAGAAGCCGGCCGCCGTGCAGGCGTGGACGCAGGCCGTCGCGATCGTCGAACGTACCGGGCTGCTGGGCACACTCGCGACCGTGCCTCGCAGTGTCGTCGTCGAACTCGACGACGCCGCACCGAACCGGTCGGCCGCGATCGCGACGTTCCTGGCCGCCGACGCGCCCGAGATGTATCCCGCGACCGTCCACCGGGTGGTCCTGACCGAACGTGAACGCGCCGTCCTCGCCGCCCTCGCGCAGGGACTCTCCACGGGTGAGATCGCGCGGGAACAGTTCGTCTCCACCAATACCGTCAAGAGCCAGCAACGCTCGCTGTACCGCAAGATCGGCGCGCACTCGCGGGACGAGGCCCTCGAGATCGCCTACCGGGCCGGGCTGATCGACCAGGGCGGGCAGAACGGATAGAACACGGCCCCGCTCAGGTGCGGCGGATGTGCGGTGCCGGTACCCCGATCAGAAGACGACGGGCGGCATCCCAGGCCCGGTACACGACCGCGGTGACCGATTCGGTGTGGGCACCGAGCACCCGCACCCACACCCCGCAATCGTCGGGGAGCACGCTGACTCCGGCCCGGACGTCCGGTCCCGAGTCGGCGATCGCCTCGTGGACGGTGTCGGCCAGCACCGCGGCCTCGGCCGACGCGGTGACCACGTACAGCGTGCCCATGACGTCGTGGTCACCGAAGACCGCCGGTCCCGTCACCCCGTCGGTCTCCGGCTGCAACCGGATGGTGTCGACCGCGAGCAGGCTGCCGTCGGGGCGCACGATCTCGAGATCCGATGCGAACACGTCGTACCGGTGGCGTTCCCCACGTGCCAACCGGCCCGCGAGTACGGTCTCCCCGACGATCACGGTCGCGGACGGGTCGACCGTCACTTCGGTCCGCTGGTGCAGGCGTGCCCCGCCGAACGGGATGAGCGGCTCGGGCAGGTATTCGACGAATGCTCCGGCCGCGGCACGCAGCTGGACCACCTGGGTGGCGTAGTCGGTGTCCATCCGCTGCGCCTTGGTGGATGCCTGGGTCGTCAGATGCACGGACGTTCCCGGACCGCAATCGAATTCGAAGCGCATCCGATCGCCCTGCACCAGACCGCCGCCGGTCGACATCAGATACACCACCGGCAGATCGGGTCGTTCGGGGTCGACGTACAGCGGGCGCATGATCTGCAGCGGCGACTGCTGCCGGTGATGCGACAGTTCGGTGCGGCCGTCGACGACGACGAATCCGATCTCGAGAACCCCCGCCTTGCCCGGGCTTCCGGGCGGAAGCGTCTCGGGTGCACCCGCGTACCCGGCGACGACAGCGGGGACGTCCGTCCCGTCGGCCGTCACGCCGGTTTCCTGAAAGTGTCGAGGAAATCCGCGATCTCGACGATCCCCTGACCGGTCAGGCTGTTGGTGAGCTGCACCGGTCGGCCGTCCCGGACCCGGTAGGCGTCGGACTCCATGACCCCGACATCGGTCCGCACGTACTGCGCGATGTCGATCTTGTTGATCACCAGCAGGTCCGAGTCGGTGATGCCCGGTCCGCGTTTGCGTGGCATCTTCTCTCCCTCGGCGGTGTCGAGGACGAACAGGAACAGATCGACCAGTACCGGGCTGAAGGTCAATGTCAGATTGTCTCCACCGGATTCGTAGAGAAGCGTGTCGACATCCGGGAACTGTTCCAGCAGTTCGGCACCCGCCGCCAGATTCATCGTCGGATCGTCGCGTACCGCGGTGTGCGGGCACGCACCGGTCTCGACCCCCACGACACGTGCGGGGTCGAGGACCCCGGCGAGAGTGCGGCGGACATGCTCCGCGTCCTCCTGTGTGTAGATGTCGTTGGTGATCACGGCAGGGCGGTGCCCCCGCGTCGTCAGCACCGGAACCAACGCCTCGATGAGCGCGGTCTTGCCCGATCCGACGGGTCCTCCGATTCCGACCCTGAGAACGTCGGTCATGTCATCTCCTTCTTCCGATGTCAGCTGACGAACAGGCGCGCGTCGGCGCGCTCGTGCCCGGCCGACATCACATCGGCGACGGGTGTGCACCCGCCGAGATCGTTCAGTCCGCGATGCAGCGCAGCGGTGGACACCTCGTGGATCACCGGTGCGGCATCCGCCAGGATGCGTTGTGCACGTAGATGGTCGGTGAGACGCAGCCGTAGCGCCGCCCCGACGAAGCTCGACGAGAATGCGAACAGTTCACCGACGACGGCCTGCTCGACGTCCACCCCGTTCGCTGCGGTCACCACCCCGGTCACGACGGCTTGGGTTCCGGGTGTCCGTTTGTCGGTGACCTGCTGCGCGAACCGGTCGATGTCGGCACGGTCGAACGTCTGCCGTGCCACCGTCAGCATCTGGTGCCCGGTCCGGGTGCAGGCCCGCCGCAGTTCCCGATTCAGTTTGGTTGCGTGCAGCCGACGGTCGATCCGGTGCAGTTCGGTGTCGTCACCGGCCCGGACCGCGGCGTGCGCGAGTGCGAGCGCCGTCGCATCCGACGGTCCGACCGAGTTCCGCAGCAGGTCGGCCAGCAGTTCCGGCAGACTCTCCGGGGTCACCGACCGTGCCTGCGCGTACCCCTCGAGTCCGTGCGAGAGCGTGTAGAAACCCGCCGGGAACGCCGAGTCGGTGAGCTGCAGTGTCACGAGCAGTGCGGCCACATCCGTCATCGTCGCCTCACACCACGTAGAACAGTTGGGTCAGTGGAAGCCGTTGTGCCGGTGCGATCGTCACCGTTTCACCGTCCGCCCGGACGTGATAGGTGTCCGGGTCCACCGTGATGTGCGGTGTCGCGGTGTTGCGGACCATGTCCTTCTTGCCGACGGAACGACAGTTGCGCACCGCGGCGACAGGGCTGCGCAGCCCGAGCTGTTCGGGGACACCGGCGTCGACCGCGGCCTGCGACATGAACGTCATGCGCGTGGACCGCATCGCCGCTCCCAGCGCGCCGTACATGGGTCGGTAGCGCACCGGCTGTGGTGTCGAGATCGAACCGTTGGGGTCGCCCATCAGGGACCAGCAGATCATCCCGCCCTTGAGGATCAGATTGGGTTTGGCCCCGAACGAGTGCACGGGCCACAGCACGATGTCGGCCAGCTTGCCCGGCTCGAGCGATCCGACGTGGTCGGCGACACCCGCCGCGAGCGCCGGATTGATCGTGGTCTTCGCGACGTACCGCAGGACCCGGTTGTTGTCGTTGCGGGACGTACCGTCCGGCGCGGTGTCCTCGGGCAGCGGCCCTCGCTGGTCCTTGCAGTGGTGTGCCGTCTGCATCGCCCGCGTCCACGTCTCACCCACCCGCCCCATCGCCTGCGAGTCGGACGAGAAGATCGAGATGACGCCGTCGTCGTGCAGTACCGTCTCGGCGGCGATGGTCTCCGCCCGTACCCGGGAGTCGGCGAACGAGACGTCCTCCGGGATGTCGTGCCGGAGGTGATGGCACACCATCACCATGTCGAGCAGTTCGTCCACCGAGTTCACCGTGTAGGGAAGCGTCGGATTGGTCGATGCCGGAAGAACGTTCGGTTCGCCCGCGATACGGAGGATGTCGGGGGCGTGCCCGCCGCCGGCCCCTTCCGTGTGGAAGGTGTGGATGGTGCGGCCACCGATGGCGGCCAGGGTGTCCTCGTAGAAACCCGACTCGTTGAGGGTGTCGGCGTGGATCGCGACCTGGATGTCCATGTCGTCCGCGACCCGCAACGCGGCATCGATGGTGGCGGGCGTCGCACCCCAGTCCTCGTGGATCTTGAGGCCGCACAGTCCCGCCGCGACCTGTTCCGCGATCGCTGCGGGCAGCGACGTCGCCTTGCCCAGCAGGCCGACGTTCACCGGCAGCTCCTCGAGCGCCTGCAACATGCGGCCGATGTGCCACGGCCCCGGGGTACAGGTGGTGCCCTTGCTGCCGTCGGCCGGGCCGGTGCCGCCACCGATCATCGTGGTGACACCGTTGCTCAGCGCCTCCTCGACCTGCTGCGGTGCCAGGAAGTGGACGTGGGTGTCGACCGCGCCGGCGGTCGCGATCAGGTGCTCGCCCGAGATCACCTCGGTTCCCGGCCCGATCACGAATCCGGGATCGACGCCGTCCTGGGTACGCGGGTTACCGGCCTTGCCGATCCCGACGATCCGGCCCTCACGCACACCGAGATCACCCTTGACCACCCCGAGCACCCCGTCGAGCACGACGACATTGGTGATCACCAGGTCGAGAGCCCCGGATGCGGCCGTCGCGGTGGGATCCTGCGCCATCCCGTCCCGGATCGCCTTCCCACCGCCGTACACCGCCTCGTCGCCGAACGCCCCGGTGTTGCAGTCGTGTTCGACCTCCACGACGAGATCGGTGTCGGCGAGCCGGAAACGGTCACCGACCGACGGGCCGAACAGGTCCACGTAGGTGCGGCGGGGCAGGGTGGCCGCCGCCGGCTCGGGGACCTCGGCGCGGGGGCCGGATTCGTGCTCTGCGGAAAGGAATCCGAGTTCGGCGGCCCGCCGGAACGCCCGAGCACGCACGTCCTCGTCGTCGAGCGACACCACATCGTCGCCGCCGTCGTGGACGAGCCCGGCGAATCCCGCGAGTTCGCGTGTACCACCGAACTCGCACAATGTGACGGTGCGGGTGTCACCGGGTTCGAAACGGACCGCGGTGCCCGAGGCGATGTCCAGGTGCATGCCGTAGGTGACGGCACGATCGAACCGCAGGGCCCGATTGACCTCGAAGAAGTGATAGTGCGAACCCACCTGCACGGCCCGGTCCCCGATGTTCGACACCGTGACCACGACACGCTTCCGACCCACGTTCAGGTGCACGGGTTCGTCGGCGTACAGATACTTCGCTCCCTCCGTCATGTGGAGTCGCGTCCTTTCCCGCGGGGGTTCGATCCGCCGCAACAGTCCTCGTGGAGAAGCTGGTCCCGGAACCGTCCGGAACCGTCCGATGGTGGCCGGTCGAGCTAGTGGCCGTGACCGTGGCCGTGGCCGTGGCCGTGTTCTTCGCCGGGGCCGTGGCTGTGCGCGAAGCCGTGGCCGTGCTCGGCGTCCATTCCGTCGTCGACACCGTCGCGACCGTGTACCAGACCGTGCAGCGCGTCCGAGACCCGGCTCGCGACCAGTCCGCGCAGTGCGGCGTCGGAGAGCAGCGGACCGCCGTCGACGACGTCGTGCCGGCCGGCCACCCGACTCGTACCGAACCACGCCGAGAGAACGATCGGTTTGCGGGCACCGAGGCGGCGACACCGATCGACGGCACCGTCGAGATCGGGGTCACCACCCGACAGGGCCACCTCGACGAGCCCGATAGGTCCGAATTGTCGCACCAGACGGGCGATTCGGAACAGTTCGGCATCCTCGAAGGGGTCGCCGGACGGGGCGGCGATCACCAGTGCGTCCGCCGACGGGGTGTCCGTCGATGCGGATACCGCACGGCCCCGCAGCCAGCCGACCAGGTGGTCGGTCTCCCCGATCTGCCGAGCCAGCACCACGGGAGCCGAATTCGTTTTCCTGCGTGACCAACTCAGCGCTCGCGCCGCATCCGCGACAAGACCGGGATCACGCCCGACGGTCATCGGGACGACGCAGATCGGCGCCGGTGAGGATGCCTGAGCTGCCTCGACGGCCTCGCTCAGTTCACGCCCACCCGCAACGACCGTCCAGTCGGTATCGAGTCGGCGCAGATATTCCGGGTCGGGGCACTCGTGCCCGCAGGTGAGGACGATCCGGGCGGCAGACATCCCGTCACCCACCGATCGGATCGTGGCACGAGACCAGCTTGGTGCCGTCGATGAACGTGGCTTCCACCTGCACGAGCTGTGTCATCTCACGCACGCCGGGCATGACATCGGCGCTGGTGAGGACGGCTCGCCCCCGTTGCATGCACTCCGCCACGGTGCAGCCGTCCCGCGCTCCCTCGACGACGGCTTCGCTGATGAGAGCGACCGCTTCCCCGTAGTTGAGTTTCAGCCCCCGGTCCCGGCGGCGCCGCGCCAGATCGGCCACGACGTGGATGTAGAGCTTGTCCATCTCGCGGGGACTGAGATTCATGTGCAACGGTCCGTTCTCATCCCGAAGGATGCTTCGATGGTGGGTGCCGCGGGCCGGGGGAGCGATCGGGAACCTTCCGATGCGAGCGCGTGCAGCAGCTTCGTGATCCGGAATCCGGCGGCGCCCAACATCTTACAACTTCTTCCCCCACACTCCAAGACGGTCCGACTTCCCGGAAAAGCGCTGTTGAGAGGGGGTCCGAGGCATCGGACCATGATCGTAAAGTGGCCGGTACGAACCGTTTTCGACGATCCGACTTGCGGCGTACTGATACCTTTCCCTCGAATCACCATTCGGATCGCCCACGGACCACCTCCGACGTCGGCTGGATCCTCCCTCACCCCGTCCTCCGGAAGGGCCATGAAACTCGTCTCCCCTGTCTCCCTCCTCGCGCTCGTACCGTTCGCCCTGGCTGCCTGCACCGCCCCGGCCCCGACCGGCGGCGACAGCGCCTCCCTCGTCCTCGCGGACGGCTACGAACTCGGCCACTACAACCCTGTCGCCGGTTACGGGGAAGCCGGCGAGGCGAAGATGTACGACGGCCTCGTGCGGCTGACCGGCGGCGTGGACCGGGGCATCCCCGCCCTCGAGCCCGCACTCGCTGCCGAACCGCCGGTTCCCGACGCCGATGCACGGGTGTGGACCGTGCGACTGCGCGACGACGTCCGGTTCACCGACGGCACCTCCTTCGGCCCCGAGGACGTCGTCGCCACCTATCGGGCGATCCTCGACCCGGCGTCGGCGTCACCGCTGGCGACGTCGTACGCCATGCTCGAGTCCGTCGAGGCCACCGGCCCGGACACGGTGGAGTTCCGGCTCGCGTACCCGTACGCCCCGTGGCCCACCAAACTGCTCCTCGGTATCGCCCCGTCCGAACGGCTCACCGGCGGCCCGGCCGAGCAGTCCACCCTCAACAGCGAACCGGTCGGTACGGGCCCCTACCGGCTGGTGTCGCTGCGTCCGGACCAGGCGGTCTTCGAAGCCAACGAGAACTACTGGGACGGCGCCCCACAGGTGAAGAAGCTCACCGTCGTGTACGTGCCCGACGACAACGCCCGCGCACAGCGCACGGCGGCCGGGGAACTCGACGGTGCGAACCTCCCACCGCTCCTGGCGAACACGTTCGCCGGCCGCCCCGGCTACGAGGTGGTCGCGAACCGGTCGGCGGACTGGCGCGGCGTGACCCTGCCGCCCGACAATCCGGTCACCGCCGACCCTGCGATGCGGACGGCGCTCAACCTGGCCGTGGACCGCGACGTGATGGTGACGAGCATTCTCGGCGGGCACGGCCGGGCGGCGTCGACCCCGGTGCCCGAGGTCTACGGCGACACCTACGAGGCGTCCGCCGTCTTCCCGTTCGATCCTGCACGCGCGGCGCAACTGCTGGACGACGCCGGATGGCGGCCGGGGCCCGACGGGGTCCGCGGCAGGAACGGCGTCCGTGCCGAGTTCACCGTCATGTACTTCCCGCAGGAGACACTGCGCCGGGATCTGGCGCAGGCGTTCGCATCGGACGTATCGAAGATCGGGGTGCGGGTGAACGTCGCGGCCGTGGACCGCAACGTGTTCCCCGGCCGGCTCACCACCGAGGCGGGACTGCTCGGCGGCGGCGACCTGCCGTACGACCCGGACACGCAGTTGTACTCGACGCTGCACTCGTCGTACGCGCAACCGGGCGTGGGCAGCGGCTACGACAACGCTTCCGGCTACGTGAACCTGGACATCGACCGGGCACTCGACGATGCCCGCCGCAGCGTCGACCCCATGGCCCGCGCCGCCGACTACCGCGCCGTCCAGACCGCGTACGTCGCCGATCCCGGCTACGTGATGCTGGTGTTCCTCGACCACACGTACGTGCAGCGCACCGACGGCTGGACCGGGTCGACCCCGATCCTCGAACCGCACAGTCACGGCGTCGGCTGGGGTCCGTGGTGGAACCTGCGGGCCTGGACCCGCCCGTGACGGCCACGTCCCGAATGGTGCTGCGCCGCATCGTCTTCGCCGGACCACTGCTCGTGGCGGTGTCGGCAGGGCTGTTCGCGCTCGCATCCCTCTCCCCGTTCGATCCCCTCGCCGGCTACCTCGGCGACCGCTACCTGACCACCAGCGACGCCGACCGCGCCCGGCTCGCCGACGAACTCGGCCTGCACGACCCGTGGTGGACGACGTACGGGCACTGGGTCCGGGGCCTGCTGTCCGGCGACCTCGGTGTCTCCCGCAGCTTCGGGCAACCGGTGGCGACCGTGATCGCCGAGCGTCTGCCGTGGACACTGCTGCTGGCCTGTCTGGGTCTCGGGCTGGCGATCGCGGCGTCGTTCGTGCTCGGGGTGTGGTCCGGTGCCCGGCCGGGCGGTCTGCCGGACCGGGTGGTGACGCCACTCGCCTCCGTCGTGCAGGCGACGCCGCCGTTCGTGCTGTCCCTCGGCGCGGTCGCGGTGTTCGCGCTCTCGCTGGGCTGGCTGCCCGTCGCCGGTCTCACCGACGCCGGCGCCGGTCCCACGTTCGGCCAGGTGGCCGAGCACCTGGTGCTGCCGGTGATCGTGCTCGCGGTCTCCCAGGTGCCGTGGCTGACGATGTCGGTACGACAGTCGGTGCGCGACGCGATCGGGTCGGACGCCGTGCGCGGTGCCCGGGCCCGCGGCATCCCCGAACGGACGATCCTGCTGCGGCACATCGTCCCGGTGGCGCTGGGGCCGTTCGTGACCGTGATCGGTCTACGGCTACCGGAAGTCGTCGTCGGCGCCGCGGTCGTCGAGGAAGTGTTCTCCTGGCCCGGGATCGCCGGGGCGGTGGTCACATCCGCGCGTGAACTCGACTTCCCGCTCCTCGCGGCCCTCACCGTCGGCACCACGTCGATCGTGCTGATCGGATCGCTGCTCTCCGATGTCGCGCTGACACGGCTCGATCCGCGGGTGCGCGCCGATGGCTAGGTTCGCTCGCCTCGACCGGCGACTCCTCGTGTCGGTGATCGTGCTCGTCGCGATCGGCGCGTACGCGGTCCTGGTGCCGTGGCTGGCCGGCGTCGACGATCGCCTCACCGATTTCGCCGACGCCCGGCTGGCACCGAGCGCCGAGCACTGGTTCGGCACCGACACTGCCGGACGCGACCTGTTCGTCCGGGTCGCCGCCGGGCTCCGGGTGTCCCTGTTCGTCGCCGTGGTGTGTGCCGTCGCGTCCACCGTCCTGGGCACCGGAATCGGTGTCGCCGCTGCCACTTTCGGCGGACGGACGGACCGGGTCGTGATGCGTGTCGTCGACGGCGTCAACGCGCTTCCCCATCTGCTGCTGGGGATCGTCGTGGTGGCCCTCTTCCGGGGCGACATCGTGGCGATCGTCGCGTCGATCGCGCTCACCCACTGGACGCAGGTCGCACGCATCACCCGGTCCGAGGTCCTCGGGACACGAGATCGCGAGTACATCGACGCCGCCCGACTCGCGGGGGCCGGGCACCTGCACATCGTGCGGCACCATCTGCTGCCCGCGGCGGCCGGTCAGGCACTCGTCGCGGCCACCATGCTGCTCCCGCACGCCATCTGGCACGAAACCACCCTGTCGTTCCTGGGTCTCGGTCTTCCCCCGCACCAGCCGTCCCTGGGAACGATTCTGCAGGAAGCACGTTCGACACTGTTGCTCGGTGGCTGGTGGGTGCTCGTCTTCCCGTCGCTCCTGCTGATCGCCGCCACGCTCGCGGTCGTCGGTGTCGGGGCGGCGCTGCGCGACCGCATCAGCCCACCGATCCTCGAGAGGACCCCGCGATGACCACCGCACTCACCGTCGACTCCCTCACGGTTCGGATCCCGGTCGACACCGGTGTCGTGCATGCCGCCACCGACGTGGGCCTGGCCCTCACCGCCGGATCCGTGCATGCCCTCGTCGGTGAATCGGGGTGCGGCAAATCGATCGTCGCGGCGGCGATCGGCGGGCTGCTGCCCTCGAATGCCCGGGTGTCCGGCTCCGTCCGGTTGTCCGGTCCGGGCACCGACCCGATCGAGATCGTGGGCGCCTCCGAACGCCTCCTGCGGACTGTACGGGGGCGACGGATCGCACTGGTCCCCCAGTCCGCGTCGACCTACCTGACACCGGTCCGCACCGTCGGCAGCCAGCTGGACGAGACCGTGAAGCACCTCGGCAGCCGGTACACCGCGGCGGACCTCCTCGACCGGGTCGGCCTGGACGCCGGCTGCCGGGACCTGTACCCGCACGAGTTGTCCGGCGGGATGGCGCAGCGGGCCGCGGTCGCATTCGCCGTAGCGGCGGATCCCGACGTGATCGTCGCCGACGAACCGACGTCCCACCTGGATCCCGCTCTCGGCGAACGGATCCTGACCCTCCTCGACGGCTGTGCCGCGGCCGGCGCCGCCGTCCTGCTGATCACCCACGACCTCGCCGCCGCCCAGGGGCACGCGGACACGGTGTCGGTGATGTATGCCGGACGGATCCTCGAATCCGGTCCGGCTGCAGAGGTTCTCGACGATCCGTGGCACGACTACACCAAGGACCTGATGGCCGCCCTGCCCCGGAACGGACTGCATCCCATACCCGGGTCGCCGCCCGAACCGACCGACCTGCCCGACGACTGCGTCTACCACCTGCGCAGGCCGGGTACCGCGTTCTCGGGCGGTCCGACGCACCTGGTCCGGGCGGGCGACCGGACGATCCGCACCCGTGTCGGAGCCGGATCGTGAGCCTGGTCGCCGCGCAGGTACGCGCCGGGCACCGGCCGGGTCTCCCCGTACTCGACGGCGTGGACCTGGAGATTCCGGGCGGACGCACGATCGGGCTCACCGGGCCGTCCGGCGTCGGGAAGACGACGTTGGCGCGGGTGTGCGCACTGCTGCACCGCCCGTGGTCGGGCCGGGTGTGCATCGACGGTGTCGACGTGACGGGCCGGGCGGAGGCGTCACCGGAAACCCGGCGGGCCGTCGCGATGCTGTTCCAGTCCCCACGACAGTCGACGTCCCCGCGTCTGACACTCGAGCGGATCATCACCGAGCCGCTGTTGCTGTCCCGGGTCCCCCGGGCCGACCGTTCGCCCCTCGTCCGCGACGCCGCGGCGCGCGTGGGGCTCACCGGCGACCTCCTGTCCCGACGCCCCCATCAGGTGAGCGACGGGCAACTGCAACGAGCCTGTCTCGCACGGGCGCTGGTGCAACGGCCCCGCTATCTGATCTGCGACGAGATGACCGCGATGCTCGACCCTGCGACCACCGCAGCCCTCGTCGCGGTGCTGCGTGAAGAAACCCGTGCGGGCCTCGGTGTGCTTGCCGTCAGCCACGACCACACACTGCTGCACGCGTGGGCCGACAGTATCGTCGAACTCCGTACCCGACCCGCCTCCCGTGCTCCCGAGGCCGAACTCCCGAAAACGCATATCGGACAGATCTGATCGCGTACCCGGAACCGCCTCGGACCGGCCGCCGCACCTGCTTCAATCGAGTATGCAGACCGGCACCGGTTCGCGTGCGACGCTCGTGCTCGCGACGCTCGCGGCAGGGCAGTTCCTCATGACCCTCGACAGTTCCGTGATGAACGTGTCGATGGCGACGGTCGCGTCCGATCTGGGCACGACCGTCACCGGCATCCAGACGGCGATCACCCTGTACACGCTCGTCATGGCGGCGTTGATGATCACGGGTGGCCGGATCGGCAGCATCGTCGGCCGCCGCCGGGCGTTCGGGGTCGGGCTGGTCGTCTACGGATGCGGTTCGCTGACCACCGCACTGGCCCCGAACCTGACGGTCCTGCTCGTCGGATGGTCACTGCTCGAGGGCATCGGCGCGGCCCTCATCATGCCCGCGATCGTGGCCCTGGTCGCAGCCAACTTCTCCGCCGAGAAACGCTCGGGTGCATATGGTCTGGTGGCCGCATCGGGTGCGGCGGCAGTGGCGGCAGGACCGCTGATCGGTGGCGCGGTCACGACGTTCGCGTCGTGGCGGTACGTCTTCGCCGGGGAAGTCGTCCTGGTGCTGCTGATCCTGCCGGTACTCCGGCGCATCGACGACGCTCCCCCGGCCCCGGCGCGCCTCGACATCGTCGGGTCGGTGTTGTCGGCGGCCGGGCTGGGCCTCGTGGTGTTCGGTGTGCTGAGGTCCGGCGAATGGGGATGGGTGCGCGGCCACGGCAGCGGGCCGGAGATCCTGGGCCTGTCGCCGGTGTTCTGGCTGCTCCTCGGGGGCATGCTGGTGGTCTACGCGTTCGCGCGCCGGGAGGCGCATCTGCTGCGGAGCGGACGCGAACCCCTCCTCGACACCCGCCTGCTCGCCGTCCGACAGCTCTCCGGTGGTCTCACGATGTTCTTCGCACAGTTCATGATTCAGGCGGGCGTGTTCTTCACCGTCCCCCTGTTCCTGTCGGTGGTGCTGGAACTGGACGCGTTGCAGACCGGGGTGCGGTTGGTTCCACTGTCGGTGGCGTTACTGGTCACCGCGGTCGGTATCCCCCGGCTGCGGTCGCACGCCGATCCGCGGCGGGTGGTGCGCCTGGGGCTGGCGTCGATGACGGTCGGCATCGTGATTCTCGCGGCCGGCATGGATCCGGGTGCGAACGCCGCCGTCGTCGCGGTTCCGATGCTGCTGATGGGCCTGGGCCTGGGTGCTCTCGCCTCCCAGCTCGGAGCGGTCACCGTCTCCGCCGTCCCGGACGACCGCAGCGCCGAGGTCGGCGGACTGCAGAACACCGCAACGAACCTCGGTGCGTCCCTCGGCACCGCCCTCATCGGATCGGTGCTCATCGCGACACTCGGCACGTCCGTCGCCCAGGGGCTCCGGGCCGACCCGCGGGTTCCGCCGTCCGTACTGCAACAGGCGGACGTCGAACTCGCGGAAGGGATCCCGTTCGTCGGCGACACACAGCTCCGCACCGCGCTGGACGACGCAGGTGTGGACCCGGCGGCCGCGGACGCCGTCGTCGAGGCAAACTCCGACGCCCGCCTCACGGCACTGCAGAGCGCGTTCGCGGTGACGGCACTGCTGGCCGCCGGCGCCCTGTTCTTCACCGGGCGGATACCCCGACGGCCCGTCGGAGCGCGGGACGACGCACCCGCGCCGACGTGACCGTGCCTGCCGGTCAGCGCCGTCGCACGTACTCGGTGACGGACACCCCCGAGCCGAAGGTGCGGGTGTCGGCGACGTCGAACACGGTCGGCAGGTAGGTGCCCGGGGCGAACATCGGAATCCCGGCACCGAACAGCACCGGGTGACGTTTGACGACGATCCGGTCGATCTCGCCGGAGAGGAGGCTCGCCAGGGTTCCGCCACCGCACAGCCAGATGTCCGCACCCGGCTGCCGTTTCAGTTCCCGCACCGACTCGACCGGATCGGCAGCGGTCACCTCGAGGTTCTCGGCGTCGGCAGTGTGGTTGCGGGAGAACACGATCTGTCGCAGATGCCGGTACGGGCTCACCGTGCCGGGCAGGCCCACCGCGTACGTGTTCCACCCCATGAGCACCGTGTCGAACCCGGTGCACGGCTGGGCGATGCCGAGATGCTCGGCGCCGTCGGTGGGCAGTGCGTCGGCGAAGCGCGCGAGATCGGCCATGTGGTCGCCCTCGGTGGAGAAGGCGTCGAATTGCCCGTCGGGCCCGGCGATGCAGCCGTCGAGACCGGCGGCGACGTAGTACACGAGTTCACGCATTCCGACTCCAATCACTACAACTGTTGTGAATGGCAATGTACAACAGTTGTAGTGATTCGGCTAGGGTGTTCGACATGGCACGCAACGACGAGCGTCGGCAGCTGCTCGCCGACGCGGGCTTGACCGTCCTGGCCGATCAGGGCGCCCGCGGACTCACCCACCGCGCGGTCGACCGGGAGGCCGGCGTCCCGGTGGGCACGACGTCGAACTACTTCCGCAGCCGGGACGCCCTCGTCGCCGGACTGGTGGCACGGATCGGAGAGCGATTGACCCCGGACGAAACGGTGCTGGCCGCGCTCTCCACCCGGGAACCGGGTCGCGAATTGTTCGCCGACTACATGCGCGACATCGTCCGGCGTCTCACCGTGAACCGTGACGTGACGCTCGCGCTGTTCGAACTGCGGCTCGAGAGCGCCCGCAACCCGGACATCGCGGCGATGATGTCCGATTGGGGCCGAACGGGTTTCGAGGCCGATGTCGCGTTCAACACCGCGGCCGGGCTACCCGGCGGTGCGCGTGAGATCGCACTGTTCCACTACGCCGTCGACGGGCTGCTCCTCGACCGCCTCACCACACCGCTGATGCCCGACACTTCGACGGACGAGATCGTCGACGCCCTCGTCGCAGGACTCCTGCCCTGACCGTCGACCCCGACCGCAGGACGGTCAGTCCCGCAGCATCGTCCCGGTCTCGAGGAACCGCTCGTGGAACGAGAGTGCCTCGCCGAGCAGGTGCGGGGTGTGTCCGGCCACCGGAGCGTGCTCCGCGCGGTCGACGTAGTCGAGCAGGGCGGCCCGGTAGTCGGGGTGCGCACACTTGTCGATGACGACGCGGGACCGTTTGCGCGGGGACAGGCCACGCAGATCGGCGAGGCCCTGTTCGGTGACGAGCACCTGAACGTCGTGCTCGGTGTGGTCGACGTGCGGGACCATCGGCACGATCGACGAGATCGCGCCGCCCTTGGCCGTCGACGGGCTCAGGAACATCGACAGGTAGCCGTTGCGGGCGAAGTCACCCGAGCCACCGATACCGTTCATGATCTTGGTGCCCATCACGTGCGTCGAGTTCACGTTGCCGTAGATGTCGGCCTCGAGCATCCCGTTCATCGCGATGATGCCGAGCCTGCGGACGACCTCCGGATGGTTGCTGATCTCCTGCGGCCGCAACACGATGTGCTTGCGGTAGAAGTCGATGTTCGACACCAGTTCGTCGATACCGGCCTCCGACAACGCCAGTGACGTCGCCGACGCGTACCGCACGGTGCCGTGCTTGATGAGGTGCAGCATCCCGTCCTGGATCACCTCGGAGAAACAGGTGAGTCCCTTGTGCGGGCCGGCGTCGAGGCCCTGCAGGACCGCGTTGGCGACGTTGCCGATGCCGGACTGCAGTGGCAGCAGACCGTCCGCGGGCAGCCGGCCCTTCGAGATCTCGTACTCGAAGAAGTCGAGCACGTGCGCGGCGATGGCCTGGCTCACCTCGTCCGGCTGGGCCAGTTCACTGGCACTGTCGCGGGCGTGCGTCTCGACGACCGCGACGACCTTGCGCGGGTCCACCTTCAGGGTGGACTGCCCGATCCGGTCCTCGACCGAGGTGATCTGGATGGGCTTGCGGTGCGGCGGCAGCGCGGTGCCGTAGTAGACGTCGTGGATGCCCGCCATCTCCTCCGGAACCCACGAGTTGACCTCGAGGATCACCCGCTCGGCGACGTCGAGCCACGTCTTGTTGTTGCCGATGGACGCGGACGGGATCAGCTCACCTGATTCGGTGATGCCGGAGATCTCGACGACCGCGACGTCGACGTTGCCGTAGTAGCCCTCCCACACCTGTTGCGCCACGTGGGACAGGTGGATGTCGACGTAGTCCATGCGGCCGCTGTTGATGTTGCCGCGGGCGGTCGGCTCGGACTGGTAGGGCATCCGCAGGGAGATGCCGTCGACCTCGGCGAGTATGCGTTCGGTGCCGGCGGACACCGATGCACCCGTCAGCAGGTTCACGGTGAAGTTGGCGCCCTCGCCACGAACCTTCCGGATCCGCTCGGCGAGTGCCGGGATCACGTCCTTCGGGGTGCCGGCGCTGGCGAAACCACTGATCGCGACGGTGTCGTGGGGGTGGATGAACTCCACGGCGTCCCGAGCGGAAGTGATCTTCTTCCGGAACTCCGCATTACGAATCCTGGTGCCATCCACATACTGCGTCACAGTGACAAGGCTAACCCCGAACCGGACGGCAACTTCCCGGTGACGGACACATGAAAACGTCCTGACGTGCGATTTCGGTCACTTCAGGGTGATGCGGATCGGTGATGTGCCCGGAATGTGCGCCGAACGCGCACCCCACCGCGACGAACTGCACCGGGTCAGGCGAACACCCAGTTGTGGAGGACGACGAACGTCGCGGTTCCACCGACGATGCTCAGCAGGGCGTGGGACCGCCACAGGTGCAGCCCCACGGTGACGGCCAGCGCGCCGGCGACGGGCAGTATCGACGCGGGCGCCAGGGTCACGTTCCGGACGGTGTAGACGGCGAGGATCAGCATGATCCCGACCGGCATGTGCGCGCCCAGGTAGTGGACGACGGCCGACGAGCGCAGCGGCGCGATCACCGCGAACGGCACCGCCCGCAGCGCGAACGTCACCGCCAGGATCACGGCGAGGGTCGCCAGGACGTACGACAGGTCAGGCACGGACGGACCTCCTGCGCTGCCACGCGTAGCGGGCCAGCAGGGCGGTGACGAACAGTCCCATCGCGACCACCAGCATCTGTTCACGGGCGACGACGAGCGCGACGAGGGCACTGAGCAGGGCCAGGACCGGGCCGGGCACGTCCCGGCGTTCCCGGAACGCGTCGATCGTGAGCACCACGAACAGGGCGGTGAGCGCGAAGTCCAGGCCCTCGATCCGCATCGGCAGCGCGTTGCCGACGAGCGCACCGGCCACACCGCCGAGCACCCAGTACGACTGGCAGAACACCTGGATCAGCAGGATGCGGCGGCCGGTCAGCGACTCCGAATCCTTGGACGCGGTGACCGCGTACGTCTCGTCGGTGAGCGCGTACATGCTGTAGAGCCGCGCCGCCCGACCCCGGATCCGGTGCAGGGGGAACGACAGCGCATAGAAGACGTGCCGGAAGTTGACGAGCAGGGTCGTCATTGCGATCGACGCGAGCGGGGTCACGGCGAGCACGAGGCCGATGACGAGGAATTCGAGCGAGCCCGCATAGATCGTCACGGAGAAGATCGGCGTCCACCACCAGGAGAAACCCGACTGCACCATCAGCAGGCCGAACGCCACACCGAGCGGGAACAGACCGAACCCCACCGAGACGGTGTCCCGGGCAGCACTGCGCAGGTCCTCCCGCGCCGTGGCGGCGGGAGGACCTGCGGAAGCCCGATCGGTAAACGTACTGGTCACACCGCAATTTTAGTGCGTCGTGCAGGAAATATGGTTGCCATGTATTGCGTCAGAGACGCAGTAGGCGCAATATTTCTGCGTGGATGATCTCGACCGCGCAATTTTGCGCGAGCTCAGCGTGAACGGGCGTATCTCCAATGCCGATCTCGCCGACCGGGTCGGACTCACCCCCGCCCCGTGCCTGCGGCGGGTCCGCCGCCTCGAAGCCGACGGCGTCATCACCGGCTATCGGGCCGTCGTCGACGCCGATGCCGTCGGACGAGGATGGGAGGTACTCGTCAACGCCGAAATCGTCTCGCAGGACCGCCGCACCGTCGAAGCATTCGAGGCCGCCGTCGGCGCGTTCGACGAGGTCGTCGAGTTCCGGCGAATGATCGGCCGGCCCGACTACTTCATCCGCGTCGCCGTCGCCGACCTCAACGCCTTCGAAGTGTTCCTGCGCACCAAACTCATGGAACAGCCCGCGATCTCGAAACTCGAATCGCACCTGACGATGAAGAAACTGAAGGGGTGACTTCCCTACCGGCCACCCGTCTCCGTGCCGTTTCCCAGCGCACCCCGGCAACGTTTCCCTGAGATCGCTGCCCCAAAGGACCAGACAGACCACTGCTGGGCAGGTCGGTCCTGTCTCGAACTCGGCGAGCTGTTCCGAACACCGGCGACGAGATGAGTCACAGTGGGCAACCGAGGCCAGTCGACCGGTCCGCACCTGCACTTCGAGGTGTGGAATCCGGCCGGCTACCAGGTCGATCCGCTGATCTGGCTGCACGACAGCGGAGTCGCCGTCGACTGGTGACCCGGCTCCGGGTCACACCGGGTCGAGCTCGGCGCGCAGCTCACGCTTGAGCAGCTTGCCGCTCTGGTTGCGAGGCAACGCCGAGACGAAGCGAATTCGCTTGGGCACCTTGAACGGTGCGATGCGATCTCGGACGTGGTCCACGAGCACCTGTGCCGTGACCACATCCGGGTCGGCGTCGTCGCGCAGCACTACGACGGCCGTCACGGCCTCGATCCACTTCTCGTCGGGCACGCCGATCACCGCTACCTCGGCCACGCCGGGGTGCGTGTAGAGAGCGTCCTCCACCTCTCGGGACGCCACCAGGATTCCGCCGGTGTTGATCACGTCCTTGATCCGGTCGACCACGGTGATGTACCCCTCGGCGTCGCGAGTCACCAGATCTCCGGAATGGAACCAACCGTCCCGGAACGCCTCGGCCGTGGCCTCCGGATTGTCCCAGTACCCTTGGCACAGTTGCGGAGAACGATAGAGAATCTCGCCCGACTCGCCGTCGGGGACGTCGTCTCCGTTCGCGTCCACCACCCGGGTCTCGACGAAGTAGACCGCACGACCGCACGACGACGGCCGCGCCTCGTGCTCGTCGGGGCCGAGCACCGTTGCGAGCGGGCCGATCTCGGACTGCCCGAAGCAGTTGTAGAAGCCGAGGTCCGGGTACCGCTCACGTAGCCGGTTCAGGACCGTGACCGGCATGATCGACGCGCCGTACTGCGCCTTCCGCAGCGACGAGAGATCACGCCTCTCGAGGTCCGGATGCCCCGCGAGCGGAACCCACACGGTCGGGGCGAGGAACAGCGAGCCGATCCGATCGGCCTCGATGCGGCGCAGGATCTCGGGGATGTCCGGCGTCTGCATCAGGTGCACGGTCGCCCCCACCGACAGGTACGGCAGCATGAACACGTGCATTCCTGCGGAGTGATACAGCGGCATGCAGATCAACGGATTGTCGTCGGCGTTCAGCCCGAGGGCGATCACCGACGACACGTACTCGTGCACCAGTGCGCTGTGGGTCATCATGGCGCCCTTGGGCTTCGATGTCGTGCCGGAGGTGTAGAGCAGCTGCGCCAGGTCGCCACCGGACACCCGGGCCGGCGCTTCCGGGTCGTCGTCGGCCCGCGCCCACTCGAGCAGCGAGTCGCCCTCGCCCCGAAGCGCGACCACGTGCTCGAGCCCGAGATCGGCGCAGACGGATTCGAGGGTTGACCGAAGCGCCGGGTCGACCAGTACGGCCCGGGACCCCGATTGTGCAAGCAGGTAATGCAATTCGTCGCCGGTGAGCGCGTAGTTCACCGGCACGTGGACCAGGCCGGCGCGGGAGCAGGCCAGGAAGCCGATGACGTAGGCGTCGGAGTTGACGCCGTACCCGGCCACCCGGTCGCCGGGGACCAGTCCGAGCGCGAGCAGGCGCCCGGCGGCGCGGGTGACGGCGTCGTCCAGTTCGCGATACGTCCAGCTGCGGTCGTCGAAAGTCAGAGCAGTGTGTTCGGGCCGTCTCGCGGCGGACCGACGGAGCACTCCGTCGACGGTGTCGGTGCGCGGATCCTCACTCATGTGACGCAGGTTATAGGACGTCCAACTATTGCGTAAGGGCTTTCTTTCCGCTCAGCGGTTGTGTAGTTTCGCGCGTCCGCCTCGGAATCAGCCGCCGAAAGCGGCCGTGATCGCCGCCATGTCGAAGTAGTCCCGCCACGCGGCGATCTTCCCGTCGACCACCTCGAACACGCCCATGACCGGTAGCGGCGTCGCCTTGCCGAGCCCGCGGAGCACGTCCGTGCGTTCGTTCATCACGAGGCCGCCCGACTCGACCTGCTTGTGGATCTGGAAGTCGATGCCCTCGAACATCGCCAGGAAGCCCTCGAGGAACTCCCGAATCGCGGCGCGGCCCTTCACTGGATCCATCGGAATATTGTGGTAGACAGCATCTTCGGTGAAACAGTCCGCGATCACCGCGGGGTCCGGATCGGACCAGAGGGCACAGAACTCGGTGACCAGATCTTCGGCAGCACTCATGCATTCACTCCAGTTCTCGCATCCAGTTCCCGATCGGTTCGGGTGAGGCTCTCGATGTAGGGCGCCTGCTCGCGAGATCGCCTGCGCTGTAGGACCTCCCGCCGATTCCGCCGAGCAGGTCCAGCATGCCGGGGTCGGCGGCAAGGAACGTCATCTCCGTGGCGGTGACCACGCCGAGTACTGCGCCGCAGTCCACCTGCGCGGACAACTCGGCGAGCGCCGCGTCCAGTCCACGTTTCCTCCCACCCTCGCCACAGTAACCGATATTCGTCCAGTGCGACACGAATATTCGTCTCGCATCTTTTCGGGAGGATCCCGCCGACGACCGCTCCGTCAACGCTCGACACCGTCGACATCGAGGGGGGCGACGTCGCCTTCGAGGACGAGGACACCTTCCCCGTGTCGACCATCTACTCGATGCCCACCGGGGCGGTGCCGGGAAAGACGTTGCAGTGCATGGCCGTCCGGGAGCATCGAGTGAACCGCCCCATCGTGCCCCCGCCCTTCCGGCGAAGCCGGACCAGTGAGTACATCGAGCCGGTTCTCGAACCGCTCGCACACGAGCTGATCGATCGCTGCGCCGGTAGCCGGCTCGCACTGGCCGAACTGGACACCGCGCTGACGATCCTGCTGAGCCGGCCACTCACCGCGGCAGCACCCCGTTGAGCAGGATGTCGACGAGCGACGACGCGAGCCGCTCCTGGTCCTGCACGTCCCGTACCGACTGCGCGAAGATCGCCGCGCCGGCGATGACGTCGAGCAGAACCTCGGAGTCGACACCGGCACGAATCTCGCCGGCGGTGGTCGCGTCGGCGATCCGCTGCGCGAGAACCTCACGGATCACATCGATCTGACCGGTGACCAGCGTCGTCCGGGTCGTCTCGTCGGTGCGGCCCTCACTCATCAACCCCGGGACGGCCTCCCTGGTGGCCGGAGCCCCGAACAGCGCGACCGCACCGCGGGTGAGGCGTTCGATCTCGTCGACGATCGGCAGATCCGACTCCCACTCGGTCACCACCGTCGGGTAGACGGCGTCGTGCACGACGTGCGCCTTCGACGGCCACCGCCGGTAGATCGCGGGACGGCCCACACCGGCCCGGGTGGCGATGGCGTCGATCGACGTTCCCGCGTACCCGTTCTCGATCAGCAGTTCCCGGGTTGCCTGCAGCACCGCGTCGTCGATCGCAGGATTGCGCTGCGGCCCCAACCGGTGCTGCGCAGGAATTTTCAACGACATTCTTCAAACCTCTTACACGGAAACGTGACAGTCGTTACATTGTGTCACGGCTCAGTCGATACGGAATGTATCGGGTAGGCCATCCGAGTCCCGCAGACCGGGAGGCCGCCGCTCCTCAGCGGCCTCCCGCCCACCGAAGGGTCGTCATGAGCGCCGAGCACACCACCGGAAACCCGGACTTCTCCGAAGTGGCCCGTCCCGGCGCATCCCGCACCGACCCCGCCGAACTCGCGCACCGCTTGCAGACCTGGCTGCGGACCACACTGCCCACCGATGCGGAACCGCAGGTCGTAGACGTGCAGGTGCCCGACGCGAACGGCATGTCCAACGAGACGATCCTGTTCGACGCCGTGTGGCTCGAGACCGGCGAACGCCGGCACCACCACCTCGTGGCCCGCATCGCACCTGCCCCGTCGGGGGTGCCGATCTTCCCGTCGTACGACCTGGACCGGCAGTACCGGATCATGCAGGCCGTCGGCGAACGGTCGACCGTTCCGGTGCCACGCGTGTACTGGTCGGAGACGTCACCGGAGCCGCTCGGGGGCGAATTCTTCGTCATGGAACGCCGTGACGGGCTGATCCCGCCGGACGTGATGCCCTACAACTTCGGCTCGTGGCTGTCGGAGTGCACCGACACCGAACGACGCCGACTGCAGGACGCCTCGGTCGGTGTCCTCGCCGATCTGCACGCGATACCCGAACCGGCGCAACTATTCCCGGACGCGGACGAGGATTCCGCCGCGGCCGCGCTGCGCGCCCACGTCGACGGGCAGCGCCGCTACTACGAGTGGGCGACGGCGGGCGGACCGCGCTCGCCGCTCATCGAACGCGCTCTCGACTGGCTCGATACGCACTGCCCGTCCCCGTCCGGCCCGGCCGTGCTCTGCTGGGGCGACTCGCGGATCGGGAACGTCATCTACCGCGACTTCGAGCCCGTCGCGGTCCTGGACTGGGAGATGGCGACGATCGGGCCCCGCGAACTCGACCTCGGCTGGATGATCTTCATCCACCGCTTCTTCGAGGACCTCGCGGCCGTCGCCGGACTACCGGGACTGCCCGATCTGCTGCGCCGCGACGACGTCGCCCGCACCTACACCGACCGTACCGGGCACACCCCCGAGGATCTGGACTTCTACACCCTGTACGCAGCCCTGAGGCACGCGATCATCATGTTCCGGATCCAATGCCGCGCAGTGGCATTCGGTCAGGCCGAGGCGCCGGCCGACCCGGACGACATGATCATGCACCGCAAGGCGCTCGAAGAGATGCTCGCCGGCACCTACTGGGGCCGCGTCGACGGAACGGAGGTGGCGTGATGCTCTCCCCCATGGACGACTTCCCGGTGCACCAGATCGCCGAACCGATCCGGCACGTCGGCACGTCGGACCGCAACTTCTACGACCGCTACTACTTCAACTGCCATCCCGGCCTCGACTACGACGGCGAACCGCTGTTCCTCATCGTCGGCCTGGGCCAGTACCCGAATCTCGGTGTCACCGACGGGTTCGCGGTGCTTCGCCGCGGCGACGACCACATCGTGGCACGGGCGTCCAAAGCCCTCGGCCACGACCGCATGGACGTCTCCGTCGGCCCGCTGCGCATCGAGGTGATCGAAGGCCTGCACCGGCTGCGGGTGGTCCTCGAGCCCACCGCGGAGGCACCCGACCTGTCGTTCGATCTCGTCTTCACCTCGGACACCCCGGCCGCCTTGGAGGCCAGGCATTTCCACCGCCAGCTCGAGCGGGTCACGTTCGACACCCAGCGGTTCGTGCAGACCGGACGGTGGGAGGGCACCCTGACCGTCGACGGGGAGACGATCCCCGTCACCCCCGACACGTGGCGCGGCAACCGGGACCGGTCCTGGGGTGTGCGCCCGGTCGGCGAAGCCGAACCGGCCGGCCGCCGCGCCGACCCGGCGCTCGCCGGCGACCAGAACTTCTTCTGGATCTACGCGGTCATGCAGTTCGACGACTTCTCGATCGTCACGATCGTGCAGGAGGACCGCCGTGGCCGGCGGATCGTCGAGGACGCCACCCGCGTGTGGACCGACCGCAGTCGTGAACCCGAATGGCTCGGCCGCACCGAACACGACCTGTCGTTCGTCTCGGGCACGCGGGAGGTGGCCGCCGGCACCCTCGAGTTCCATCGCCCCGGCGGGTACGGGCGACCCGACGACGTCCTCACCGTCACGTGCGAGCCGGTTCTCCCCCACTACCTCGGCGTCGGCACCGGCTACGGCCTCGAACAGGACTGGCGGCACGGCATGTGGCAGGGCGAACTCGTCGTGCAGGGCCTGCGCGAGAAGGTTCCCGACATCGAGCCGTGGAAGAAGATGTTCTGCCCCGTCGACAACCTGACCCGGTTCACGCTCACCGAGAACGGCGTCACCCACACCGGTTCCGGCCTGTTCGAGGTCGCCGTGATCGGCCCGTGCGACCGCTACGGGTTCGACGGCGCCGGCGACGTCGCCCCCTGAACCACCACGACTTGCGAACGAGAATCAACCCCTCGGTCCTCGTTCGCCGCCCGCCCGGGCGGTCCTGTACCCCTCCCCCGACCAGGACCGCCCGGGCACCCTCCCTCCCCGACCGGGCCCGGCGTCACACCACAGCGAGAGGCCCGGATGGTGAACATCACCGTGAACCCGCCTGAACACTCGAATAAGCACAGGTAAGTTGCCTTCGTATGCATTGATGACCACACTCGTTTCCGCCGGAGACGACAGCGTGTGATCACCAGGGAAGGCGCCATGGACAGCAGTTCGCCGAAAACCACCATCGTTGTGCCCACATACAACGAACGCGACAACCTGCCGAAACTCGTCGAGCGGCTGGCTGCGTTGGAGGTCCCGAACCTGCACCTGCTGGTGGTCGACGACAACTCCCCCGACGGCACCGGCGACGTCGCCGAGAAACTGTCCGAGGAGTCGACGCTTCCCATCCGGGTGCTGCACCGCACCGTCAAGGACGGGCTCGGCCGTGCCTACGTCGCCGGCATGACCCGGGCACTCGACGAGGGCGCCGACATCGTCATCCAGATGGACGCCGACCTGTCGCACCCGACCGAGGTCGTCCCGACGATGATCCGCACCCTCACCACGACGGACGCCGCCGTGGTCCTCGGCTCCCGCTACGTGCCCGGCGGCGCGGTCGCGAGCGACTGGCCGTGGCACCGCAAGGCACTGTCGGCGTGGGCGAACTTCTACGTCAATGCGATCCTGCGGCTCGGCGTCAAGGACGCGACCGCCGGGTTCAAGGCGTGGCACGCCGACACGCTCCGCGCGATCGACGTCGCGTCCATCCACTCCAACGGCTACTCGTTCCAGGTGGAGATGAACTACCGCACCACCAGCCGCGGCATGCGCATCGCCGAGGTGCCGATCCGCTTCGAGGAGCGCATCGAAGGCGTCTCCAAGATGAGCCTGGGGGTCCAGCTCGAGTCGGCGCTGGTGCCGTGGAAGCTGCGGTTCGGCAAGAAGGCCTGATCCGGCGGTTCACCCGCCACGGGTGATTTCGACTCGGCCGCGCACATTCCCCGGAACTGTGCGCGGCCGAGTCGTTAGCGTGTCGATGTCACCGACACGAAGAGGTTCCCATGCGCGTCTTCCGTACGGCTTCCGTCACGGCCGCCCTCGCCGGAGCCGCCGCCCTGGCGTTCGCGCCGGCAGCGTCGGCCGCCACCGTCTACGACGTCACCGCGGTCCCGCCGATCGGGGTGGTGTACGCGAACACGATCACCACGCTCGCCGTCGTCGTCACCCCGACACCGGTGGGCGCCGACGCATCCACCCCGGTCACCGCCCGGATCACCGAACCCGACGGCGACACCCGCACCCTGACGATGCCGCTCACGCTCGGTGGGGCGACGGTGACCACCCGGACCCACGAGGCCGGGCGGTACACCGCCGTCTTCACCTATGCGCCGCC
Source organism: Prescottella sp. R16 (assembly GCF_030656875.1). Classification (NCBI taxonomy): domain Bacteria; kingdom Bacillati; phylum Actinomycetota; class Actinomycetes; order Mycobacteriales; family Nocardiaceae; genus Rhodococcus; species Prescottella sp. R16. The sequence goes on from NZ_CP130943.1 coordinate 4,403,882, forward strand.
GTCGGGAACACCGGCGGAGACCACCCTGCAGTTCGACGTGGCGCCGTCCCCGTTCGGGTTCGGCAGCGCGTCCTGACCGCGGCGCCCGTCAGAGCCGGGTGACGTCGAGCGCGCCGTCGTGGAAGTCGGCGCGCAGCCGCTTCTTGTCGAACTTGCCGACGCTGGTCTTGGGGACCTCGGCGACCCGCGTCCAGTTCTCCGGCAGCTGCCACTTGGCGACCTTCTCCGCGAGGAAGTCCCGCAACTGGTCGAGGGTGGTGTCGCTGTCCTCGCGCAGCACCACCGCCACCAGCGGCCGCTCGTCCCACTTCTCGTCGGGGATGCCGATCACCGCGGCCTCGGCGACGGCCGGATGCGCCATCACCGCGTTCTCCAGATCCACCGACGAGATCCATTCGCCACCGGACTTGATGATGTCCTTCGTCCGGTCCGACAACGTCAGGAAACCGTCCGGGGTGATCGAGCCGACGTCCCCGGTCCGCAGCCAGCCGTCCCGGAACTTGTCGGGGGCGTCGACGCCGTAGTACGACGCGGTGATCCACGGGCCGCGCACCTCGAGTTCCCCGATGCTGGTGCCGTCGTGCGGCACCGTGTTGCCGTCGTCGTCGATCAGTCGCGCCTCGACGGACGCCGGGAACCGGCCCTGCGTGTAGCGGTAGCGCCAGCGCTCGTCGCCGGTCGCGCCGGCGGGCGGGCGGGCGACGGACCCGAGCGGCGACGTCTCCGTCATGCCCCATGCGTGCAGCACGGACACCTGGTGGTCGTCCTCGAACGCGTGCATCAGCGACGGCGGCACCGCCGACCCGCCGATGAGCACCTCCCGCATCGAGGAGATGTCCTGCGGCCGCTGCTCGAGATACAGGTGCAGCCCCTGCCAGATGGTGGGGACGGCCGCCGCGAACGTGGGCTGCTCGGACGCGATCAGCTCGGCGAGCGGGGCCGGCTGCAGGAACCGGTCCGGCATGATGAGCGACGCGCCGATCATGAACGCCGCGTACGGCAGGCCCCACGACATCGCGTGGAACTGGGGCACCACTGCGAGTGCCCGGTCCCCCTGCTTCAGATTGGGTCCGTCGCTCATGCACACCTGCATCGAATGCAGGTAGATCGACCGGTGCGAGTACACGACACCCTTCGGGTCGCCGGTGGTACCCGACGTGTAACACATTGCGGCAGCGGAACGTTCGTCGATCTCCGGCCAATCGTACTCGGTGGGCCGGTCCGCGAGCAGCGTCTCGTAGCTGTGCACCGCGACACCGTCCGGCACCTCGAGACCGGCCGTGGAATCACCCGTGACGATCACATGCTCGACGGTCTTCAGCTTCGGCAGTTGCGGGGCCAGCAGCGGGATCAACGTGGGATCGACGATGATCACCCGATCCTCGGCATGGTTCGCCACGTGCACCAGTTGCTCCGGGAACAACCGGATGTTGAGGGTGTGCAGCACCGCCCCCATCGCCGGCACCGCCAGATAGGCCTCGAGGTGCTCGGCGTTGTTCCACATGAACGTCGCCACCCGGTCGTCACCGTCGACACCGAGGCCGCGCAGCGCGTGGGCGAGGGCCGCGCACCGGCGTCCCACCTCTGCGTACGTCCGGCGCCGCGGACCCGACTCCGTCCACGTGACCACCTCCGCCGCCGCGTGGACCGTGCTGCCGTGCCGCAACAGTTGCGCCACGGACAGGGGAAGTTCGTTCATCGTGCTCAACATGGGGGCGGCTCCTGACTTGACGTGTTCACCGGTGACAGGCATGTCGTGAATGCAACCTACGCCACGGATGAGACGCACGTCACTACCCCGCCGGAGGTCCTGCAGAACCTCACTGGCGGGAAGCTCCGACTACTCCCGAGGAAACTCCGATCCGAACTCGAGCAGCCTCGACCCGACAAGGAGAAAACAACTCCGAACAACTCGCAACTACCAGAAAAAACGGATCTACCTGCGCAGATTCCCAGAAGTTCCGCTCCCGGCCACGCATTTCACATCCTCGATCGCTGCAAGTTGTTTCGTAGTTGTTTCAACAACTACGAAACAACTACGGGTACTGTTCACACATGGCCCCTGCCCTTCCCGATACGGTCCACAGCGCCCTCGACGAGATCTGGGCCGGCGCCACAGGCGACTCGCAGGAGTCCGCGGTGCTGGACTTCAAGGAGGATCCAGCGCGGATATCGAGTCGCCCGACCGGACGCGGGAACCCCGATGCCGCGGTTGCCGAGACGCTCATCAACGAGTGCATCTGCTTCGCCAACGGGGCCGGTGGTGAGGCCTACATCGTGCTCGGGGTGTCCGACAAGCGCGCTGGGCCGGACGCATTCAGCGGCACCGGTCGTGACACCGAATGGATCGAACGAAAAGTATTCGACAAGACCCGCCCCAACCTACGGGTGGAGGTCGACTCGGTCGACTATCGCGGGCACCGACTGCTCATCATCCGCATCCCCACCGGACTCTCCGTCTATTCGCGCACCGACGGGGCGGCGTCACGACGCATCGGGACCAACTGCGTTCCCCTCACCGAACACGAACGCCGTGACCTGCACTTCGCGCGCGCCAACCCGGACATGACAGCGCGGGCCTCGACACTCACCGCGGACGATCTCGATCCGCTTGCGATCACTCGCGCCAGAGCACTGCTTGCCGCGAAACGCCGTGCAGTCGGTGACGATACCGCCGTCCCCGAACAGACGTTCGCACTGCTGCGCGAGTTGGGTCTGACGATGCCGGACGGATCCCTCACCGTCGCAGCCGAATTGCTCTTCACAAGAACCCGGACCGAGGCGGTGTCCGCCCGCTATCTCCGTCGCGCCGTACCTGGAGGTGAACCCACCGTCACCGATCTCGACGGCGCGCTGATCCTCGTGTTCGATCAAGTACAGGATCTGGTACGTCGGCATATGGACACCGAGATCGCCCGCGTGAACCTTCCTGGTGGACAAGAGGTTGCGATTCCTGCATTCCCAGCGAAGGCCGTCGACGAAGTGCTGTCCAACGCCCTGGTGCACCGGGACTGGACGATGACCTCATCGATCGTCGTCGACCAATCACCTCGCATCCTGAAGGTCTGGTCCCCGGGCCCACTTCCCTTCGGCGTCACATCCGACCACTTGCTGACCACCCGATCCGTCCCCCGCAACAACCGCCTCATGGCCGGGATGCGAGCGCTCGGCCTCGCCGAGGAATCGTCCCGAGGATTCGACCGAATGTGGTCTGCGATGCTTTCGACCGGGCGGGCCGCACCCGAAGTCGAAGCCGACGACTTTCACGTCGGCGTCACGCTCGTTGCCTCCCGGCCCGATACTGCATTCATCGCGGGTCTCGCCCGACTCCGCAGCCGATACGGAGCCGACACCATCGACGCCGTCAACACACTCATCGTGCTCAAACACCTGTCCAAGGCGCCACTGATGACGCTCCGGCAGGTCACCACGCAGACCCAGACCGGATCCGGTGAAGCGCTCCAGATCATGGAATGGCTCACCGATGTCGACATCGTCCAACCCGTCACCGAACGCGGCGACGAATGGGTACTGACGTCGCAGGCTCGGTCCTGCCTCGGCGGCGCACTGGCAACCGATGTCGCATCCGTGTCGGTTCAGGACTGGGTCGAGGAGCGACTCCGCTCCGGGAATGCCGTCACCAATCGTGAGGTCGTGGCCGCGACCGGCGCGGACCGCCAAGACGTGACGGCGCTGCTGCGCTACCTGCGCCAGTCCGGACGAGCCGTCATCGACCCCACCGGACCCGGACGCGGGCCCGGTGTTCGCTGGATCGCCCTTGGGGTGTGACCTCCGAGGTCAGCGCAGCACGCACAACACCACGACGGAATCCTCCGCCGCGACGAGCCGGTGCACGATACCGGTGTCGAGGTTGACGGCAGAGCCCGGCACGAGGTCGACGGACGCGTCCTGCGTCTCGAACGCCACCTTGCCCATCAGCCCCTGCACCAGGATCGGGGCGGCGGCCTTGTGGTCGTCGAGGATCTGGCCGGCCGTGAAACTCAGCCGCACCACGGTCACCCCGGGGCCCGCCGACAGGCGTTCGATGTGCGGTACCGGACCGTCCTTCGGCGCGAACGTCGTCAATCCGTCGATCCGCACCAGGTCTGTCTCCGCCGTCATCGTTACACCCTTCTCGCAATCACCTCGATGGCCGTCAGATGATCACGATACGTCGCGAACGGGCGTCACACAGCGAGCACGCGGGAACGGGCATCGGCGTCGCGCAGTAGATTTCGTGCGAACGACATCGTCTCGGCGCGGCACCCGCCTCCGGCACGGAAGGAAATCGCGATACAGGTGGAGCTGTGTTCGTTACGGCTTCAGTCGAGGCGCCCGAAGCCGACGACCGCACGATCGGACTGCCAGTCCAGGTCGTGGACGCGGATCTTCCCGAGCTCGTTCCCGCCGACCGTGGTGGCCGTGTCCCCGGCCACCGCGACCACGAAGTTGGTGTGCTGGCCGAGGCGGAACTCGTTGTCGTACAACACCACGTCACCGACCTCGGGACGATAACCGTTACCGATCGGCTCGAACCGGTCCTGCGCCTGGTAGTACTCCTGCAGCGTGTACACGCCCGGGATCCGCCACGACCCCGAGTTCGGATTGGACAGCGGCTCACCGGCCTCCCGCATGATCCAACTGACGAAGTTGGCGCACCACGGCTCCTGCGCGCCGTCCGAATAGAACGTTCCCGGACGCTGATCCGTGTGCTCGGCCTCGAGAAGATCGACGATCCGAACCTGGGTAGGCGACAACGCCGTCCGATCCACCTCCGGGAACGACGCCGTGTCCCACGGCAGATACCGAGCCGGCGCCCACCACAGCACGCCACCGGCCACCACCGCCAACACCGCGACCACCGACGCGATCCACACGACAGTTCTCCGGCGACGGGACGGCTGTGCATTCATGGCGTCGAGAGTAGCCGTCGGCGGAGGCCACTACTGTCGGTCGACATGGAGCAACCCGGATACGACGCCGTCGCCGACCTCTACGTCCGAACGTTCCCGTCCCCCTACCTCACCGTGCTCGAACGCCACGCCGTGGAAATGTTCACCGACCTCGTCCACACCGGCCCGGAGACCGGGGTCGTCGTGGACGTGGGCTGCGGGCCGGGCCAGATCACCGCCGATCTGGCCGGCGCCGGACTGGACGTGATCGGCATCGACCCGAGTACGGAGATGCTGCGGATCGCGCGGGCCGAGTACCCGCACCTACGGTTCGTGCTCGGCGACGCCGCACTCGACGCGCTCCCCGGCGTGACCGTCCGCGCGATCCTGGCACGCTACAGCCTGATCCACGTTCCACCCACGAATATTCCTGAGGTACTGGACCACTGGTCCGGGCTGCTGCAGCCCGGCTCGATCGTCGCGATCGCCGGACAGTCCACCGACGAAGCCGATGCCGTCACCGAGTTCGACCACGCCGTCGCCCCCGCCTGGCGCTGGCACCCCGACCGGCTGGCCGCGGCACTGTCCGACGCCGGCTTCGACGAGATCTGGCGCACCGTCAGCCGCCCCGACGCCGACCACCGCTTCCCCGACGTGCACATCACGGCGCGGCGGCGATGAGCCGGCACTACGACCGGGCGGCCTCGAGGTCGAGCCGTCGGAGCTGACCGAGCCGGCTGCGGATGCGGCCGATGTCCACCGGCAGTCCCGCACGGTCACCGTCGAGGACATCGAGTGATGCTCGGGCAAAGAACGTCGCAGTGACATCGTGGTCGTACAGCACGTCGACGACGTTCGCAAATCGTTGTGCAGCATCTCTTTTCACGTCACGAAGATCGGGGACACCGGACACCACCCACTGCGGGAAGTCCCGGGCGAGCGTCAGATAGTCGGCCGGAGCCGTCGTCCCCTCGCACAGATCGGCGAAGTCGATCCACAGCTGATCATCGGCCCGACGGGCGCGGATTGGATGTCCGGCGGGCAGCAGGGTTCGGTGCTCGGCGGGCGCCGGGACGTGCAGGCTGAGACACGCGAGCTGTGCCGGCGTCCCGGGCGTCACCCACGCCCCGGCCGCGAATCCACCGTCGTGCACCGCGACCGTGCGGTAGTCGAGCGGCCCGTCGACGGTGACGACCGTCAGGTTGCGCTCGATCAGTTCGATCGTCGGCACGAAGTCGTCGTGGAACAGTGGATTCGGCAGCAGGGAGCGGGGCGGGTAGTTCGACGTCAGCACCACCCGGATCTCGCGTTCCACGAGGGCGGGCAGCAGCCGGGCGATGAACTTCCCGTCCGCAGGATCGTGCACGTGGAATTCGTCGAAGCAGACGACGTCGATGCCGTCGAGCATCCGGTCCAACGCTGCCGACAGGTCGTTCCGCGATGCCCTGATCGCGATGTGCAGGTCCCGGAAGAATTCGTGGAAGTGCACCCGCAGCTTGCCGCCGACCGGCAGCGCATCGAAGTACACCGACATCAGCCAGCTCTTGCCGCGGCCCACCGGACCCCACAGGTACAGATCGCGATCACCTGCGGCGAGAGCGGCAGCGGCACGGCACTGCTCCTCGTCGAGTGTGAATCCGAGTTCGCTTGCTGCCGTGCCGAACACTGCAGGGTCGACGGAACGGGAAGCCTGTGGAGGCGAGGTTTTCCGGAACCAGCGCATGGCGAAACTCTAGCATCGTAGAGGCTGCGAGAATGTGGGACATGGCTCACCGTCCGTCACGTCGCGAACTCATCTGCGAGGCAGCACTCGACCTCGCCGCGGAGGGCGGTAACCATGCCCTCACCCACCAGGCCGTCGACGCCCGGCTCGGGCTCGCCCGAGGATCGACCTCCTACTACTACCGAACCCGACATGCACTGGTCACCGCCGCGGTGACACATCTGACAGACCGGTCCCGGACCGCCTTCCGCGACCACCTCCCCGACCGGCCCCCACAGTCGCCGTCCGAGGCGGCGGACCTGATCGTCGACCAGCTCGTGAACCTGATCCACAACCGGCGCCGCGACGTCCTCGCCCGCTATGCCCTGCTCCCCGACGCCGCGAAGGACGACGCACTACGCGCCGGACTCGCATCGTGTCTGTTCTCGACCCCCGACGCCGGCGCACTGATGGGCGCCCTGGGAGCAGCCGACCCCGACGACGCCGGCCGCGACCTCGTCAGCCTCCTCGAGGGACTGGCATTCGATATGACGTACGGGTCCCGCAGCGCCGACACGGGCGACCGGCACACCGCACTGCATGCGGTGATCACGCGGTGGCTCGAGGCGCTGACCGTGAACTGACCCGTGTCGAGAAGCCGAAACCGCTCCGAGTGATCGTTACCATCGCGACCTGCCAGCTCGAGTAGGTGCATGGCCGTTCGACGACGTTGCGGGTCTCGTACGCGTCCGGATCCAAAGCCGGCGGGCGGCCCTGTCCTACGATCGGACGATGGAACCGGGGCCGGACAGAATCCCCGCATCGATCGTCGGAACGATGCTGTGCGGAACGTGGCTGGGTGTGGGTGTCGGGGTGTTCACCTGGGCACTGCCGCAGTCCGATCACGTTGCGGTGGCGACCTGGTCGATAACCCTCGCGGTGCTCGGGGGTGTCGGGCTGAGCATGATCCTCCCCGTGCCGTGGGGCGCACCCGTCGTTGCGCTGGCGGTGCTGGGTGTCGGGATCGGCGGGGCGAGTACCCATTGGGGGGTCGCCGTGGCCGGCGTCGTCGTGGCGGCTGCGCTCTTCGCGAGATGGTGGCTACGCCTGGCCCCGAGACTGACCTTGTACCGCAACGGGACACGAACGGTGGGGCGGGTGGGTGACGTGTCGGAGGATCGGTCGACGTCGGAGGACTCGCACGTCACGGTCCGCTCGGCTGTCGAATACGTCGACGGTCACGGTTCCGTTCGAGTGGTCACCGAGAAGAACAAGTTCGAGAGCGGTCGTCAGCCGCGAGTGGGTGACGAGGCGGATGTCTACTATCTTGCCGACGAGCCGGACTCGGCGGTCGTCGTGTTCCGGCCGAACTAGGGCGCATCGCCCAGGCCCTCTCGCCGCACAACCCCCTCACACTCCCGGTCGATAAGCTCCCGGATCCAGTGGCGCCGGCACCGGATGCGCCTGCTGCGCGCCGTCGGCCACCCGGTAGCTCGCGCCGTGCCGGACGGCGCCCTGCGGATTCGCCGGATCGTCGACGTAGAACCAATCCATCTGTACGCCTTGCCGGTCCATCTCGAACACGCCGTAGCCGTGCGAGTCCAGTTCGACGTAACGCACGTGCCGGTTGATCGCCGTGAACGCTTCCTCCGCGGCGACCGTCGCCGTCCGCGGCGGCACCTTCAACATGTCGTCGATGTTCGGGGACGTCACCGACGGCACCACGAACTCGGTGCCCACCGTGCCCGCTGCCGGATAGTTCGCGGCATCCACCGGCAGGTCGCACGCCCACGACGTGTGGATGTCACCGGCGAGGAACACCGTGTTGCGGACCTCGTTCCCGGTGATGGCGTCGAACAGTCGACGCCGGTCGGCGGTGTAGCCGTCCCACTGATCGGTGTTGTAGGGGATACCGGCGTCCGGGACACCGATGAGCTCGGTGATCGCCGCGGTAGTGCGGGTGTCGAGGGGCGGGAACACACACGGGGTGATCATCACCGGGTTGCCGACGATCTTCCACTGAGCCGACGAGGTGACGATGCCACCCGTCAACCAATCCATCTGCGCGCGACCCGCGATCGTCCGATCCGGGGAGTCGACCTGCCGCCACCCGGCACCGGCGGTGGGCTGCTCGTCCCGGTAGGTGCGCAGGTCCAGCATCGACAGCTCGGCGAGGGTGCCGAACCGGAAACGCCGGTACAGTGCCGCGCCGGCCCCGGTCCCGTTGACCCGCACCGGCATCCACTCGAAGTAGGCCTGGGTGGAGGCAGCCTTGCGGGCACCCCAGTCGCCCTCGGTGGCCGGGTCGTGGTTCTCGGCGCCGCCGTCGTACGCGTTGTCGGCGGACTCGTGATCGTCCCATGTCGTGATGAAGGGCAGCTTGGCGTGCAGGGCCTGAAGATCGGGATCGGTCTTGTACTGCGCGTGCCGGATTCGGTAGTCGGCGAGCGAGACGATCTCGTGCGCCGGGTCGTGCAGGCGCACCGATCCCCCGCGCGCCCCGTACTCACCGCGACCGTACTCGTAGATGTAGTCGCCCAGGTGGAGGATCGCGTCCAGGTCGTCACGCTCGGCGAGGTGCCGGTACGACGCGAAGTACCCCGCCTCCCAATTGGAGCACGACACGACACCGAAGCGCAGGCGTGCGACGTCGGCGTCCGTGGCCGGCGCGGTGCGGGTCCGCCCGACGGGCGAGACGATGCCGAGTCCGGTGAACCGGTAGAAGTATCCGGTTCCGGGACGCAGACCGGTGACGTCGACCTTCACGGTGTGGTCGGCGTCCGGACCTGCGCTCGCGGTGCCCTCGCGCACGACGCTCGCGAACCCCGGATCGGTCGCGACCTGCCACGTGACCGACACCGTCGGTCCCACACCGGATCCCGGCACCGCGTCGGCGGACGGCGTGATGCGGGTCCAGATGATCAGCCGGTCGGGCAGCGGGTCGCCCGACGCGATGCCGTGCACGAATCCGGGAGCCGGGACGGCGGCCGAGGCCCGCCCCGCGGCCGCGACGGCGACACTCGTCCCGGCGAGCACCACCGAGCTGCGCAGCAGTCCACGACGGCTGATACCGGCGAAGTCGTTGTTTTCGGTCACTCCTGGATCACAACCCAATTCGGACAAGTGTTCAACACGATCCCGGGGACGTATCGAGTGTTCACCGACTGTTCCCACTCGCGTTTCGCGCACTCAGCGCGCCGGAAACGCCCCGGAATGCGCGACAAGTGCGCGAATCGCGGGGCGTGGGGATGTGGGGTGGATCCGTGACCTCGGATCAGCGACCTGAGGAATCGGATCAGTACAGTGCGTGGGCGCCGGGGCGATGGACGATCCCGCGCGCGACCAGTTCGATCGCGACCGCCACCGAGCATGTCTGGGCGAGCAGCAACCCGACGAGAACGAGGATCTGCACTGCACCGGCCTGCACCGCGGATCCGGTCGCGAGCAGCACGCCGACGAACGCTCCGGGCAGCGTCACCAGGCCCACCGTCCGGGTCTGATCGAGGCCCGGCAACAATGCGTCCGCGGCGGCCGAGCCGACCACTTCCATTCGGGCGTCGCGCGTGCTCAGCCCCAGGCTGAGTGCGGCCTCCACCTCGCCCCACCGTTGCTCGATCGCGTCGAGCCCGCGTTTCGCGGCGAGGGAGGTGGCCGTCATCGCATTGCCCAGGACGATCCCCCCTATGGGCACCAGGGCCACTCCCTCGAGTGGCACCACCCCGCTGACGAGCATGAGCGGGACCACCAGCCCGACACCGACGGCCAACGCCGATGCCAGCCACACCGCCGAGCGGCCGGCCTGCGACCGTCGGGCCGCGGTGAACGACGCCGCCACGAACATCACCGCGAGCACCAGCAGCGACGACCACAGGTGGGCGAGCGCCGCGGCCAGGATCACCGACACCGCCGCCAGCTGCAGTGCACCCCGCGCGGCTGCCCACGGCGCAGTGAGCGGGTTCCCCAACCCGGCGAGGCGGTACACGACGGCCGTGCACGCGACCATGACCGTGCACAGGACGAACAGTGCGAGTCCGGGGTTCGCGAGCGAACTGCTCACGGTTCGACGGCTTTCGGCAGGAAGTCGTCCGCGAAGTCCTCGCCGGAGAGGGCCGCGTCGACGCGGGCCCGGATGTAGGTGCCGGTCATCGGGCAGTCGCGCGCCCGGTCGGTACGGCAGCCGAGCATGTGCTCGAGCACCGCGACCGCCCGGGACAGATTGCCGATGCGCTCACGCATCCGGGCCGCCTGGTCCTCGATCAGCCGGCTGCGATCGGTCACCGTGTCCGATTCGACGATCGCCTGGGTATCGGCGAGCGACAGCATGCCGTCCTCATGCCACAACTGGACGTAGGCCAGTCGACACAGGTCGTCACGGCTGAAATAGCGCACCCGGCCGCGACGCTCGGACGCCTCGATGAGGCCGCGCTCCTCGTAGTAGCGCAGCGCTGGGACGGACAGACCGAAGGCGTGCGCAACATCCGAAATGGAGAAGAGGTCGTCGGGCACGTGGCACCTCCGATTTGCACTCAAGTCCACTTGAGCGTGGACGCTGTGAGCCTACTCCTCGGAAAGGAACGCCCAGTGCAGTCTCTGCAGACCGGCACCGCGCCGGCCACGACCTCCCGCGCAGGTGTCGGCGCCTCGACGGTGCTGCTCGTTGCCGGCTTCGTCCTGATCAGCGCGAACACCCGCGTCGCCTTCGGTCAGATCGGTCCACTGGCACCGGTCGCCGGGTTCGACGCCTCCGTCGTCACCCTGCTCGGGCTGATCCCGCCGCTGGTCATGGGACTGTTCGCACCACTCGCCGTCGTCGCCCGCCGACGTCTCGGTGAGGAGCGCGCGCTGTTCGCCGCCGGTGCTCTGCTCCTCGTCGGGGCGCTGGTCCGGATGGTCGGGATGCAGGGACTGATCGCCGGCACCGTGATCGTGAGCGTCGCGACCGCGGTCGTGAACGTGCTCGTGCCGGTGTTCGTGCGCAAGCGGTTCGCGCCCGAGCGGACGGGCGTGATGATGGGCGTCTACGCGATGTCGATGGGTGCCGGATCCGCGGTGATCGCCGCGCTGATGGTTCCGGTGTTCCGGGCGGCGGGCGAATCCTGGCCGCCGGCAATCGGACTCGCGGTGATTCCCGCCGTCCTCGCGCTCGCCGGCACCGTGCCGCAGCTGCGGCATGCGAGCCGGCCGGACGCCCACGCCGAGACGTCGGGGCACGACCGGCCGCGGGTGCTCCGGACCTGGACGGCATGGAGCCTGACGGTGTTCTTCGGCATCCAGACCCTGCTCTTCTACGCGACGCTCGCGTGGCTGCCGTCGATCCTGGTCGCGGCCGGTGTCGCCGACGGCGCCGCCGGAAACATGCAGGCGTTGTTCATCGTCGGCGTCGCCGCGGGTGGGCTGGTGGCACCGATCCTGGCGGCCGCGAGCGTGGACCAGCGGCCCCACATCCTGGCGATCGTCGCTGTGTGCGCCACGGGTTTCGCGGGGCTGCTGATCGCGCCCGGCACCGCGCCCGTCGTATGGGCGGTGATCCTCGGTGTCGGACTCGGTGCCGGCCAGGCCGTCGCCGGAGTGCTCTACGCCCGGCGCGGGCGCACCCCGGACCACGTCGCCGCGCTCTCCACGGTGGCGCAGACCGGTGGTTACCTGATCGCGGCGACCGGGCCGATCCTGGCGTCGTTGCTGCACGACGTCACCGGATCGTGGACCGTACCGATCGTCGCTTTCCTCGTCCTGCTCGCCGTCAACGCCGTCGCGAGCATGCGTGCCGGATACGACCCGAGACGGGGAGCACAGAAGAGCTGACGGCCAGGGGCGGCAGGAATCAGGGGAGCACGAAACAGGCCGGGCCCAAAGGAATTCCCGTTCCCACCTGCACAGTCACATCGGGGCCGCCCGCCGACGTGTGGTACGCCATGATCCGATGGTCGCCGGCGGCGCGCGGAATCCATCCGACGGTGGTGTGTGCATAACATCGAGCACGAGGAATATGTGAACATTATGTTGTCAATAATCTGTTGACAACATGGTTGGGTGAGCGGATGCTCGAGTCATGACCTCGAACGACTTCACCCCACCCAACCCGAGCCGGGAGCGCGCCCACCGGGAGTACGCGGCCCTGTTCCGGATCGCCGAACGCCACGGCGCCACCCCCGAACAGCGGGCGCGCCAATCGCACCCCGAGATACTCGAACCCCTCGGAGCCATCCGCGTCGTCGCCGCACTGGCCGGCGGCGTGCACACCCCCGAGCCCGGCGAACCGGAGATCGACGACGCCGACATCACCGCGGCGCTCGGGCTGTTCCCGAAGGCGCGCGCCGAGATGGATCAACTCGAGGCGCTGTTCCTGGGGATCGCCCGCCAACGCGGAATGACCTGGCGGGAAATCGCGTTCGGACTCGGGCTGGGAAGCACCCAGGCGGCGCGGCAGCGATACGAGCGACTGGTCGAACGAACCTGAGCCCGGACACGTGTGGGGCCCGAAGCCGACGAACGGCTTCGGGCCCCACACGAATCGGCCGGCTCCCGGCCCCACCCGCTAGACGAGCAGCGCGGCGAACGCCCCCAGAGCGGCGATCAGTCCGGCGAAGGCCCCCACCGCTTCCGCACCTGCGACCACCTGATCGAAGTCGACCGAACCCAGAGCCGTAGCGAACTCCTCAGAACCCATTGTCTTCCCCTTTGCTCCCGTGAAGCTGACGCTTCGCTTGTCGCCGTTCTCGGCGTCACTGCATGTGTAGCGGAGCAGCAGATCGGTTTCCAAGCAGTGAAAGGCTTTGGCGGCAAGACATTACAGGAAAGAAACGAGCGAGAGGTCTCGCGTAAAGACGGCGTCACACCCCGTTAACACCGAGGCGGCCCGCTACCGACTACGAGAACGTCGATGTCGTTGGTCGTGCCTGTCTCCGGAGGAAGTGATCCGACGAGGAGCACGGTCACGCGTCGGGGGCGATGCGGAAGGTGAAATCGAGTCGGCGCCAGGCCCCGTCGACCACGCGGCCGTCCGGGGTGGGGCCCCGATGTTCGGGCATGTCGACGATCAGGTTGTGCTTCACCCCGAATACCGAATCGGAGGTGAGGTAGGCGCCGTCGGACGGGAAGAGCTGGGTGATCAGGCGGCGGTGCCCGGGAGCGCTGATCATGAAGTGCACGTGCGGGGCCCGGAACGGGTGCCGGCCGACCGCAGCGAGCATCTGCCCCACCGGGCCGTCGGCCGGAATAGGGTACTCGCACGGAAGGATCGTCCAGAACCGCAGCCGCCCGTCGGTATCGGTTCGGAACCGACCACGCAGGACCGGGCCGTCGAGATCGGGCAGCTGCACGTCGTAGAAGCCGTCCTCGTTGGACTGCCAGACGTCGACGATCGCCTCCGGGAGCGGGGTGCCGTCCGGGTCGGTGACGGCCACGTCCACCCACATCGGGACGCCCGGAAGCCCCTCCGCCAGATCGGCTCCGGTCTGCACGGCCGGCGGGCCCTCCACGTAGAACGGGCCGAGTACCGCCGACGGTGTCTGCTTCCGGGCACGCGAGTTGGTGAGGATATCGACCATCGTCGAGATCCCCAGCGTGTCCGACAGCAGAATGAACTCCTGGCGCACATCGGAGCAGATCTGCCCGGTACGCGTGAGGAAGTCGATCGCGAACTCCCATTCGGCGGTCGTGAGGTCGTTGCTCGTGACGAAATCGTGTGCGCGACGGACGAGGTCGGTCATGAGGGTGTGCAAGCGCGGGTCCTCGGTGTCGGCGAAACTGGCGACCACTGCGCGCGACATGCGGTCGAGTTCGGCACGGGGAAAGGCGTTTCCGCCGCCGGGCCGGGATCCCGCCACCGCATCTGCCAGCAACGCGGAAATGCCGTCGACGGTGACCGCCTGCGGATTCGGGTACGGCCGGGCCGTCGCCAGAGCCGCTGCCTTCGGGATGTCGTCGACGGTGAACCCGAGTTCCGCCAACGATGTCGGCCCGCCCAGGCTCGCTACGAGGTCGTGGACGCCGGCGGCGGCGTCCGGCACCCGCATCACCTCGGCGATCCGGCGCATCACGTCCTGCGCGGCGGGCGCGTTGTACGCCATCGCGTACGGCAGGATCACCGTGTGCATCGGGGAGTGCGGCAGATCGAAGCCGCCGCCGAGTGCATGACAGAGCTTGTGATGCAGCCCCATTCCGACCGCGGCCAGGCAGCTTCCCGACAGCCAGGCCGCCTGCAGCAGTTCACCGCGAGCATCGAGGTCCGACGGATCGGCCATCACCTTCGGCAGGCCCTGGGTGATCCCGCGGATCGCCTCGAGGGCGAGCTGATCGGTCACCGGATTGGCCTCCGGCGCGTACAGCGCCTCCACCGCGTGCGCCATCGCGTTGATCGCGCTGGTCAACGTGATCGTCGGGGGCAGACCGACGGTGAGATCCACGTCGTAGATCACCGTCTCCGGCAGGATGTCCGCCGACGACCGGGTCGTCTTCACTCCGTTCTCGGTCTCGCCGAGCACCGGCGTGACCTCGGACCCGGCATACGTGGTGGGGATGATCACCTGGTCGTAGCCGGCCCGCACCGCGAGCGCCTTCGACAGCCCCGTGGTGGATCCGCCGCCCAGCGACACGACGCAGTCGACATCGTGGGCGCGGGCCGCGGCCAGCGCCTCCTCGGTGACGTGTGTGGGGGTGTGCATCGCGGCCCCGTCGAAACGGGCGACGAGCAGATCGCCGAGTGCCCGGGTGATCTCGGCGGCCGGCTCGGCCACGTCACGGCCCGCGAGCAGCAGCACTCGGCTGCGTCCCAACCGCAGAACCTCGTCCGCGACGGTTCGGCTCGTACCGCTTCCGAACACCACTCGCGACGGCTGCGCGTTGTAGCTGAAGGTTTTCATGTTCGCCGCTCCCACATTCCACATCACGTGTTTCGTAAGTCACGCTCTGATGTCGATGACGGACGCCCGTCGACCGAGTCGTTCTGCACGATCCGCGCCGATGAGACGGCGCCATCACTCCTCCGTCAACACCACGTCGCGCGGACCCGCAACTCCCGGGCGAGATGGTCGCGCTGTTCGATCACCAGGCGGCGCAGCGCGTCGGGAGCGTCCCCGTTCGCCTCGAGCCAGGTGTCGACCCGATCGAGGGTGTCGTCCGCAGGGAAGAGCCCGAGGACGACCCGGCGGGCGATCTCGATGCTGCGCTGGGCCCACACGTCGCGGATCGCCGCGAAGTAGGCGTCGTCGTAGTCGGCGATCAGGTCGCGGCGTCCACCGGCCCGGAAACCGCCGATGACGGCGTCGAGCTGGTCGTTGCTGAGGGTGGTGTCCTCGAGCACGGACCGCCACGCGTCTGCCTTCACGTCCGGGCGGGGCCGGGCCGCGAGCGCCCGCAGGTGCGCGGTGCGCCCGGACGCGGTGTCGTCGCCCGCCAGTTCGGTGTCGAGATCGTCGTGGTCGGCGTGCCCGGTCGCCGCCAGGGCCGTCCACCACGCCCACCGCAGATCGGGGTCGAGGCGCAGCCCGTCCGGGCCGGGCCGGTCGCCGGTGAGGACGGCCCGCAGGTCGGCCGCGTACCGGTCGGCGACGGTCGCGGCCGACGCCACGGCCCGCGCCCACGACAGTTGCGCGCCCGAGCCGGGGTCGGCGGCGTGCATCGCGGTCCAGCAGGCGTCGAGCCACGTGTCGCGCCACTGCTCCCGGGTCTCGTCGGGCAGGTAGTGGGCGATCGTGTACGACGCGTTCGCCAGCACGGCCGCGGTGAGTGCGGTGTTCGTCTCCGCCGGCGCGAAACGGCGTGCCGCCTCCAGGTAGCGGCTGGGGTCGAGTTCACCGTCGCGGACCGCGTTCCACAACGCCGACCAGACGAGTCCCCGGGCGAGGGGGTCGACGATGCGGTCCAGCGACTCCTCCACGGTGGCAAGGGAATCGGTGTCGAGTCGCACCTTCGCGTAGGTGAGGTCTCCGTCGTTGAGCAGACGCAGCGCGGCGTCGGGAAGGTCGACGGGGGTCCGCGGGTCCACCACGTCGAGCTCCACCCGTTCCCGGCGGACCAGATCACCGGCCGCGTCGAAGTCGTAGAGACCGACGGCGAGCCGGTGCGGCCGCGGATCGGTCTGCACGATCTCGTCCCCGCCGTCGCCGCGTTCGAGGGTGAGCGTCGACATTCCCGTGGTCTGCAACCAGGCCCGCGCCCACGACTCGAGGTCGCGGCCCGACGCCGCCGACAGCACCGCCAGCAGATCCGCGAGTGTCGTGTTGCCGAAGGCGTGTTCCCGGAAGTAGCGGCGGGCGCCGTCGAAGAAGGCGTCCCTGCCGACGTAGGCGACGAGCTGCTTGAGGACGCTCGCGCCCTTCGCGTAGGTGATGCCGTCGAAGTTCAGTTTGGCGGCCTCGAGGTCGACGATGTCGGCGACGATCGGGTGCGTGGTCGGCAACTGGTCCTGCGAATAGGCCCACGCCTTACGACGATTCGCGAACGCCACCCACGCATCGGTCCATTCGGTGGCCTCGGCGCTCGCGAGGGCACCCATGTAGTCGGCGAAGGATTCCTTGAGCCACAGGTCGTCCCACCACACCATCGTCACGAGGTCGCCGAACCACATGTGCGCCATCTCGTGCAGGATCGTGTTGGCGCGCGCCTCGTACTGGGCGGCGGTCGCGGCACCCCGGAAGACGTACGCCTCGGTGAACGTCACGCAGCCCGGATTCTCCATCGCACCCAGGTTGTATTCGGGGACGAACACCTGGTCGTACTTGCCCCACGGGTACGGGTAGTCGAAGTGCTCGGCGAAGAAGTCGAGGCCCTGCTTCGTGACCGTGAAGATCGTCTCGGCGTCCAGGTGCTCCGCGAGCGACGCCCGGCACATCACACCGAGCGGCACCTCCAGATCACCCCGCCGCCACACGGATTCGACCCGACGATAGGGTCCGGCGACGATCGCGGTGATGTACGTGGAGATCGGCAGCGTCGGGGAGAACTCGACGAACTGGCGGTCACCGTCGTCCTCGACGACGGCCGCGGGCCGGTTCGACATCACCTCCCATCCGCTCGGCGCGGTGACGACGAACGTGAACGGCGCCTTCATGTCCGGCTGCTCGAAGCACGCGAAGACCCGGCGCGCGTCCGACGGCTCGTACTGCGTGTACAGGTACGTCTGCTCGTCGACGGGATCGACGAACCGGTGCAGCCCCTCCCCCGATCGGCTGTACTCGCCGACCGCGGCCACCACGACGACATTGGTGCTGCGCAGACCGGGCAGCCGGATGCGGGCGCCGTCGTACTCGACGTCCACGAACTGGCCGTTGACGATGACGGAACGGACCTCGAGTCCGAGGAAGTCGAGCCACGTCTCGGGGCCGGACGCGTCGAAGGCGACGGTCGTGGTGGTGAGGAACCCTGCCTCCGTCGGGTCCGGTGCGCCGGTGACGTCCAGTTCCACCCGGTACGACCGGACGGTGACCGCGGCGGAACGGGCGGCGGTCTCGGTGCGGGTCAGATTCGCGATGCTCACGTCTCCGATCCTGCCAGTCCGACAGGACGACGGCGGACTCTCGGCCTAGCATCGGGACCACCGGATGATCATGGGAGGTTCGCCGTGAACGATGCACTCCGAGTCGATGTCGACCACGCGACCGGAATTGCGACACTCGTCCTGAACCGGCCGCAGCAACGCAATCCGCTCTCCACCGGAACGATGCGCGCGCTCACCGCGGCGCTGCGCACGATCGCCGACGACGCAGCGGTCCGGGTCGTCGTGATCACGGCGGCCGGGCCGGTGTTCTCGGCCGGCCACGACCTGTCCGAGATGGTCGATCGCACCCTCGACGACGAACGGGCGGTCTTCGAGGTGTGCACGGAGTTGATGGACACCGTGCAGGAGATTCCGCAGCCGGTGATCGCCGCCGTGCAGGGGCCGGCCGTCGCGGCCGGATGCCAGCTGGTCGCGTCGTGCGATCTGGTGGTGGCGTCGTCGGCCGCCGTGTTCGGGACACCCGGCGTCCGGATCGGGCTGTTCTGTTCCACCCCGATGGTGGCCGTCACCCGCGCGATCGGGCGTAAGCGGGCGATGCAGTTGCTGCTCACCGGCGACACGATCGACGCCGACACCGCGGCCGACTGGGGGCTGGTGAACTTCGTCGTCGCCCCCGATGAACTGGACGATCGTACAAATGAATTGGCCGCACGCATCGCCGCGTCCAGCCCGCTGACGCTCGCGATCGGCAAGCAGGCGTTCTACCGGCAGATCGACCTTCCGCAGGACGAGGCGTACGAGCTGATGTCGGAGACCATGGCCACCAACGCCGTCACGTGCGACGCCCAGGAAGGCATGAGCGCATTCCTCGCGAAACGGACACCCACGTGGGTCGGGAAGTAGATGTCGGCGTGACACGCGGACCGAAGTTGCCGCGCATCGATGCGGTTCGCGTTCTAGCCTGTGGTTCACCCGCGCACCGCAACCAGAGAGGCACACCATGGCACTGCCCACCTTGACCCCCGAGCAGCGTGCTGCCGCCCTCCAGAAGGCGGCCGCGTCCCGCAAGGCGCGCGCCGAGCTTCGCGAGGGACTCAAGTCCGGCAAGCTCACGCTGGTCGAGGTTCTCGACAAGGCGGAGACCGACGAGTTGGTCGGCAAGACGAAGGTGCTCTACCTGCTCGAGTCGCTGCCGAAGGTCGGCAAGATCAAGGCCCGCGACATCGCCGAATCCGTCGGCATCGCCGAGACCCGCCGGGTCTCCGGTCTGGGTGCGCGTCAGCGCGCCGACCTGATCGCCAAGCTCGGCTGATCGTCCCGCGTCACGCGCAGCGGCCCGCACTCCGGTGCGGGCCGCTGCGCGTTTCCGGCCCCGGCGTCTCGATCACCGTACGACGGTATCGAAGAGCCTCGAACCGGGTTACCGTGCAGGTACAGACCTCGTACTCGGTCCCGTCACCGGAGGATTGCGATGAGCGAACCCGATACCGTCGCACCCGAACATGCCGACGTCCTCGTGATCGGGGCGGGCCTGTCGGGGATCGGGGTGGCGGCCCGGTTGCGCCGCGAGCATCCCGAGCGCACGGTACTGATCCTCGAGTCCCGGTCCGCGTCCGGTGGCACGTGGGATCTGTTCCGCTATCCCGGGATTCGCACCGACTCCGACGTCCAGACGTACGGGTACGACTTCAAGCCGTGGCAGGGAAGCACGGCACTCGCGCCGGCCGCCGACATCCTCGGCTACGTTCGGGACACGGCCCGCGAGTACCGCCTCGACGAGAGGATCCGATACCGCCACAAGGTTGTTCGCGCCGACTGGTCGTCACCGAACGCCTGCTGGACGGTCACTGCCGACACCGGCGACGGCACAGCCACATTCACCACGAACTGGTTGTTCTGCGCCACCGGCTACTACAACTACGAGCACGGCTACACACCGGAACTTCCCGGTACCGAGCGGTTCACGGGCCGGCTCGTGCACCCACAGCAGTGGCCGGAGGACCTCGACTACGCCGGCAAACGGGTCGTCGTCATCGGGTCCGGTGCCACTGCCGTCACCCTGATCCCGGCGATGGCCGACGCCACCGCACACGTCACGATGCTGCAGCGGTCACCGTCGTACATCATCCCGCTTCCCGCAGAGGACAAGCTGCACACCCTGTTCCGCCGGGTGCTCGGCGACGAGCGCGGGTACCGACTCACCCGGCAGAAGAACATCGCCCAGAACGTGTGGGTGTACAAGCTGTGCCAACGGTTTCCGAGGCAGGCGCGGGCCGTGATCCGCTGGCTGAACAAGCGGCTGCTGCCCACCGGTTTCGATGTCGACACCCACTTCAATCCGCGGTACGACCCGTGGGATCAGCGGCTGTGCGTCGTGCCGGGCGGAGACCTGTTCTCGGCGATCCGCCGCGGCAAGGCGTCGGTCGTCACCGACACCGTCGACACGTTCACCGAGACCGGGATCGCACTCACGTCGGGCCGGCATCTGGACGCCGACATCGTGATCACCGCAACGGGACTCGACCTGCTCGCCCTCGGTGGGATCACGCTGAGCCTCGACGGCACACCGGTCGACATCACGACGCGTCTCGCGTTCAAGGGCACGATGCTCTCGGACGTCCCGAACTTCTCGTTCGCGGTCGGATACACGAACGCTCCGTGGACGCTGAAGGTCGATCTCGTCGCCGAATACCTGTGCCGGGTGCTCACCGCGATGGACCGACGGGGTGCGACGGTGGTGATCGCCGAGAACGACCGCCCCGACATGCCGACCCGGCCCCTGTTGGACTTCGCGGCCGGCTACGTCCAACGGTCCCTGGATCTGTGGCCGCGGGCCGGCAGCGTCGATCCGTGGAACCTGCAGATGGACTACTACAAGGACATCACCGTCCTGCGGAACACCCCCGTCGACGACGGCACCCTCACGTTCACCGGCGCCGACGAGGCTACCCGCGGTGGCGATCTCGTCCGCCCGGACTGACTGCCGCCGTCAGTCGCTGCTGCTGCCGGAACCACCGCTCGACGACGGCATCCGGGCGCGCAGCCAGTCGACGAGATCCGACGTGCTGCGGGTCTGCATCCACACCTGCCCGGGGCCGGTGAACTCGGTGACGATGCCCTCGCCGCCGAGGAAGAACGACTTCCAGCCGCCGGCCTTCTTGATGCGGTACCGGACGGTCTCGTCGAACGCGACGACATGCCCCGAATCGAGGGTCATCGTCTCCCCGTCGGACAGGACGATCGGCCGGATCGCACCGTAACTGGACAGCAGGATCTGCCCGTGCCCGCTGCACCGCAGCAGCACCAGTCCGGCACCGCTGAAGAACCCCTTCGCCCCACCCCACCGGGAGTCGACCTCGACCGTCGGATCCGACGCGAGCCAGCAGCCGGACTGGACCAGCAGCGCGGGCTCCCCGGTCACGGTGGTCTCGACGAGGTCGCCGGGCAGCGCACCCGCGACACCGACGATGCCGCCGTTCTCGCTGACGAAATCGTTGACGAAGAAGCTCGAACCGCCCAGGGACCGGCGCAGCCCCTTCATGAATCCACCCTTCGTCGAGGTGGTGATCGCGATATCGCCGCGCATCATCGCCATCGCCCCGGCCTCGACCCGCACCGAACCTCCCGGCGGCACATGGATTTCCGCGATCGCGAAGGCAGGTCCACAACTGATGTCGGTCTTCATGAGCATCCCTTCCGTGACGGGAACCGGGCATCAAGAAGATAGCGCCCGAACCGGTGCCGTGCCGGGTGGACACTCGAACCCACCGGACCGGGACCGGAGGATCCCTACGCCACCCCGGCGCTGTCACGGGGCAAATCCCCCTACACCCCGCCCCGCCACCGAACTAGCGTTCATCGTGTCGAACGGTTCGTCCGATCGATTCACGGTCCCCCGGACCCCCGACCTGGTGGGCCGTGTGCGGGCGGTGGTGCCGGACCCCTTCCGGTGCCACCGCCCGATCCCCTCGGGGATTCTTCCTATCCCGCCGGTGTGGGCGTGGACTCCGTCGTCGAATCGGTTCGGCTCTCCTTCGGAGCCGTCACAGTCTTCGGAGCCGTCACGGCCTTCGTGGTCGTCGTGGTGGTGACCGTGGTCGACGGCGGTGCCGGTACGGCCGTGCCCGACTCGGTGGCGGACGGCTCGGTGGCGGACGGTTCCGTCGTCCCGGTACCGGTGTCGTCGGATTCGGGTGTCCTCGTCTCCGGGTTCGTCGCCGGGTTCGCCGACTCCGTGCCGTCCGGCACTGCGGGGCCCGCTGCCGTCTCCGTCGGGGTGCCCGGCACGGCACTCGAGGACATCGCCTCGTCGAGCGCCGCCGACAGTTCCTCGGCGCTCGGCTTCGCCGCCGCGTCCACCTGCTTCCCGGCCTGCGCCTGCTGCGCGAGATGCGTCAGCCACGCCGCCGCATAGGCAGCCGACGTCAACGGCCGTCCATCGGTGGCGTCCCGCCAGTAGTCGAAGTGGTGGCCGACGCCCGGAGCCAGCGTCAACTGGTAGGGATCGTTCATGATCACCGGGATGGTGTTCGTGTTCGTCGTGATCAGCCCGACGACCTCCCGGAACAGTTTCTGCGGCAGGTAGGCCAGCGGGGACATCGTCTCGACGTCGATCGAATCCTTTCCGGCCGCAACGGGAGTGGTCGCCGATACGTCGGCCGCATCGGGAGACGGTGTCGTGGTGGGCCGCGTGTACGACGGATCCGACACCGTCAGCAGCACGTCGAGGAACGTCTCGTCGCTGCGCATCCAGTCCGGCTGCGCCTCGATGTGGGCGAACGCGTCGAGTGCGATCCGCGACAGTACGGTCGCGACGTCCATGCCTGTTGCCGGTGTCAACTGTTCCCGCTCGAGCGCATCGACATTCAGTTGCCGGCCCACGTTCACCACCAGCTGCAGCAACGAAATGTTCTGCGGTGCAGAGCAGGTGAGATCACCGTCGGAGCAGAACGACGCGATCCTGCCGTTCAGTGCCCCGAAGTCGGCGCCGCCGGTGTCCGGCAGTGCGCCCTGTCCGGGCACCGGATTCGTGCCGTCCTGATACTTCACGTCGAATCCGTCGGGGTTCGTGTACGGGTTCTCCGCCCCGGGGAACGGGCCCTGACCGTCGGCGCGACCGGCGTCGGCGAGGATGACGACACCGACGACGTTCGTGGGGTCGACGAGCCGGTACCCGCCGGTCTCGTCGGGCTCCTGGTGTCCGATGTTCATCGCGACCCGCCGGGCCACGTCCGCGCCCTCGCTGTAGCCGACGATCGCAAATGTCGTGTCCGGGCAGGAGGTTCGGATCGCCTGAATCACGGCCTCGGTGTTCGCGACACCGGTCGTCACCGCGTTCTCGTAGCTCGCCATGTCGGCCGGATAGGCGATGTACATCGCCGCATACGAACCCGGTTCCACCGCGGCGAGCGGCGCATTCGACGCCTCGTCGATCCACGAACTGACGTAGTCCTCCGCCGACGCCGCCGGCAGTTCGGCACCGTTCGCGTCGACGAGCATCTTCGTGGTGCCCGGCCGTGGTGTGTCGCCCCGGCCGGCGATCGACAGGGTCACCATGTCGTGGCAGTCGGTGGTGGACGCCGTCAGCTCGGTGTCGGCGGTGCGGGTCGGGGTGGACCACAACGCCCACGCCAGCACCACCAGCAGGGCCACCCCCAGCGCGATCGGTGTCGTCACCCGCACGGCGAGGCGGCCACGTATCGAAGATCCGCGAACAGTCATGTGCACTCCCCAAACCCGACTCACGGTCGACACCCGGTGAGACCCCCACACCACGCGTCACGTCACGGGGAACGTCGCCGCGCCGGCGGACGGTGTTACACCCGGGCCGGATCAGGGAGCGGGGAGCGACGCGCACTTCCGTTCGAGAATCACGCGTTCGCGGGTGTTCTCGGTGAGCTCCAGGGCCGCCGCGAACTCGGTGCGTGCCTCGTCGAAACGCCCGAGTCGGACGAGTAGTTCGGCGCGGGTCGCCGGCAGCATGCGGTAGCGGGCGAGTCGTCCGTCCGCGACGAGCCGGTCGACGATGTCGAGGGCGTCCTGCGGCCCGGACGCCATCGCCACCGCGGCGGCCCGGTTGAGATCGACCACCGGTGAGGGGGCCAGCCGCCCCAGTGCCTCGTACAGCACCACGATGCGTTCCCAGTCGGTGTCGTCGACGCCGGACGCCACCGCATGGCATTCGGCGATCGCGGCCTGCAGTGCGTAGGCACCCCGGCCGCGTCCCACCGCGTCCGCGCGGGCGAGCGCGGCCCGGCCCCGGGTGATCGCCCCACGGTCCCAGCGGCGGCGGTCCTGGTCGGCGAGCAGCACCGGATCGCCCGACGCATCGAGGCGGGCGGGGAACCGGGCGGCGGTGAGTTCGGTGAGCGCGACCAGACCGTGCACCTCGGGTTCGTCGGGTACCAGGCCCGCGAGCACACGTGCCAGTCGCATCGCTTCCCGGCACAGGTCCGGGCGCATCCAGTCGTCTCCGGCACTCGCCGCGTAGCCCTCGTTGAACACGAGGTACAGCACACCGAGAACGGCACCGAGTCGCGCACCGAACTCGGCGCGGTCGGGTGCCTCGAACGGCACCTTCGCGGCGGCGAGGGTCTTCTTCGCCCGCACGATCCGCTGCTGCACGGTGCTCGTCGGGACGAGGAAGGCGCGTGCGATCTCGTCGCTCGACAGGCCCCCGATCACCTTGAGCGTCAAAGCGACCCGCGCCTCCCGGGACAGCACCGGATGGCAGGCGACGAACATGAGCCGCAGGACGTCGTCGTCGATGCGGTCCGGATCCCAGGGCAGGTCGTCGGCACCGGACGCCGTGTCCCGCGCGAGGTCCTGCTCGAGGTCACGGGTGATCGTGGCGAGGCGGTCGTCGTAGCGTTCCCGGCGGCGCCACCCGTCGATCGCTTTCCGTTTCGCGACGGCCGTCAGCCAGGCGCCCGGGTTCGCCGGTATCCCCGATTCGGGCCACTGTGCCAGGGCGTCGGCCAGAGCGTCCTGCGCGAGATCCTCGGCCCGGCCGAAGTCGCCGACCGCCCGGGTGAGAGTGGCGACGATCCGGGCCGATTCGATCCGCCACACCGCGGCGACGGACCGGCGAACGGCCTCGCCCGGGTCCGTCCGCCGAGCCGTCACCACCGTCTCAGCCCTTACGGTTCTCGAGTTCCTCGCGCCAGCCCTCTTCCTTCTGGACCCATTCGTTGTCCTGCGGGAAATCCTCGACGCCCGTCACCCGCCGCACCTCGAGCTTCGTCCCCGGCCCGAGCGGCGCCCGCTTGGCCCACTCCGCAGCCTCCTCCTTCGAGGCGACCTCGAGGATCCAGAATCCGTTGAACAGTTCCTTGATCTCTCCATAAGGCCCGTCGGTGACCAGCGGCGTCTCGCTGGAAAAGTCGACGACGAAACCTTCCTCGGCGTCCGAGAGGCCCTCGCCGGCGAGGAGGACACCGGCCTTCATCATGGACTCGTTGTACCTGCCCATGTCCTCGATGATCTGCTCGAACGGGATGTCCTTCGAAGCCTCGATCGCCTCGTCGGTGACGCGCATGATCAGCATGTACTTCATCGGTTCACTCCTTCGTCTCCGGTCGCGGTTCGACCCTCTCACCCACTACGTCGAACGGGAAGACCACAGATCGACACACGCCGGAAATTATTTTTTCGAGAAGTGTTCGTCGAGCGTGGCGTGCATCGGTTCGGTGCGCGCCACCACCGGAACCCCGATCGCGAAGACCCCGTCGTCACCGGTGCCGCGGTCGGTGTCCTGACTGCACTCGTTTCCGGGGCAGTCGACGGCTGCTCAGGTACTCGTGTCCGAAGGCGAGTACGACGGCCGCCAACGCGATCGGAAGGTAGAAGAGATAGACATTCGCCGCGTAGTCGGAGGAGACGAAGCCGCGCAGCGACCCGAGCAGCAGCAGCCCGGCCGCAGTGCCCGCGACCCAACCGAACGGTGCCACCACCGGAAAGATGCACAGCAGCGCCGGGACCCCGAGTATGCCCACGGTCGCCGGACCGAAATAGTCGCGGATCGGTTGCTCGCACAACTCCATCGTGTAGAGCCCCGGAAGAAATTCGATCTCGCACGACGTGATCTGCAGCATCGACTCCCCCGCCACGAACCAGCCGAACGCCGCCGTGAGTGCGGCCAGAACGATCCAGCAGAGACGAGCGAGAGTCATTCGGCCACACTAGCGGTGGACGGTCGCCCGGCGACCCGCACGACCGAATATCAGAATCCTCGGTAGACCCCGTCGGCGCCGGCACTCTCGACGAAATCTTCGAAATCCATGTTCGCGAGGGCCAGGTTGTTCTCGATCGACCACATCTGGGACGGGATCACCCGCACCGTCTGCCCTCGCTCGGGGCTGAACTCTTCCGGACCGGTGTCGACAGCGAGAATCGGGTGCTCGGGGTCGGCAATCGTGACACGGTCGGCGAGAAAGACGTAGTACGGCAGATTGTCCCCGATCTTCTCGAGCAGATCGGAAATCGACAGACCGTCGTTCTCCGGGTGATCGATACAGGTCAGATTCGCGTAGAACGCGTCTTCGCCGCTGCCGCCACCACCCGGCGCGGTCACCGCGGACACGGTCGCACGCCAAGCTGCATCGTCACTGAAATCGGTTCGGACGAGCAGAGAGTCACCGCCTCGATCGCCGAGATGGTCGTCGAGTCGACGTCCGGTACCGAGTATCACCTGAAGTTCGGCGTCGGCCTTCTCTGCTGCTTCGAGGTCGAGGGCCGCACGAATCTGCTCCGGGGTCCCGGACGGCGGATCGGCCGGGACGATCGATTCGACGACCCGCGCACAGTCGTCGACACCGATCGGGGTGCGACTGCGAATCTCGTAGGTCCACGGCCCGACCGTTTTCCGGTAGCGCGAGGGCACGTGACTGTTCATCCAGTCGAGTTCGGGCTCGCCGATCTCGGTGAGCCACTGCAGCACAGTGATCCCCTCGGACCGGAGATGCACCTGCAGATCCAGAGCGCCCGTACGCGGATCGCCGTCGCTCGGATGGGACTCGATGGTGCCGGGCAGCCAGGTGATCTGTGGTCGCGGCATCTGCGCCAGTGCTGCCGCCTTCTGTTCGTGCTCGCGCTGCACCGACGAGACGAAACGGTCCGATTCCTCCCGGGTCGGGCCGGCCCACAGGAACAGACCGGGATCGAAATCCTCGTCGAGGACGGGGTCGGACAGCTCCATCACCCGAGTAGCTGTGGACTTCGACAGGGCCACACCGCAGTCCGCGTCGATGACGTACGTGACCTCGGCGCCGGATTCCTCCTCGACGAACCAAACCTCCCACCCGGGCCGACCGTGCACTGTCGCCGGCCGCGGCGCGCTCACCGGCCGCAGCCGCAGGGGCACCCCTCGTTGTTCCAGCGGCCACAGCGAGTACGCCTGCAACAGTTGTTCCGGCGCCTCACCGACAGTCGCGACGATCCGGTTGCGCGATTTCGCAGAATGCACCATCACACCGTCCTCGTCGCGACGGTACTCGTCGGTGGCGTTCTCGATGTAGGTCACGTCGCCCGCAGCATCCTCGATCCGCCACGATGCCGGTGGACGGAACCAGACCCGGCCGGACCGGGCCCCGTCGACCCACGTCTCGGCGCGGACGGCCCGCCCCATCGTCCCGAAGTTCGTCCCTCGTACCTGCGCCCATGACAACGACATTCACTCACCATAGGTGTCCTGTCCGACACGAACCGGACGGAACGACCCGTCGTCGGTTCCGCTTCCACACCGAGTAGTGGCGGGACGGGCCACGAGCCCTCCCCCACCCCGCTACCCTCGTGTCGCAACCCGACTGCGAGGAGAGCACGTGCGATTCACACTGGACAGCCTCGTGGTCGACGTGCCGGCCGGGCAGGTCGAGGAGGCGCAGTCGTTCTACCGTGCCCGCAGAACCGGACGCGGCCCCGCCTCGTTCGAGGAATTGCAGCAGGTGCGGGCGAAGACTCCCCCACCGTCGCCCGCCGAGCCGCCGGCACTCGAGGAGACCGTCGAATTCGCGGGCGCCCGGGTACCGGTGCGGATCTGCCTTCCCACCGAGGGCCCGGTGGACGGCGTGTACCTCGACATCCACGGCGGCGGCTTCTACATGGGTTCCGCGGCGCAGGACGACGTCCGCAACCGCGCCCTCGCGGACGCCCTGCGGATGGCGGTCGTGAGTGTCGACTACCGGCTCGCACCCGAGCATCCGTGGCCGGCCGCGCCCGACGACTGCGAGACGGTGGCACTGTGGCTCGTCGAGAACACCGGCCCCCGATTCGGGTCGGTGCGGCTGGCGGTCGGTGGACGGTCGGCAGGAGCCACGCTCACCCTGACGACACTGCTGCGCCTGCGGGACAGGGGAATGGCAGACCGATTCCTCGGTGCCACACTGCAATTCGGCACCTATGACATCAGTGCACAGACCCCGGCGGGGCGTCGGATCGCCGACGAATACTTCATCGAGGCCTACGCCGGACACGTCGACGACCGCACCGCCGCCGACCTGTCACCGATCTACGGCGACCTCCACGGTCTGCCTCCGACACTGCTGGTCGTCGGCGCCGACGACATCCTTCTGGAAGACAATCTCGCGATGGCCGGACGCCTGACCGCCGCCGGAAACGACATCGAACTACGGGTCTATCCCGAAGCACCCCACGGGTTCACCGGCCACCCCACCGCGCTCGCCCGGACCGCTCGTGCCGGCGTCGAGGCCTGGCTGCGCGAACGAGTCAGGCACTCGGGCACACGGTGACCTTCACGTTCTTCATCAGGGGCTGGTCGCTCTGTGTACTGAAGTCTCCGATGGCGCACAGCACGTTCATCTCCGGCATGTATCCGGCAGCATTACCGCGGGGAATGTCGTACGGAATTGCGGTGTAGCCGTTGAGGTTCCGGGTGGTTCCGTCGCGGGCGATACTGGTGATGTCGACGTGGCCGAAGTCGCGGATGCCGCGCTCGCGCATGTCGTCAGCGTTCATGAAGATCAGCGTGCGCATGTTCTCGACACCACGGTAGCGGTCGTTGTTCGAGTAGATCGTGGTGTTCCACTGGTCGTGCGACCGCATGGTGCCGAGCGTCAGGTGCCCGTCGACCGGCACCACGTCCGGTAGTGCGGCGGTGGAGAATTCCGCACGCCCGGACGCCGTGTCGAAAACCAGTTCACGAGCGGGCTGACGGATGCGGAATCCCAACGGGAGACGCACCCGCCGATTGAAGTCCTCGAACCCGTCCAGGACCCGCGACATGGTGTCGCGGATCCTGTCGTAGTCCTGGACGTACCACTCCCACGGGGTGGCGCTGTCGGGCAGCGCGGCCCGGGCGATACCGGCGATGATCGCGGGTTCCGACAACAGGTGTGGTGATGCCGGGCGTTTCATGCCGACGGACAGGTGCACCATGCTCATCGAATCCTCGACCGACGTCGACTGCACACCACCCACCTGCTCGTCCTTCTCGGTGCGGCCGAGGCAGGGCAGGATCAACGCGTCCCGTCCATGCACGAGATGACTGCGGTTGAGCTTGGTGCTGACGTGCACCGTCATCCGGCACTTCCGCAGTGCCGCACAGGTATACGCCGTGTCCGGGGCGGCGAGCGCGAAGTTGCCGCCCATTCCGACGAACACCTGCACCTCGCCACGATGCATGGCTTCGATGGTGCCGACGGTGTCCAGTCCATGGGCGCGCGGCGGGTCGATCTCGCAGACGTCCGCGAGCCGGTCCAGGAACTGGCGGCCGGGACGATGGTCGATGCCACAGGTGCGGTTTCCCTGCACGTTGCTGTGGCCGCGCACCGGTGACGGGCCGGCGCCTTCCCGACCGATGTTCCCTCGCAACAGCAGCAGATTGACGATCTCGCGGACCGTGTCGACGCCGTGATCGTGCTGGGTGACACCCAGGCACCAGCTGATGATGCTCCGGTCCGCCCGGCAATAGACCTGCGCGGCCTTCCGGATGTCGGCGCGTCCGACCCCGGACTGGTGCTCGATCTCCTCCCAGGAGGTCGCCTCGCACAGGTCCCGATACTCCGCGAACCCGGTCGTGTGGCGTTCGACGAACTCGAGGTCGACCGCCTTCGGATCGGTGCGGGCGGTGTCGAACACCGCCTTGGACATGCCCCGCAGCAGTG
The DNA here is from genome assembly GCF_030656875.1 of Prescottella sp. R16. Classification (NCBI taxonomy): domain Bacteria; kingdom Bacillati; phylum Actinomycetota; class Actinomycetes; order Mycobacteriales; family Nocardiaceae; genus Rhodococcus; species Prescottella sp. R16. Next base: position 4,434,032 of record NZ_CP130943.1, read on the forward strand.
CCATGTCGCCGCCGATGCGCGGCTGCAGGTTCAGGCTGCTGGTGGGGGTGGCCCGGAACGTCGCCATGGCGGAGAAGTCGTGCGGAATGATCGCGCGACGCGCCGCGGCCTCGACGAGGGGATTGATGTGCACGATCCGGGCACCGCGCTTGTGCGCCTCGACGAGCGAGGTCAGCATGCGCGGCGCGTTCGACGCGGCATTGACACCCATGACGAACAGGGCGTCCGTGACCCCCCAGTCCGCGAGATCGACGGTGCCCTTACCCGTCCCCAATGCCGCTTTCAGGGCGCGACCGCTCGCCTCGTGGCACATGTTCGAACAGTCCGGGAGATTGTTCGTGCCGAGTTCCCGGGCCAGCAACTGGTACAGGAACGTGGCCTCGTTGCCGAGCCGGCCCGAGGTGTAGAACGCCGCCCGATCGGGGGTGTCGAGTTCCCGCAGCGTCGTACCGATGTGGTCGAAGGCGTCACGCCAGCTGATCGGCAAATAGCGGTCGGTGGCCGCGTCGTACCGCATCGGCTCGGTCAACCGGCCCTGCGCCTCGAGCGCGGCATCCGTCCACTCCGACAACTCCGACACGGTGTGGGCGGCGAAGAACTCACGCCCGACCCGCTTGTGGGTCATCTCCCAAGTGACGTGCTTGATCCCGTTCTCACAGATGTCCAGGTGCAGGCCCTTCAGGTCGTCCGGCCAAGCGCACCCCGGGCAGTCGAATCCACCGTTCTCGTGGTTCATCCGCATGATGGCCCGTGGGCCGTCGACGAACTCGCCTTCCCGCGAGAGGAACCGGCTCACACTCTTCGCCGCACCCCAGCCCGCAGCCGGATGGTGGTAGGGCCGGAACCGGAAACCATCGCTCCCGGACCCGCTGCTCCCGGTGGCCGGCGCTTCGTTCGAATCGTCCCGATCGGATACCGTCATCGCGACAAGCTCCTAAAGACTTGGAACACAGCGTGATCCGACCAGTCTACGACGATCACCGCTTCCGCCCGGGTGGAAGTCCGGATCCGTTCCGCGGGCACGTCCCCGGATCGCGAACGCGGCGACGACACCGGCGGTCACCCCGATCAGAGTGTCGATCCCACGGGCCACGACGAGTTCCGACGGTACGGACGGCGCCGCGAGATCGGTCATCACCATGATCAACGGGGTGAAGAACCCGAGCGCGAGCGCATAGTTGCGGGCCATGAACAGTTCCGTGGGAAACAGCAGCACCATCACGCAGACCGCCAGCACGGTGGGACTCGGGTGCAGGACGAGGATCGAGGCGGTCACGATCAGCCCGACGAAAGTGCCGGCCAGCCGGTGGAGACCCCGGTGGACGCAACCCGGCGGGTCCGCCGCGACGAGCGGCACCGCAGCCGCGGCCATGGCCCAGTTGGCGTGGTCGACGCCGAGCAGGACCCCGGCAGTGCCCGCAACCCCGATCGCCGTCACATAGCGACCGGCGTGGACCAGCGAACCCGCCCACTGCGGTCGCTGCGGCACCACCGCCCGGGTTCGCTGCACGCACCCCGGATACAAGGTGCCGACCGACCCCAACAGCAGACAGAACAGTGCGGTCGCCGCGCAGATCGCCACCGCCACCCACGGGGCGACCCCACCCGCCGGAATGGTGGCGACCGCACCGAGCGCGAAGATGCCGTAGAACGGGCCGGCCGGTTCGAGCCCGAACAGGTCCGCCACCACGGACACCACCCCGGCGAAACCCACCTCGGTGACCACGAGGATCCACGACGGCGCCCCGAGAGCGGACAGCGTCACGCCCACCCCGACACCGGTCACCAGGATCGTCGCCGCCCGAGCCTGCCGGGTGAGGCGACTGCGCAGGCCGTCGGCGCGACCGTACATGCCGGTGAAGGCACCGAAAACCGCATAGATGATCAGGTCGGGACGCCCACTCACCGACAACACGATCCCGGGAACCGCCAGACCGAGGGCAACCCTCAGGGCCGGCAGATGGTCGGCGGTGGCGGGGCCGACGGTGACGAGCGCCCGCGCATGCGCCCTGATTCCGTGCATGGAGGCTCTCCGATCGCGGCAGTGCGGACAGTGCCGATCGACGATCGACGAAACAACCGGGGCGACAGGCGCACAACCGGCACGAATCAAGATTCCGGCACCGCGACCACACACGTCAAAGCGGTAGTTCCGACGACCTGATCGGCGCCGCCTATCACCGGTGTTCGGGGTCCTCGCCGACACGATCGAGAACGGCCTCCGCATCGGTGTGCCGGGCAATGTCCGCGAGAGCACGGGCCATGACCGATCCGGGTTCACCGGCAGTGGCGACCAGGCCGACGCGTGCCGTCCGAACCGGCTCGATCAACGGTGTCATCCGCAGGCCGGGTGGCAGACCCAACACGTGCACCCACGCGCGCGGGACGATGCCGGCCCACCGCCCGGTCCGTACGTGCGCGTAGAGCGATGCCAGCGAGTCGGTTTCCACCTCGGGTTCCGGCTGCACGCCGACCTCCGCGAACACCGCGTCCAGCACCCGACGCCCCTGCATCTCCGGCCCCAGAAGACACAACGGCAACCTGGACGCCTCCGACCACGACACACCGTCCACGGGAACCGGCATGTCCGCGGCAGCGAGCAGCACGTACCGCTCCCGATAGAGCGGGACGACCCGGAACCCCGACTCGGGAACCGTATCGAGGTAGGTGATGCCGGCATCGAGTTCGAAGTTCCGCAGCCGGGCGAGGATGTCGCCCGACTGCAGATCGGAGGCCACCTGCACCGTCACCAACGGATGCTCGGCACAGAACTGCTCAGTCAGCAGCGGCACCACCGGGGCGGCGGTGGGCACCACACCGATACGCAGTTGCCCGCTCAAACCGGTTCGCAACGCACCGACTTCATGCTTCAACGCGTCCCGGTCGGCAAGAATCCTCCTCGCCCACAACACGATTCGCTCACCCTCCGGGGTGAGGCCCTCATATTTGCGGCCCCGCCGGACCAACGGCACATCGAGTTCCTTCTCGAGTTTGCGCAACGCCTCGGACAACGCCGGCTGCGACACGAAGCACGCCTGTGCGGCACGTGCGAAATGCCGCTCACGCGAAAGGGCCACGAGGTACTCGAGCTGACGGAAGAGCATCCACCAGATGTACCCGACGGGCCGCCCCTCGAACTACCCCCGCGCCATGTCCACGAACCGCGAGTAGTGCAGCTGGTGGGCGACGGTGATGTTCGCGGTCGGACCGCCACGGTGCTTGCCGAGAATGATGTCGGCCTCGCCGCCGCGGGGGTCGTCGCGTTCGATGGCGTCGGGTCGGTGCAGCAGCATGACCATGTCGGCGTCCTGCTCGAGCGAGCCCGACTCACGTAGATCGGACACCTGGGGGCGTTTGTCGGTGCGCTGTTCGGGGCCACGGTTGAGCTGCGAGATCGCGACGACCGGCACCTCGAGTTCCTTCGCGAGCAGTTTGATGTTTCGGGAGAACTCGGAGACTTCCTGCTGCCGGGATTCGACCTTCTTACCGGACGTCATCAGCTGCATGTAGTCGATGACGATCAGCTTGATGTCGTGTTTCTGCTTGAGCCGGCGGGCCTTCGCCCGGATCTCCATCATCGTCAGGTTGGGGGAGTCGTCGATGAACAGCGGCGCCTCGCTGATCTCACTCATCCGCCGCGCCAGCCGCGTCCAGTCGTCGTCGGTCATCCGACCCGACCGCATGTCGGCGAGTTTGATCTTCGCTTCCGCCGACAGAATGCGCATGACGATTTCCGTCTTGCTCATTTCCAGCGAGAAAATAACGCTCGCCAAACCATGTTTAATGGAACATGAGCGCATAAAATCCATAGCGATCGTCGATTTGCCGACGCCAGGTCTCGCCGCCACGATAATCATCTGACCTGGGTGAAGTCCGTTGGTGACCTCGTCGAGTTCGCTGAACCCGGTGGGCACGCCGAGGGAGATTCCGCCGCGACTGGCGATGGAGTCGATTTCGTCCATCGTGGGCTGCAGCAGTTCTTCGAGGGGCATGAAATCTTCGGTGGTGCGTCGTTCGGTGACCTCGAAGATTTCGGCTTGCGCGCGGTCCACCACCTCGGCGACGTCCTGTCCGTCGGAGCCCGCGTAGCCGTACTGGACGATGCGGGTGCCGGCGTCGACGAGGCGGCGCAGCACAGACTTCTCGGCGACGATCTCCGCGTAGAACGCGGCGTTCGCGGCCGTCGGGACCGTCTGGGTGAGCGTCACCAGGTAGGGGGCACCACCGATGCGCCGGAGGTCGCCGCGACGCTCGAGTTCCGCGGACACCGTCACCGGGTCGGCCGGCTCGCCGCGGCCGTACAGGTCGAGGATCGCGTCGTACACCGACTGGTGGGCGGGGCGGTAGAAGTCGCCTGGTCGCAGTACCTCGAGCACGTCGGCGATCGCGTCCTTGCTCAGCAGCATGCCGCCGAGGACGGACTGCTCGGCAACCATGTCGTGCGGGGGCTGCCGACCGAACTCCTCGCTCGGCTCCTCGGGCGGTTCCGGGTATTCGGAACGGCCACGATCATCCACAACAGCCACGCGACCGCCTTCCCGAAACGAGTGCTCCGACGGGTACGCGGTCTCCCACGCTGCCGTCGTGTCCACTCTGTTTGTACTCGCATGCTCCGACAATCCGAGCCCACCGCAGAGGCTGCTGGAGACACACGCTCGCGACGACGTTAGGGGGTGAAGAAGCCTCCCGCAAACCTACCTGTGCACAAACCTGTGGATGAATTGGGGACGCGGGCGGCTCAGGTGTTAACCGGTCGGCGTCATCTGTGGACAAGTTGGGGACAGTCTGGGGACAGACGAAAATCACAGCTGAGAACATGCAGGTAGGGCCTTGTTTTTTCACGCACAGCCCTGTGGATGAATTCCTTCCCGGCGTGTCGCGTGGATGTACGGAATGGGTGTGTCCGGCGAACAGAGCCCGAACATCACCGTGGTCCGGGTTACAAAACTGCCGTGACGTGGCGAATTCATCCACAGCCCGTCCCCAGGCATGCGGAAGGCCCCGGGGACACTGTCCACGGGGCCTTCCGGGCGAACGGGTCGACTAGGCGGCGACGACGTTCAGGTGGAACTTGGCGGCAACCTCGGGGTGCAGGTTGACCACGATCTGGTGCTTGCCGGTGGCCTTGATGTGCGCCTTCGGCAGCTCCAGGCTGCGCTTGTCGACGGCCGGGCCGCCGGCAGCCTTGATGGCGCCCGCGACGTCGGCAGCGGTGACGGAACCGAACAGCTTGCCGGCGTCGGAGGTCTTCACCGACAGCGACACACCCTCGAGACCCTCGATGGCAGCCTTCAGCTCCTTGGCATGATCGAGACCACGGACCGCGCGAGCCTCCTGGGCGCGACGGATGCCCTCGACCTGCTTCTGGGCGCCACGGGTGGCAACGATGGCCAGGCCGCGGGGGAGCAGGTAGTTACGGCCGTAGCCGTCCTTGACATCGACGGTGTCGCCGGGCGCACCGAGGTTGTCCACATCAGCGGTGAGGATCAGCTTCATGTCGTCCTCCCTTTCCTTAGCGAGCCGTCGAGACGTAAGGCAGCAGCGCCACCTCACGCGAGTTCTTCACGGCGACCGCGATGTCCCGCTGATGCTGGACGCAGTTGCCGGTGACACGGCGGGCACGGATCTTGCCCCGGTCGCTGACGTACTTACGCAGCAGCGTCGTGTCCTTGTAGTCGATCTGCGTGTTCTTTTCCTTGCAGAACGTGCAGACCTTCTTCTTCATAACCTTGTCGCGCAGCGGCGCCTTCGGCATGTCTATCTCCGTTTTCTGGATGTTCCGATCGAGGTACGGATCAGAACGGCGGTTCGTCGTCCATGCCCTGGGAGCCTCCGAAGGAGCCCGCTTGAGGTGCGGTGCCCCACGGATCGTCTCCGCCCTGGCTGAAATTGTTGTTGGACGCCGGACGGCCGCCGCCGGATCCGCCGGAGGAGCCACCGAAGCCGCCCCCGCCACCACCACGGCTGACCTTGTTGATCTTTGCCGTGGCGTATCGGAGCGAGGGGCCGATCTCGTCGACCTCGAGCTCGACGACAGTACGCTTCTCGCCTTCGCGAGTCTCGTACGAACGCTGCTTGAGCCGTCCGCTCACGATCACTCGCGAGCCGCGGGTCAAGCTCTCCGCCACGTTCTCCGCTGCCTCACGCCAGATGTTGCAGCGCAAGAACAGGGCCTCGCCGTCCTTCCATTCGTTGGACTGACGGTCGAAGACGCGGGGAGTGGACGCGACCGTGAAGTTCGCGACCGCGGCACCCGCGGGGGTGAAACGGAGTTCGGGGTCAGCCGTCAGGTTTCCGATGACGGTGATGACGGTGTCGCCTGCCATGTGGTTCCTCCTGCAGTGTGGGGAGTTCCTGTTGTTCCAGAGCCTAGGTGCCGATACCGACATCGGTACCGACGAATCCCCGGGCCGGGATCAGACGGGAATCACTTGCCGTGGCGCAGGACCTTCGTACGCAGCACCGACTCGTTCAGACCCAGCTGACGGTCGAGCTCGTTGACGGTGGCCGGCTCGGCAGTGAGGTCGATGACCGCGTAGATGCCTTCGCTGTGCTTGGCGATCTCGTACGCGAGACGACGCTTACCCCAGACGTCGACCTTGTCGACACTGCCGCCGTCCTTACGGACGACATTGAGGAACGTATCCAGCGACGGGGCGACAGTGCGCTCGTCCAGGCTGGGGTCCAGGATGACCATCAGTTCGTAATGACGCATAAGACCTCATCACCTCCTATGGACTGTGAATCGGCCACGGACTGTCCGTGGCAGGAGGGTCGTTGCGTCAGCAACCTTTGCAGGGTACACGAGCGGCCTGTGACCTGCGAAATTGATCTGCGGAACCATCGTGCGGCCCTCGGCCCGCCTACGCTCGGGGAATGGTGACCGGGACCGACGATCGACCGCTCACGCGGCGCCTCGTCGCGCCCGGGGCCGTCGCTGCGGCAGCGGTCGCGGTGTGCGGATTCGTCGTGTGGGCCGACCCGACGACCCCGGGTGGCGTGATCCCGGTGTGCCCGACGAAGGCGCTGTTCGGGATCGACTGCCCGGGCTGCGGCAGCACCCGCATGCTGTACGCGCTCCTGCATCTCGACGTTCCGGCGGCGCTGCGGTTCAACGCTGTCGGGGTGGCTGCCGTCGTCCTCGCCGTCGCGGGCTACACGGTCTGGACGTGGGGCCGGGCCCGGGGGCGGCCCGCCCGAATGCTCCGCGGCCGGTGGCTGCCGATCACCGCACTGGCCGTCACCGTCGTCTGGTTCGTGGTGCGCAACATTCCGGTCGCACCGTTCACGGCGCTACGGGTGTGACGCGACAGTCGCCCGCCGCGGATCGTCCCGCACGGCCTCCCGCGGCCGCAGCCACGACGGCAGCCAGCGCGGGGGTGCGTCGTCGGCCTGGTCGAGGACGCCGCCGACGGGGTCGTCGATGAAACCGAACCGGACCAGGTCCTCGGCGGGCCGGTAGATCTGCCGCAGCACCAGCACGCACAGTGCGATCACGGCGAGGTCCCGGACGGCGACGGTGGCGGTGAACCACTGTTCGGGCAGGCCCTTGTTGGCGACGCCGAGGTAGTACATCATCCGCGGCACCCAGACGAAGGCGTCGATCGTCATCCACGCCAGCAGGATCCGGCGGTGGGGGAGTGCGAGCACGGCGAGCGGCACCAGCCACAGCGAGTACTGCGGACTCCATACCTTGTTGGTGAGCAGGAATCCGGCGACCAGCAGGAAACACAGCTGCGCGACCCGGGGCCGGCGCGGCGCGGTCAGCGCGACCCAGCCGATGCCGGCGCACACCGCGACGAACGCCACCAGCGATACCGCGTTGAGGACGCTCGGGGCCTCGCCGGGGGCGAGGGGGCCGTCGAATCCGGCCCATCCGGTGAACGACGAGACCACGTTGTAGATCGAGTCCGGGTCGGCGACCCGGTCGGAGTTGAGCCGGAAGAACTCGGCCCAGCCGCGCGGGAACAGCAGCGCGACGGGCAGATTCACCACCAGCCACGCGCCGGCCGCGCCCAGCAGGGTCTGCGTCCAGGCCCGCATCCGTCCGGCCCGCAGACACAGCACGAGCAGCGGTCCGAGCAGCATCAGCGGATACAGTTTCGCGGCACCGCCGAGGCCGAGCAGGACACCGGCGAGCACAGGGCGTTTCCGCGACCAGGCGAGCAGGCCGCCGGCGGCGAACGCGGTGGCGAGCGGATCGAAGTTCGTGAACGCGTGCACGATCACCAGCGGTGAGCAGGCGATGAGCGCCGCGTCCCACACTCGGCGTCCCGCCAGCAGGGTGCTCGCCCACACCGTGATCAGCCAGGCCAGCGCCAACCCGAACGCGACGACGTTGAAGTAGATCGCCACCTGGAGGCCACCCGGCAACCACGGGGTGGCGTGCCAGGCTTTCGCGACGATCATCGAGCCGTACTGGTACAGCCCGGACAGCACCGGGTATTCCATGTAGCGGCGCTGCACGGACCCGTCGGGCCGCGGTTCCTCCCACCACTTCTTGTAGGGGAACGCGCCCTCGTCGAGGTGTTCGGCACCGTACAGCGGCACGGTGTCCGAGTAACACATCGCGACGTACTGCCGGTTGCCGCTCCAGTCCAGTCCGAGCGCGCCGTCCGAGCCGACGGGACCCTGCTGGATACAGGCGGCCTTGGTGAACCAGCCGAAACTGAGGAACACGATCGCCAGCAGCAGGATCACCCGCATCGGGGTGAAGAACCGGGTGCGGCCGATCAGTGCGTGCCGGCCGACCGGGCCGCCGATCGTCGACGTCAACTGTGCGGTCAGCGGATCGGTGCGGCCGGGGACGTCCCGCCAGTCCGCGGAACGCCGATCGGCGGCGAGGGGTGCCGGGGACACCCACTCGCCGCCGTCTCGGGTGCTCGACCCGCCGGTCGGCTCACCCGCTGCGCTTCCGGTCACCCCGCGAGGCTACCGGGGTTCGTCTACCCGACGGGGACGGGACGCTGCAGTCCGCGTGCCGCCGCGCCGCCCTCGGGCACCAGCGGATCCGTCGTCGACTCGTCGGTGGTGTCGGTGGACTCCGGCTCCGACGTCTCGGTGGTGCGGCCCGGCGCGATGCCCGGGATCGGGATCGTCACGCCCGGCAGGATCTCCACGTTGCTCGTGGTGATCCGGATCGGCTCGGACGTCGTCGAGGACGGCGCCGACGTGGACGGCGCCGACGTCTTCGGCGGTGCCGGTGCGGTGTAGGCGGGGACACCCGAGACACCGGCGATCGGGTCCGGGGTCGGGAACTTCTCGACGTCGGTGCCCTTCAGCGCGCCGTCCATCGTGCCCTTCCAGATGTCCGACGGCAGACCCGAGCCGTAGATCATGCCGCCCCAGCTGTTCTCGAGCGGCAGCCCCTGCTCGGTACCCACCCACACGGCCGTCGACAGCGACGGCGTGTAGCCGACCATCCAGGCGTCCTTGTTCTTGCCGGTATCACCGAGCTGCGCGGTACCGGTCTTCGACGCCGACGGGCGTCCACCGGCCAGGTTGTGGCCGTTGGAGTATGCGGCGATCGGGACCATCGCGGCCGTCGTGTTGTCGGCGACGGCGGCGTCGAGGCGCTTCTCCCCGTTCGGGGTTCCGCGGTCGAGGAGGATCGTGCCGTCGGAGGTCACGACCTTCTGCACGAAGTACGGCTCGTGGTAGACGCCGGACGCGGCGAGTGTCGCGTACGCGGACGCCATGTCGAGCGGACGCGACTGGTACTGGCCCAGCACGATGCCGTTGTTGGGACCGCTGCCGTCCGGTTCGGTGAGGGACGCCCCGACGCCCGGGATCTCCTTGGGGATGCCGGCCTCGTGCGCCAGGTCGGCGATGGCCTGCGGACCGTTGTCCATCTGCAGCATCATCCGGTAGAAGCTGGTGTTGAGCGACCGCTTGAGTGCCTCGGCGATGGTGCAGGTGCCGCAGGATTCGCCGGCGACGTTGCCGATCGAGATGCCGTTGATGGTGAGCGGGCCGCTGTCGTACATCTGCGACAGCGGGATGCCCTGGTCGAGGGCCGCGGCGAGACCGAACACCTTGAACGACGATCCGGTCTGCAGGCCGGCGTTGGCGAAGTCGTAGCCGGTGCCGTCGGTACCGCCGTAGTAGGCGCGGACGGCACCGGTGTGCGGGTCGACGGAGACCACGGCGGTACGCAGCTCGGACGGCTCGCCCTCCATGTACTTCTCCACCGAGCTCTCGGCGGCCTGCTGCGCCTGCGGGTCGATGGTGGTGGTGATCTGCAGGCCCTCGGTGTTGAGGTCCTGGTCGCTGATACCGGCCGCCGACAGTTCCTGCAGAACCTGGCGCTTGATCAGGCCCTCGGGTCCCCCGCTGTTGCCGTAGTCGACCTCGGAGCTGGGGATGGTCGGCGGGAACTGCGCGGCGGCCCGGTCGGTGGCGGCGAGGGTGCCGGTGTCGACCATGCCGTCGAGGACGTAGTTCCAGCGGGTTTCGGCGCCGGTGGCGTTGAACTCGGGGTCCAGGCCGGACGGCTGCTGGATGATCGCGGCCAGCAGGGCGCCCTCGGAGACGGTCAACTGTTCGACCGGCTTACCGAAGTAGGCCTGCGAGGCGGCGGCGATACCGTATGCGCCGCGTCCGAAGTAGATGGTGTTGAGGTAGGCGGCGAGGATCTCGTCCTTGGACCACTGCTTGGCCATCTTCGACGAGATCACCAGCTCCTTCATCTTGCGGGTGAGGGAGCGTTCGGAGCCGACCATCGCGTTCTTGACGTACTGCTGGGTGATGGTGGAGCCACCGCCGGCGCTGTCGCGGCCGAGCAGGTTGTCACGCGCGGCACGACCGAACCCGGTCACCGAGAAGCCCGGATTCGAGTAGAAGTTGCGGTCCTCGGCGGCGAGTACGGCGTTGCGCACGTGCAGCGGGATCTGGTCGATCGTGACCTCGGTGCGGTTGCCTTCCGGCGGCACGACCCGGGTGATCTCCGTCGTCCCGTCGGACGCGAGGATGGTGGCGACCTGGTTGGTCTTCATGTCGCCGGGGCGCGGAACGTCCGCGGCTACGTAGGAGACCATGAACGCCAGCAGCGGCACGATCACGCCGAGCGCGACCGCCGCGAGGACGGTGCGGCGGACGATCTTCCACCGCTTCGACTTCGCCTTCTTGTTCGGGGGCTTCGGCGGCTCACCGCCGGAACCACCGCCCGGCTTGCGGGCGGTCGGCGGGGGGCCGGTGGGAGGCCGGCCGCCGGGGCCACCGCCCTGCGCGGGACGTGGTTGAGCCGGACCGGGCTGCGCGGGACGCTGCTGAGCGGGGCGTGCGGCTCCCTGGCCCTGGCGTGGTGCGGGCCGTCCGGCCGGCGGCGGACCCGGGTTGCGGCGTGGTGCCGGGCCGGTGGGCCCGTTCACGGGACGGCCGGGCTGTTGCCCGGCCGGTCGTCCACTCTGCTGGGGTCCGTTGGGTCGGCGCGGCCCGTTGGGGCGGCCGCCCTGCGGCGTGTTGGGGGAACTCACGTACCAATCTCCAGTAGTCGGGTGCCTGTGGGCAGTCCTCGGTTGTGTCGGGCGGTGGGCACAGTTGTCGGCGTCCTACTCGCTGGCGGTGCGGCGGCGAGGCGAACGACTCGACGACCGTCTCGGCTGCTTCGGCGCGGGGACCGCACCGAGTACGTAGGACTGGACCAGGTGGTTCCAGCTGCATGTGCGGCACACCTCGACCACGTGCACCGAGAACTCTTCCTCGGTCGCGGCCAGCCGGACGAGTTCCTCGGGTGTCCGGGCCGAGCCCGAGACGGGGCCCAGTTTGTCGCCGAACACCCAGGACACGAGGGTCAGTTCTTCCTTGCGGCAGACCGGGCACATCACCTCGCTGCCACGGCCGTGGAACTTGGCCGCGCGCAGCAGGTACGGGCTCGCGTCGCAGACCTCGCTGACGCCGGTCCGCCCCGAGTAGACCTCGGCGAGCAGGGACCGTCGCTGCAGCGCGTAGTCCACGACCTGCCGCTGTATCCGCACGGGACCAGAGTACGTGCGTCCGGTGCGGACAGGGCGTGTCGGACCTCGGCACGTGGGGACCGACACACGCTCTTGACAGACGATGTCCGGTGTCTTCCGGACGTGGTCGAGCGGCATTTCGGACAATTTTCTAGAATCCGAGGGATGTCCAGGCAGTCGTCACCACGCACCCGCGCACGCGATCTCGATCGGGTCCGCACCTGCGGGATGCTCGACGCCGGCTACAGCGACGGGCAGCTCGACGCGGGCGAGTACCGGGCACGGACCGACGCGGCAATGACCGCGACGACGCTCGGCGAGCTCGACGCCCTCACCGCCGATCTGCAGATCCCCGATCATCTGCTCGAGACGGTGGAACCGGACCCGGTACCGCGCCGGCAGATCCCGGGCCGTCTCGTCGCGGTGGCGATCGCCGTGCTCGCGGCCGTCGCAACCCTGGTGGCCTTGGTGGTCACGGTGAACCACGACGACGATCCGCCGACCCCCACCGAGACAGTGGCCGCGCCCGCACCGGTGCGGGCGCCGCTGCCCCAGGGGGAACCGGAGCCGATCGTGATCGAGCCGATCGACACGACGACCGCGGACGGGATCGAGAAGTTCCTGCGGCAGTTCCGGGACGAGTTCGGTGATCTGCAGGTGGACGAGGTGACGTTCTACCCGTCGCACGTCGCCTTCACCCGCATGTTCGACGGTCAGTCGCACCGCAAGCAGGGCTGGCGGTTCCAGGGCGGCTTCGAACCGTCGGGTGCACCGGAGTCACGGCCCCTCGACACCGAGACGATCGATCTGGCCGACATGGACGTCGATGCGCTGGGTGGGCTGATCGCGACGGGCGCCGACCGGCTCGCCGTGCCGAACGGGAAGGTCACGTACATCATCGTGGAACCGCAGCTGATCACCGGGGAGAAGCAGATCAAGCTCTATGCCCAGAACGGCGACAAACAGTCCGGTCACCTGACCGCCCGCCTCGACGGCACGGTCACCGACGTCTACCCGCCCTCGTGAGCGCAGCACAGCGCCGCGCGCGCCTGATCGCCGTGCTCGTGGCCGTCGTCGCCGTGGCGGGGGCACTCCTCGTACTCGTCTCGGGTGGCGACGACGACGCATCCGGTTCGTCCGGACCTGCAGCCGAGGATGTGGAACTGACCACCGCGGCAGGCCTGTCGCAACTGCTCGACGACGTCGCCGCCGAACTGGGCGACTCGAAGGTCGACAACCTGACCGTCTTCCCGGACTACGCGGTCTTCGACCGGGCCGTGCCCGGCAAACCAGGCCGTTCGGAGTCGTACCGGTACGAGATCGAGGACGGCCGGGGCCGGACGACCCGGAGCGGCGGCGACTCGTCGCGCACGAGCGCCGGTGTACCCGTCGACCTGGCTGCACTGCGGCCGAACGTGCCGACCGTGATCGGGCTGCTGTACGGCGCCGACCGCACCCTCGGAGTGACCGATCCGACCGATGTCCATCTCTCGATGAAACGGGACGACAACGTCGGCCAGGTCGTGACGATCTATGTGCAGAACCGGGACATCGGGGCTGTGGGTTACCTGACCGTCGGCTTCGACGGCAAGGTTCGCGACGTCGACCGCGCCGACCGCTGACCTGCACACAGCCGACGTTCCGGTCGGTTCTCTAGGATCGTCCGGTGCCGAAGCGAGCCTCGACCGGAATGCGCGCACGTGACCTCGATCGGGTCCGCACGTGCGAGTTGCTCGACGCCGGTTACAGCGACGGTCAGCTCGATGCGGCCGAGTATCGGGCGCGGACCGAGAAGGCGCTGGCGGCGCGGACGATCCGGCAACTCGCGGCACTCGTCACGGATCTCCAGGTTCCTGAGCATCTCGCCGCTGCGGGGTCTGCATCCGGGTCTGCGACGCCGGAGCAGCACCGTCTCCCCCGACGCGTTCTGGCCGCGATCGCCGTCGCGGCCGTGGCTGTCTACGCGGCGGTCCTGTACACGAACCGTGAGGTCGCGGCGTCCGACACGACGGCCGCGGTGGAACCGGCCCAGGCTCCGCCCGGCGAGCCGGAACCGATCGTGATCGAGCGGCTCGACCCTGTTTCGCCCGCCGGACTCCGCGAGTTCCTGCGCCGGTACGAGGCGGAGTTCGGGAATCTGCGGGTGGACGACGTGATCTTCTACCCGGACTACGCGCTGGCGACCCGAGCGCTCCCGGACCGGCCGCACCGCGAGCAGGAGTTGGTCTTCCGCGGCGGCTTCTCGGTGTCGGGGCAGTCGGGCAGTCGCGACCCGGATGCGGTCACGGTCGACCTCGCGGATCTCGACGTCGACCGGCTCGCCGAGGTACTCGTGGCCGGACCGGACCGGGTCGGTCTCCTGTCGGCAACGGTGGAGCACATCTTCGTGCGCCCGGATTCGACCGGCGATGTGCTGGTCTCTGTGCTGTTCGAGGGCCGGGACGAACGAACGGGAATGATCGACACCCGCATGGACGGCACCGTCGTCGACGTCCACCGGGCCGACCGGTAGATCGTCCACGGCCTGTCGGCATCTGTGTACCCGAATATATCGGTGCGATATAGTTGGCAATCGCATCAGTCGGTTATGGTCCGGAACTCAGGGGGTGTGGTCTTGCTCGAACTGGCGATTCTCGGGCTGCTCCTCGAGTCACCGATGCACGGGTATGAGCTGCGGAAGCGGCTCACCGGTCTGCTCGGAGCGTTCCGCGCCTTCTCCTACGGCTCGCTGTATCCGACGCTGCGTCGGATGCAGGCGAACGGTCTCATCGTCGAGGGCGGCAACGAGGACGGGGCGCTCAAGCGTCGTGCCCGCCGCGTCTACGAGCTGACCCCCGCAGGGAGGAAGCGTTTCTCCGAGCTGGTGGCCGACACCGGGCCCCAGAACTACACCGACGACGGGTTCGGCGTGCACCTCGCCTTCTTCAGCCGCACCCCCGCCGAAGCGCGGATGCGAATCCTGGAAGGCAGGCGACGGCAGGTCGAGGAGCGCCGGGAGGGGCTGCGCGACGCCATCGGGCGGGCCACCGGGTCACTCGACCGGTACACCCGCCAGCTCCACCAGCTCGGGCTCGAATCGAGCGAACGCGAAGTGCGGTGGCTGAACGAGCTGATCGCCGCCGAACAATCAACGACAGCAGCACCCGAGAAAAAAGAAGGAGAACCCGACCATGGGTGACAACAGCACCGCGGTGCGCGTAGCCATTGTGGGCGTGGGCAACTGTGCCTCGTCACTGGTCCAGGGCGTGCAGTACTACAAGGACGCGGACGAGAACTCGACCGTTCCCGGTCTGATGCACGTCAAGTTCGGCCAGTACCACGTCCGCGACGTGCAGTTCGTCGCCGCCTTCGACGTCGATGCCAAGAAGGTCGGGTTCGACCTCTCCGAGGCGATCAACGCCAGCGAGAACAACACCATCAAGATCACCGACGTCCCGCCGCTGGACGTGCCGGTGCAGCGTGGCCCGACGCTCGACGGCATCGGCAAGTACTACGCGCAGACCATCGAGGTCTCCGACGCCGACCCCGTCGACGTCGTCGCCGCGCTGAAGGCCGCCGAGGTCGACGTCCTCGTCTCCTACCTGCCGGTGGGTTCCGAGGAGGCCGACAAGTTCTACGCGCAGTGCGCCATCGACGCCGGTGTCGCGTTCGTCAACGCGCTGCCCGTGTTCATCGCATCCGATCCGGAGTGGGCCGAGAAGTTCAAGGCGGCCGGTGTCCCGATCGTCGGCGACGACATCAAGAGCCAGGTCGGCGCCACCATCACGCACCGCGTGATGGCGAAGCTGTTCGAGGATCGCGGCGTCATCCTCGACCGCACGTACCAGCTGAACGTCGGCGGCAACATGGACTTCAAGAACATGCTCGAGCGTGAGCGTCTGGAGTCCAAGAAGGTGTCGAAGACGCAGGCCGTCACGTCGATCCTCGAGGGTCCGCTGGCCGGCAAGGTCCACGACCGCAACGTCCACATCGGCCCGTCCGACTACGTCGAGTGGCTCGACGACCGCAAGTGGGCGTACGTCCGCCTCGAGGGTCGCAACTTCGGTGATGCCCCGCTGAACCTGGAGTACAAGCTCGAGGTGTGGGACTCCCCGAACTCGGCCGGCATCATCATCGACGCCATCCGCGCCGCGAAGATCGCCAAGGACCGCGGCATCGGCGGCCCGATCCTGCCCGCATCGGCGTACCTGATGAAGTCCCCGCCGGTCCAGATGCCGGACGACCAGGCTCGCGCCGAGCTCGAAGCCTTCATCATCGGGGCCGAGTAGGTCGCGTAAACCTCGTGTGGCGGTGGTCGATTCGTTCGACCACCGCCACAGGTGTATTCGGGGAGGACTCCTCCGGATAATCGGTGGTCGGGCGAATCCTCCGGTGCTACGGTGGTTTTCGTGGGTACTCTGAATCAGTAGATCGGGACGTCGCGTCGAGCATGCTCCGCGACGGGTCCTGAGCGCGCATACACATCCATCCGGTTCTGCCGGGTCGATTGCGCGAGGACACCTTTCCCCGATCGGCCCGGTTCGTCCGGGCACAAGGAGCGCACCCCCGTGTCCACCTCCCAACTCTCCCTCCGCTCGGTCTCGAAACGCTTCGGCGACCGACTCGTCCTCGACGGCGCGGACCTGTCCGTCCCGCCGGGAGCGAAGGTCGGTGTCGTCGGCGACAACGGATCCGGCAAGTCCACACTGCTCGCGCTGCTGGCCGGACATCTCCGTGCCGACAACGGTGACGTCCACGTCGTCGCCCCGGGCGGGATCGCCCATGCCGCACAGTCCCTGGACCTGCCCGACGATGCGATCGTCGCGGACGCCGTCGACCACGTCCTCGGCGACCTGCGGGCGCTCGAATCCAGGATCCGCGACCTGGAACAACGCCTGGCCGAGGCGGCCGATGGCGACCTCGGCGGCCTTTTGTCCGAATACACCGATGCGACAGAACTTTTCGAGAGCCTGGACGGCTACACCGTCGACGAGCGGGTCGACGTCGGCCTGCACGTCCTCGGGATGCCGGGCCTCGACCGGTCGCGGCGGTTGCGCACGCTCTCCGGTGGCGAACAGGCCCGGCTCGCCCTGGCCGCGAGCCTGGCGTCGAACGCCGAACTGCTCCTGCTCGACGAACCGACGAACGATCTCGACGACGAGGCCGTCACCTGGCTCGAGGAGCATCTGCTCGCACATCACGGCACCGTGGTCGCCGTGACCCACGATCGCGCGTTCCTCGATCGTCTGACCTCGGTGATCGTCGAGGTCGGTGACCGCAGGATCCGACGCTACGGCGACGGCTACGACGGATATCTCGTCGCGAAGGCCGCGGAGCGGCGACGGCGACAGCAGGAGTACGAGGAATGGAAGGTCGAGCTGGCCCGGAACACTCACCTCGTCGAGGTCGGTGCGGCACGGCTCGCCGCGATTCCCCGCAAGCAGGAGAAAGCCGGGTTCGGGCACGGGGCGTTCCGGGCGCGCGGACGTGAACACGGGGCGATGGGCCGGATCCGGGGAGCCAAGCAGAGGATCGAGCAGTTGACGACGAACACCGTTGCACCCCCGCCCGATCCGTTACGGTTCACCCCGTCGCTGACCACTCGGGGCTCCGGGGAATCCGGGGGACCGTCGGTACTGCTGGCCGACGTCCGCGTCGGGACCCGGCTCGCGGTCCCGACACTGGCGGTACCGAGGGGCGGCCGACTGCTGGTGACCGGCCGGAACGGGGCCGGCAAGACCACATTGCTGAATGTGATTGCGGGCGAGATCGTTCCCGACAGTGGGTCCGTGGTGGCACCCGAGCGGATCGGATACCTACGACAGGCACCACGCTCGTGGCCCTCCTCGGCGACGTTGCTGCAGGCGTACGGGGAAGAGTGTCCCGGCGACCCGGACGAGGTGGCGTCGGAACTGCTCTCGCTCGGGCTGTTCCGCCCCGACGATCTGCACCGACGGATCGCGGACCTGTCCTTCGGGCAGCGTCGGCGCCTCGAGGTGGCACTGTTGTCCACCTCCGGCGCCGACCTGCTGCTCCTGGACGAGCCCACGAACCATCTCGCACCGGTGCTCGTCGAGGAACTGGAGAACGCCCTCGACGCGTTCGACGGCTCCGTCGTCGTCGTCACCCACGATCGGCGGATGCGGCGACGTTTCGACGGTGACCACCTGGAACTGTGATCCTCGGTCGGCCCGCGGCGGGCAGGGTCACCAGGTCGGGGAGACGCCGTTGGCCTGCAGCCAGGTCTGGGGGTCGACCTGCCGGCCGCTGGGATCCCAGACCTCGAAGTGCAGGTGTGGGCCCGTCGACTGGCCACGGTTGCCGACCGTCGCGATCTGCTGCCCCGCGGCGACATGCCGGCCGACACCGACGATGTAGGTGTCGACGTGGCCGTACACCGTGATCGTGCCGTCGTTGTGCTGCACGCGGACCCACTGCCCGAACCCGGAGGCCGGGCCGGCCGAGATCACCGTGCCGGCCGCGGCCGAGTGGATCGGTGTGCCGAGTCCGGCACCGATGTCGATACCGTTGTGATGACTGCCCCAACGCGGCCCGTAGCTCGACGTCAGGACTCCGGAAACTGGTTGCACTACAGACGAACTCGATCCGAACATGTGGACGGATCCGATGCTTCGGGAGAATTGCGGCGACGCGGATGCGGTGGTGATGCCGAGCTGCGCGCCTCCGGCGAGGAGGGTTCCGGCGACGGCGACGACCACTGCCGCCTTCAGGGATCGACGACGAGTACCGGAATTCGACGGGATCGTGTTGCGAACGAAACGGTGCGGCTGGTGATGCTTGCCCACGGGGTTACCTCATTTGTGTCCTGCTCAGCGGCCCCAGGAAAAGTGCTTCCGTGGGGCCCGTCACAAAAGAGTAACGAAGCTGTATCAATCCGTCGATAGTTATCGGATATTTATTTTCATCGTCTAATAAACCGACCAGTTTCGAGTAATTGCAGGTCAGAACCCCGTCCGGTCGATCGCGATGGGCTAGATACCGCCACGCGTCACCTCGGAATCAGGACATCTTCGACACCACCGACAGTGGCAGCACCTTCATCGCGACGGACAGCGGCGCCCACGGCCACGCCGGAACGTACGCCTTATTCGGTTCCTTCTCGATCGTCGCAGCCAGGGCACGACAGCCGGTGTCAGTGTCGACGATGAACGGAACCTTCTTCACCTTCTCGTTGATCTCGGAACGGATGAAGCCGGGAAAAATGGTGGAGACGTCGATACCGGTTTTCGCGAGGTCGGCGCGCATACCCTCGCCGAGCGCCGCCACCCCGGCCTTGGACGCCGCGTAGGTGGTGAGATTGCGCGGCATCCCGCGCATCGCGCTCACCGACGAGATCAGCACCACGTGGCCGGTGTTCCGCGGCCGGAACAGCTCGAGCGCCGCCTCGCTCTGTGCGAGGGCACCCAGGAAATTCGTCTGTGCCGTCGCCGCGTTGGCGCGAAAGTATCCGGTGCCCAACGGCTGTCCCTTTCCGAGGCCGGCGTTGACGATCACCCGGTCCAGGCCGCCCAACTCCTCGTCGAACTCCCGGAACACGCTGAACACCTGGTCGTGGACGTCGACGTCGAGTTCGCGGATCGCGACCGTGATACCGGGATTCGCGGCGAGCAGTTCGTCGCGCAGCTCCTCGAGCCGTTCGGTGCGCCGCGCCGCGAGCGCGAGATTGCGTCCCCGCGAGGCGAATTCGCGGGCCATGCCCCGCCCGAGTCCCGAGCTGGCGCCGGTGACGAGAATGTTCCTGCGCGTCGTGCGGCTGCCCACTAGTTCTCCTCCGTGTCGATCAGTTCGTTGCAGCGAGTGTCGAGATAGCCCACGGCGATCCAGAAGTGCTCGAACGCCGGATTGGTGGTCTGCCCGTGGTGGAAGCGGTAGTAGATCTGCTGTGCGATCACCGCCAGCCGGAACAGCCCGAACACCTCGTAGAAGCGCCAGTTGTCGATCGGCAGACCCGTACGCTCGCCGTAGTATTCGACGATCTCGCGGCGCGTGAGCATGCCCGGCAGGTCCGACGGCTGCCGCTTGGTCGCCAGCATCATCGGATGGTCGTCGGCCTGCACCCAGTACGCCAGGCTGGAGCCGAGGTCCATGAGCGGATCACCGACGGTGGCGAGTTCCCAGTCCAGCACGGCGCGCGGCCGCAGGTCGTCACCGAGGACGACGTTGTCGAGCCGGAAGTCGCCGTGGATCACCGTCGACGCGATGTCGGCGGGCTGGTTGTCGGCGAGCCACCGCATCACCTGCGCGAAGTCTGGGACGTTGTCGGTGCGGGCGGCGGCGTAACGTTTGGTCCAACCCGCGACCTGCCGGGCGACATATCCTGTGCCGCGGCCGAACTCGTCGAGACCCGACGCGGCGGCGTCGACACCGTGTAGTTCGATCAGCAGGTCGATCACCTGCAGGCACAGCTCCCGCGTGTTCGCCGGGGTGAGCCCGAGTTCGGCCGGGGGAGCGGACCGCAGGATGGTGCCCTCGACCCGTTCCATGACGTAGAAATCGCTGCCCAGCACCGACGGATCGGTGCACAACCCCACCATCGCCGGCACGTGCGGGTACACCGGCGCGAGCAGCGACTGGATGCGGTACTCGCGGACCATGTCGTGCCCGGATGACGGCTTGGCCCCGGCCGGCGGGCGCCGCAGCACCAGATCGCGGTCCGGGTAGCGCAGCAGATAGGTCAGGTTGGACGCGCCACCGGCGAACTGTCGGACCTCGGGAATGCCGTCCTCGGGCACACCGTTCGCGCGGAGCCACTGCGCGACGGTCTCGACGTCGAACGCGTCCTCGTCGCGGACGGTGCGCGCGTTCTCCGGCAGCTTCGCGGTCACTGGTACTTACCCAACTCGAAGCGGGCCACGAGACCCTGGTGGACCTCGTCGGGACCGTCGGCCAGCCGCAACGCCCGGGCCGCCGTCCACGCGCCGGCGAGCGGGAAGTCGTCGGACAGGCCGCCGCCGCCGTGGAGCTGGATCGCGAAGTCGATCACCTGCTGCGCCACCCGCGGTGCGGCGACCTTGATCTCCGACACCGCGGACCGGGCACCGAAGATGCCCTGGGTGTCGAGCAGCCACGCCGTGTTGAGCACGAGCAGTCGGAGTTGGTTGATGGCGATGCGGGCGTCGGCGACGCGTTCCCGGTTGCCACCCAGGTTGATCAGCGGCTTGCCGAAGGCGACGCGTTCGGTGCCGCGGCGGATCGCCAGCTCGAGCGCGGCCTCCGCGAGCCCGACCAGGCGCATGCAGTGGTGCACGCGGCCGGGACCGAGGCGTCCCTGCGCGATCTCGAATCCCCGTCCGGGGCCGGCGATGATCGCATCCAGCGGCAGCCGGACGTTCGTGAACGAGACCTCGCCGTGGCCGCCCGGCCCGTCGTAGAACCCCATGGTCGAGAGCATCCGCTCGACCTTCACGCCGGGGGTGTCGAGCGGGACCAGCACCATCGAATGCCGTTGATGCTTGGGCGCTTCCGGATCGGTGAGGCCCATGAAGATGAGGATCTTGCAGTCCGGGCTGCCGATGCCGGTGCTCCACCACTTGCGGCCGTCCAGCACCACCTCGTCGCCCTCGACGACGGCGGTGGCCGCCATGTTGGTGGCGTCGGACGACGCGACGCCGGGCTCGGTCATGCAGAACGCAGAACGGATCTCGCCGTCCAGCAACGGTTTCAGCCAGCGTTCCTTCTGGTCGTCGCTGCCGTAGTGGTAGAGCACCTCCATGTTGCCGGTGTCGGGGGCGTCGCAGTTGAAGACCGCGGAGACGAACGGGGAGCGGCCCATCTCCTCGGCGAGCGGCGCGTAGTCGACGTTGCTCAGGCCGGCACCGAGTTCGGCGTCGGGCAGGAAGAGGTTCCACAGTCCCTGCGCGCGGGCCTTCGCCTGCAGGGCACGGAACTCGTCGGACACCTGCCACATCGCGGCACCGGGGACGTCGGCGCGCTGGGCGAACGGCGCGATCCGCTCGGCCCGCAGCCGGGCCTCGACGGGAGCGACCTCGGTCGCGATGAACTCACGCAGTCGGTCCAGATACTCCTGCGACCGCGCGCTCGGGGCGAAATCCATACCGGCCTCCAAGTCGTCGACTAACTGAGCATTGCTCAGTTAACCTAAACGTAGACTTGCCCCGCAATCAAGAACCTGGATGGTGCATTTCTTGTCCACTCGAACCGAGACGACGGAACCGACGGCGCGGCGGCGACTCCCACCGGAGGAACGCAAGCGGCAGCTCGTCGCGATCGGCCTGCAGGAACTGTCGACACGGCCGATCCACGCGCTGTCGATCGACCAGGTGGCCCAGAAGGCCGGCATCTCCCGCGGCCTGCTGTTCCGGTACTTCCCGACCAAGCAGGACTACTACGTCGCGGTCGTCGGCGCAGCCGCGCGAAGGCTGCTCCGGGCCGCAGTGCCGGACGCGGCCGACCCGACCGCCGATCAGCTGCGGGCCGTCGTGCACGCGTTCGTCTCGTTCGTCGACCGGCACGGCGACAACTACCAGTCGTTCTTCCACGGCGGTTTCGGCGCCGACCCGCAGATCCGGGAGATCCGCGAACACATGAAGAACACGATGGTCGAGCGCACCCTCGCGGCCACCGGCACCGAACCGTCGCCGACCGTCCGGATGCTGCTGCGCGCGTGGTGGTCGATGGTGGAGAGCCTCGCGATCGACCGCACCACCGATCCGGTCTTCACGGTCGACGACGTCGTCGACCGGGCGATCGACGCACTGCCGATTCCCTCCGGCGCCACCGGCTGAACCCACTCGGAACAGAAGAACCGGGTCCACCGAGCGTCCGGCCCGCGCTGACGACGCCGGTAGCGGGTGGCTCACGGTGGCTGCGGTCAGCCCACGCCACATTGGAAAATAGGGCGAATGGGACCGCCGGGAGAGGGGTCCTGCCTACAATCCGCCGTACCGGTCACCGTGATCGACAGAAAAGGAACCCACACGTGCGCCAGCCCCTTGCCGGACAGACCGCCACCGGCGTGCAGTATGTCGCCGACTGCGAGAACGTCGACATCGACGGCATCGAACTACGCACGATCACCGACGCGGACACGGCCGCTCTCGCCGTCGCGGACGAGACGGCCGACCGGCTACGGGCTGTGTTCGACGCCTTTCGCGGTCGCCCCATCGTGCTGTTGTCCGGCGGTGTCGACTCGATTCTCGTCGCGGCGACGGCCGCGACACTCGGCACCCGCCCACACGCGATCACCGTCGTCACCGATGTCGATACCGACGACTACGGTCCGGCCTCCGCCGCGGCGCAGGCACTCGGACTCACCCACGAGGTCATCTACCTCACTCAGGACGAGGTCGTCGACCTCGCCGAACGCACCACCCGCATACTCGGGACCGCCGAACTGTACGAGGTCGCCGCCGCGATTCCGTTGGTAGCTGCCAGGAACGCGATCGCCGCGCACGCCGCCCAACAGGACGAAGCCGTGGCCCTCCTCACCGGGAGCGGCGCCGACGCCATCTTCGCCGGGGGCCGATTCGTCACCGCGCCCATCGATTCTCCCTCCGCGACAGCCGAACTGGATGCATTCGTCCGTGCGGAGGTGTGCGCCAACTTCGTCCGCCACCGCCTCGTCCCCGACTACTACGAACGCGTCCTCGGCGACTTCGCCGACAATCTCGTCCACGTGTTCCAGACGGAACGCTTCTGGCAGATCGGCCGGACGCTCGCCCCGCCCGCACTGTTCCGGAACGTCGACGGCACAGTGCGGGACAAGATGCCGCTACGGATCGCGTGCTCGAACACCCTTCCGTCCGGAGCGGCCTCCCTGGCGTGGACACGCAAGTCACCGATCCAGCGGAGTACCGGAGTACTCGGTGCGCTCACGCAGGCCGCGCGGGCGTCGGCCGCGTGCCTGCCCGGCGCCGGCACCTACTCCGATCCGCTCACCGAGCCGATCGAGAACGTCGCGGTGCGTCTCTACCTGCACCACGTGGCCCGCTCGTGATCGGACCGCCGGGTGCGTGGATCAGCGCACCACGAGGTCGTGGTCGGTGGCGCTGAGCGTGATCGCCGCGATCTGCTTGCCACGCATCCAGTCCCGCACGAATGCGTCGAGCACGGGGTCGTTGCCGCGGGCGTCGAACTGCTTCTGCGGGATCTCGATCGCCCCGACGAGGTGCCGGGGATTGCCGTCGAGTCCGGCACCACGCGGCGCGAACCGCAGACCGTCGGCGGTGTGCACGATCACCTCGATCTCGGCTCCGTCGGGTGCGGTCACGGTGGCGGTGCGCGTCGTCGCGACCGGATCGAAGTGCTCGAGCGTCAACCGGTAGCCGGACGGCCCGGCGTGCAGGCCGACCTGGTCGAGCAGGCGCGGGTCGAGGATCGAGTACGGCAGCACACTGTCGACGAGGACCTGGCCGTCCACCCACGCGTCCCGTGACGGCAGATCGGTGGACAGGGTCCACGGTGCGGCCGGGGCCAGGGTGTCGGCGGAGCGGTCCCGCGGCGAGTTCGCGAGCGGGGTGCCGGGCAGCTCGGCGCCGGTCGCGGTGAACTCCCAGCCGCTCGCGGTCAGATGCTTGTGCCAGAAGCCGGTGACACCGTCGCGGCTACCGGCGACCCGCAGTTCGCGGGCGTCCGGGCCGACGCCGGTGGAGTGCACGCTGATCGCCGACGTGATGTCGCCGGGGATCTTGGGCTGACGCACCCAGTCCTGTGCGGGCAGCTGGATCGCGGCGTAGCCCTTGAACCACGACTCGAACGCCGAGTTCGGTGCGGTCGGCTTCCCGGTCTGGTCGTCCCAGCTGTACCGGAAGAAGATCGAGTCCGAGCCGGAGCCGTCGACGTCGAAGTTGCGGGTGTACATGTCGCCGTACTCGTTGGTCACGAACGTCGTCGACGCGGACGACGACAGTGCCACCGATTTGAAGCGGCCGCCGAGCGGACCACCGATCTCGTAGCTGTCGTCGTTCGGCAGCCACGGGTCCGCGTAGGTGATGCGGCTGCCGTCCCCCGTCAGCGACGGCACCATCGTCATCTTCGCCAGACCGAAGTAGTGCAGGCGACCGGCGACGTCCGCGTACGTCTGGTTGTCCCACGGTGACGCGACGGACAGCGCCCACTGCCCGGCCTCGCCGCCGAGGAGCCGTTTGCCGCCGGCCGTCCAGAGCGGGGCACCGAACGCCGACGTCCAGTTCCACGTCAGCGGCGTCTGCGACGCGTTGTCCATCGTGTAGATCCAGCCGTCGGCGTCGAGCGCGACCAGCTCGTCGTCGTCCGCGGAGATGCCGACGAGGGTGCCGCGGAGGCAGTCCGGCAGCGGCACGTACCGCCACGGCTCGGCGTTCTCGCCGTTCCACGCCCGCGGCCGGGTCAGCAGGGCACCGTCGTCGACCAGCGCGAAGTCCCAGAACTTGTTGAACTGGGTTGTCTGCGTCCGCAGTTCGACCGACGACGGTGCGTGGTCGCCGAGGAACGGCGGCAGGGTCGCGAGCCCGTCACGAGCTCCCATCGACGGCAGGCCCGGCGGCAGCTGGGCGGTCCCGAACGGCACACACGACGCCGGCCCCGACGGCGCCGCCGAGGCCGGTGCCGCCGTCAGCACTCCCGCGAGCACGCCGGCACACACCACCGTGCCGCCGAACCGGGACAGGAACCGTCGACGAGAACCATGATCATTCACGTCGTCGACTATCCCAGAAAATCGGACGATATTCGCATCGTGTGGTTACCCGGGCAGCGGAATCCGGATGCCCGGCAGGATCTCGATGAACCTGGGGGCCGGGGGCGGAGGCAACTGCGGTGCGGCCGGGGGAGCGCCCGGTGCCGGCGCGTCGGGCGCGGCTGCGCCCGTCGTGGGAGTGCCGGTGGAGACCCCGGTGAACGCCGGGACGCCGGCCTGGCCGCCGATCGGATCCGGCCACGGGAACTTCTCCACCGGGGTGCCCTGCAGTGCCCCGTCCATCGTCTTCTTCCAGATGTCCGACGGCAGACCCGACCCGTACACCGATCCGCCCCAACTGTTCTCGACGGCCTGAGAGTCCGCGGTACCCACCCACACGGCCGTCGACAGCGACGGCGTGTAACCGACCATCCAGGCGTCCTTGTTCCTGCCGGTGTCACCCAACTGCGCGGTACCGGTCTTCGACGCCGACGGGCGTCCACCGGCCAGGTTGTGGCCGGCCGAGTAGGCCGCGATCGGCAGCATCGCCTGCGTGGTGTTCTCGGCGACGGCGGCGTCGAGGCGGCGTTCCCCCTCGGACGCCGGCCGGTCGAGCAGGACGTCACCGTCGGCGGTCACGACCTTCTGCACGAAGTACGGCTCGTGGTAGACGCCGGACGCGGCCAGGGTCGCGTACGCCGACGCCATGTCGAGGGGACGGGACAGATACTGCCCCAGCACGATTCCGTTCTCCGGCGACCCGCCTTCCTGGGTGAGGGTGGGATACTCCCAGCCCGGCACCGTCTCGGGGATACCGGCCTCGTGGGCGGCATCGGCGATCTTCTGGGCACCGTCGTCCATCGACAGCGTCAACCGGTAGAAGCTGGTGTTGAGCGAACGTTTGAGCGCCTCGGCGATGGTGCACTTGCCACACGACTCGCCGCCGACGTTGCCGATCGACACACCGTAGATGCTCAGCGGCGAGCTGTCGTACGTCTGCGACAGCGGAATCCCCTGCTGCAGTGCGGCAACCAGGCCGAACACCTTGAACGCCGAACCGGTCTGCAGGCCGGCCTGCGCGAAGTCGAAGCCCTTGCCGTCGGCGCCGCCGTAGTAGGCGCGCACCGCACCGGATCGCGGATCCACCGACACCACGGCGGTCCGCAGGTTCTCCGGCTCCCCGTCGAACGTCGACTCCACGGCGTCGACCGCGGCCCGCTGCGCGGTGGGATCGATCGTGGTGGTGATCTGCAGGCCCTCGGTGTTGAGGTCCTGTTCGCTGACGCCGGACGCCGTGAGCTCGCGCAGCACCTGCGCGCGGATCAACCCTTCCGGTCCGGGCGCGGCACCCGAGTCGGCGACCGGCGCCTGCGGTAGGACCACCGGGAACTCGGTGGCCTGCCGCTCCTCCGGAGTCAGCGTCGACATCGTCACCATGCCGTCGAGGACGTAGTTCCACCGCGCCGTCAGCGCATCCGGGTTGGTGACCGGATCGAGACTCGACGGGGACTGGATCACCGCGGCCAGCACGGCCCCCTCCGCGACCGTGAGGTCGGCGAGCGGCTTGCCGAAGTAGGCGTCGGATGCGGCCGCGATGCCGTACGCGCCGCGACCGAAATAGATGGTGTTGAGGTAGGCGGCGAGAATCTCGTCCTTGGACCACTCGCGGGCCATCTTCGACGAGATCACCAGTTCCTCGAGTTTGCGGTCGATCGACCGTTCGGAACCGACGAGCGTGTTCTTGACGTACTGCTGGGTGATGGTGGAGCCGCCGCCGGCACTCTCGCGACCGAGGATGTTGTCGCGGGCGGCCCGCGCGAACCCGGACACCGAGAAACCCGGGTTGGAGTAGAAGTCGCGGTCCTCCGCGGAGAGCACCGCGTTGCGCATCTGCACCGGGATCTCGTCGATCGCCACCTCGGTGCGGTTGCCCTCGGGCGGCACGACACGGGCGATCTCCGTCGAACCGTCGGCCGCGAGGATCGTCGACACCTGGTTGGTGCGCATGTCCGACGGCCGCGGCACATCCGCGTTCTTGTAGGAGACCCCGAACCAGACCAGCGGCACGGTGATCAGCAGTACCAGCACGACCAGGCTCGCGTACAGCGTGATCCGCAGGCCCTTGCGACGAGACTTCCCGGGCTTGGCCTTCGCCGCCTTCGGTTTCGCCTTTGCCTTCGCCTTCGGCTTCGGTTTCGGTTTCGGTTTCGACGCGGCCGGGCCCGTCTTCCCGGGACCACCGGTATTCGTTGAATTCACTATCGAACTTCCGTCTCGAACAGCACGTCACCGGCATTTTCGCACCGGACAAGGGTCGGACGCGACATTTGCCCCGACACGCGCAGAACCTCGCGAACAGGTTGACATCCGGCATCGCCTCCATGCAACCTCTATTTCACTAATGTTGTAGTTGAATGGAGGTTCGGTGTGGTCGAGTTCCACATCAACCGGCGGTCCGGGATCCCCGCCTACGTCCAGCTGGTGCTCCAGGTGAAACAGGCGCTGCGGCTCGGCGACCTCGCACCGGGTGACCGCCTGCCCACCGCGAAGGACGTCGTCGCGGCCTGCACCGTCAACCCGAACACCGTGCTCAAGGCGTACCGGGAACTCGAAAACGACGGGCTCGTCGAAGCACGCCCCGGCCTGGGGACGTTCGTCACCCGCTCCCTCGCCAAACCGGGCATGGCCGAGCGGCACGCCCTGCAGGACGAACTGTCCACCTGGGTGCGGCACGCCGCGGCAGCCGGCCTCGACCGCTCCGACCTCGAGGCCCTCGTGACCGCGGCACTCGACAGCGAATTCGGCGACGACACAGGAGAATCCAGATGACCGAGACACACGAGGTCGCACTGTCGGTGCGTGACGTCCACAAGCGGTTCCGCCGCACCGACGCCCTGCGCGGATGCAGCTTCGACGTGCAGCGCGGCAGCATCACCGCCCTCGTCGGCGCGAACGGCGCCGGCAAGTCGACACTCATGTCGATCGCCGTCGGGCTACTCGAACCCGACTCCGGTGAAGTGACCGTCCTCGGCCGGCAACCGGACCGCCGCGGCATCGCACCCGGCCTGGCGTACGTCGCACAGCACAAGCCGCTCCACCGCGGCTTCACCGTCGCCGACACCCTGCTGTTCGGCGCGAAGACCAACACACAGTGGGACGACGCCTACGCGTCACGGCTCGTGACCGACGCCGGAATCCCCCTGACAGCGCGGGTGAAAACCCTGTCGCCCGGACATCGGGCCCGCGTCGCACTGGCCCTCGCCCTCGGGCGGCGCCCCGACGTGCTGCTCCTCGACGAACCCCTCGCCGAACTCGATCCACTCGCACGGCGCGACGTCGTCCGCACCCTCATGGAAGACGCCGCCGACCACGGCACCACCGTCGTCCTGTCGTCACACGTGCTGTCCGAGGTCGCCGAGATCGCCGACCAGATCGTCATCCTCGGCTCCGGACGCACCCGGCTCACCGGCGCACTCGACGACCTCGTCGACGAGCACTACCTGCTCACCGGACCCGCCGACCCCCGGGACGTCGTCGCCGACGGCACCGTCGTCGACACCCACCGCAGCACACACCTCGTGCGCGGCCCACGCCCCACCGCCACCGCCACCGACGGATGGCGCATCGAACCCGCGAACCTCGACGACATCGTCCTGGCCTACCTGACCGCAACCACCGAGGAGGCAGCATGATCTGGGTGACGTGGCGGCAGTACCGCACGACGATCCTCGCCGCGACCGGCACGGTTCTGGCACTGGCAGTGGTGGCCGCGGCGTGCGGGATCATCGTGCGGCGCGATGGCGGCCGATACTTCGGCACCGCCTTCGGATGTGGCAAAGGCCCTGAGTGCCTGGCCGAATCGGGTCTGACCCTCATCACCCTGCTGACGCTGGCGATGCCGGTTCTCCTCGGCGCCCTCGTCGGTGTCACCGTGTTCTCCCGCGACATCGAACGCGGCACCCACGTACTCGGCCTGACGCAGTCCGTGAGCCGGCTGAGGTGGTACTGGACGCGGACCCTGGTGGTGTTCACACCGATCGTGGTCGCCATGGTGATTCTCGGGTCAGTTCTCGAGTGGACGCGAGCCTTCCTGCGGGACAGCAACTACGCCTTCTTCTCGACAATGTGGTCCGGCCACTCAGCGCTGTCGTATCCGTTGTTCCAGTCCACCGGCCCGATCGCCGGCGCCTACACCGTCCTCGGTCTCACCGTCGGCAGCTGCCTGGCGCTACTGCTGCGGAACACACTGGGCGCCATGGTGCTGACACTGATCGCGACGACCGCGGTGCTCGTCGGCTTCCAGGTCGTGGCGCGGCCGTACTATGCGACGCCGCGGGTGGAGGTGCAGGAACTCGGATCCAACCCCTATGGAGCGCAGTACGCCTCGGACATCGGGGCTACGTGGACGATCGGGTCGGCGTACGTCGACACGAACGGCCGCGACGTCGACTTCGACTACTCGAACTGCAACCACGTGTGGAACAACCTCGGCTGGGAGCAGCGCCCCGACGAAACCCGGGCCGAGTACGACGCACGAACGGACCTCCTCATCGAACAGCAGAACCGCGAGTTCGCCGACTGCCAGCGCGCCCAGGGCATCGATCATTTCGAGGTCCGCTATCACCCGGACACCCTGTTCCGGCGTTTCCAGACGATCGAAGTGCTGCTGACACTGGCGCTTTCGGCGCTGCTGCTGATCCCGTCACTGTGGGCGGTGCGCCGGCTGCGGCCCTGACCGGACGACACGATGGGCGAAGCATCACAATTGTGATTCTTCGCCCATCGGTGTCTCGAAACCGACTATTCGTGAACATGTTTCGGCACTCGGGGCAGTAAATCGTGCGAGTTCCCGAACATCCCACTGAACGGACATGTGACTGGCGTCACGCATCGCGCATCAGTGTCATGTGAGGGCTCGAACTCACTCGAGCTCACCCCGTTTCGGTGTCCGAAAGGATGACACGGATGGCCTTCACCCCGACCGACGGCACGACACCGTCGCCCGCCGGAGACAACGCCGGCTGGAACCCGCGGCTCGTGCTCTCACTGGCCGCGATCGTGCTCCTGCTCGAGCTGCTCGCAGTCAGCTACATCATGATCTCGACGGCCCTGCCGGCGATCGCCACGCACTACCAGACCACCCAGGGCGCATGGCTGTTGACCGCGTTCCTCCTGGTCGGCGCCATGTGCGCCCCACTGATCGGCAAGCTCGCCGACATGTACGGCAAACGCAAGATGCTGCTGGCCTGCGTCGCGATCTCCCTCGTCGGATCGCTCGTCTCCGCACTCGCCACGTCGTACGCGATGATGATCGCCGGCCGCTGCCTGGCCGGACTGATGGTGCCGACCCTGTTCCTCAGCTACTCGCTGATCCGCGACGTCTTTCCCGCGAAGACGGTGCCGCTCGCCGTCAGCATCGCCACCAGCGGCATGGGCCTGATCGCGATCCCCGCACCGTTCCTCACCGGGTGGCTGCTCGACGACTTCGGCTTCCGGGCCATCTTCTGGTTCTTCGTGGTGTGCCTCGTCGTGCTCGGCGGACTGATCCAGCTCACCACACCCGAATCGAACGTCCGACTCCGGTCCAGTATCGATTTCGTCGGCGCGGTCCTGCTCGGCGCAGGTATCGCTGGCATCCTCATCGCCCTCAGCTTCGGACCCTCCTGGGGCTGGGCGAACGGCGGAACCCTCGCGTTCCTGATCGGCGGCATCGCACTCGTGATCGCGTGGCTCGTGTCGGCCCGGATGGTCACCGAACCGCTGATCGATCTCGACGTGCTCGGCAAGCGTCCCGTTCTGCTCACCACGATCGGCTCCGGTGTCGTCTACGGATCGTCCGGACTGTTCACGATCCTGCTGCCGATGATGGTCATGACCCCGGCGATCCTGGGCCTGGGCTACGGATTCGGTGTCGACGCCGAAGGTTTCGCGCTGTACCAGGTTCCGGTCGGCGGCGCCGTCGTGCTCGGCGGCCTGCTCGTCGGCACTCTCGTCGGCCGCGGAACCCGGCCTCGCACGACGCTGGTGATCGGACTGCTCCTCAACTCCGTCGCGTTCGCATCGATCGCGCAGGCCAACGACACCACGGTCGTCGTCATGATCGTCTGTGCGATCTTCGGTTTCGGTATGGGCATGGGCTACGCGTCGATCCCCAACCTGCTGATCGAGGCCGTGCCGCCTCAGTTGCAGGCCAGCTCCGCATCCATGGTGGGGGTGGCCCAGTCGGTGTTCCCGGCGGTGCTCCCCGTCGTCGCGTTCACGATCATGAACAACTCGCACATCGCCGTGCTTCCGGCTGAGGTGCAGGCTCAGATGCAGGGCGCCGTGTTCTACGCCGAGAGCGGCTTCCAGATCGCGTTCTGGATCGGCGCGATCGTCGCACTGGTCGGAGCCGGTGTGGCATTCCTGTTGCCGCGCAACATCGAACAAGTGGCAGTGCCGACGACGTCCACGCGAACCGATGCGGGTGGCGACGAACTGGTCACCGCGGGCTGACCCCGGGGCCCGGCATCACCGTCACCGCGGCAGCGGGATGGTGATGCCGGGCAGGATCTCGATGCCCGGCGCCGGTGGGGCCGGCGGGGGCGGGGGTGCCGGCAGCTGAGGCGGGGGTGGCAGCGCCGGCAGTTGCGGCGGTTCGATCTGCTGTGGAACAGGATTGGCTTGGACGGCGGCCGGTGGCCCGGTCGAGACAGGCGGTGACCAGTCCGGTTCCTCGGTGTACGTCTGCACGGACCGCTGCCGGGTCGGCGCCGGCTCACTGTACTGCTCCTGCGTGTACTGCCCGCCGCCCCCGGACGACGTGGTGGTGGGCGCCGGCGCCGGGCTTCCCTCCGGTGCGGCGAACTGCTCGTTCCCGGTCCCGGCGAGGGCGCCGTCCATCGTTTCCTTCCAGATGTCCGACGGCAGACCCGACCCGTAGATCAGCCCGCCCCAACTGTTTTCGATGGCCTTCCCGTCGGCGGTACCGACCCACACCGCCGTCGACAGCGACGGCGTGTAGCCGACCATCCACGCATCCTTGTTCTTCCCGGTGTCACCCAACTGCGCGGTCCCGGTCTTCGCGGCCGACACCCGGCCACCGGCGAGGCCGTGTCCGCGCGAGTAGGCGGCGATCGGCGTCATCGCCTGCGTGACCGAGTCCGCGATCGCCGGATCGATCCGCTTCTCACCCTCGGACGGCTGCCGGTCGAGCAGAACCCGGCCGTCGGCGTCGACCACCTTCTGCACGAAGTACGGCGGGTGGAACGTGCCCGACGCCGCGAGCGTCCCGTACGCGGACGCCATGTCGATGGGTCGGGTCTGGTACTGGCCCAGCACGATTCCCGTCTCTGGCGGACCGCCGTTCTGGGTGAGGGTGTCGTGGTCGAGGCCGGGAATCCGCGTCGGGATACCGGCCTGGTGGGCGGCGTCGGCGATCTTCTGCGCGCCGTCCTCCATCGACAGCGTCAACCGGTAGTAACTGGTGTTGAGCGACCGTTTGAGCGCCTCGGACAGACTGCACGTGCC
This sequence comes from Prescottella sp. R16, assembly GCF_030656875.1. Classification (NCBI taxonomy): domain Bacteria; kingdom Bacillati; phylum Actinomycetota; class Actinomycetes; order Mycobacteriales; family Nocardiaceae; genus Rhodococcus; species Prescottella sp. R16. The sequence goes on from NZ_CP130943.1 coordinate 4,467,110, forward strand.
GCAGGTTTCACCCTCGACGTTCCTGATCGTCAGACCACCGACCGTGAGCGGCGCACTGCTGAACGGCGTCGACAACGGAATCTTGTTCTCCAACGCCGCCACCGCCCCGAACACCTTGAACGACGACCCCGTCTGCAGGCCGGCCTGCGCGAAGTCGTAGCCGGCGCCCTCCGTCCCGCCGTAGTAGGCGCGCACCGCACCGGACCGCGGATCGATCGAGACGACCGCCGTGCGCAGTTCGTCGGGCTGACCGCCGAGGGTGCGCCGGACCGCGTCCACCGCCGCCTGCTGTGCCTTCGCGTCGATCGTCGTGGTGATCTGCAGGCCGCCGGTGTTCAGATCCTGCTCGCTGATCCCGGACGCCTCGAGTTCCCGCACCACCTGGGTGCGGATCAACCCCTCCGGACCGGGTGTGACGTCGGGCGGCACCGCCGGCAACACGTCCGGGAACTCGATATCGGCCCGTTCCGCGGCCGCCAGTACCCCCATCTCGACCATGCCGTCGAGCACATAGTTCCAGCGGGCCGTCAGCCCGTCCCGGTTCGTGTCCGGATCCAGTGCGGACGGCGACTGGATCACCGCCGCCAGCACCACACCCTCGGGGAGCGTCAATCGGTCGACGGACTTGCCGAAGAACGCGTGCGACGCGGCGGCGATACCGTACGCACCACGTCCGAAATAGATCGTGTTGAGGTAGGCGGCCAGGATCTCGTCCTTCGACCACTGCCGCGCCATCTTCGCCGACACCACCAGCTCGCGTGCCTTGCGGATCACATTGCGGTCGGTGCCCACGAGCGCGTTCTTCACATACTGCTGCGTGATCGTCGACCCGCCGCCCGCGCTCTCCCGGCCCAGCAGATTGTCGCGTCCGGCACGCAGGAACCCGGAGATCGAATACCCCGGATTGGAGTAGAACTCGCGGTCCTCCGCCGACAGCACCGCATTCCGGACATGACCGGGCACCGCGTCGAGCGGCACCTCCGTCCGATTGCCCTCCGGCGGAATCACCGTCGTCACCACCGTCGACCCGTCGGACGCGAAAAGCGTCGCCACCTGGTTGGGCCGCATCTCGTCGGGACTCGGGACGTCGGCGAGTACGTACGCCATGCCGAGCAGGATCATCGGGACGATCACGACGAGCGCGAGAACACGCAGAATCCGGCGTCGGCGCGGTCGTGAAGGTGTGTGCGGTGGCGCGCTGCTCGTGGAGTTCACGTAGGTAACTTCCGGTCCGCAGTCGGTGACCCGCCCGGTGTCGGTCGGATCCGGTCGTCACCCGATCGTGGCACCTCACGCCGCCGTCGGCACGCCGATCACCACCATTCACCCCGGATCCCGGGACGGACCGGACGTACCCGACACCACCGCGGGCGGTTGCTGTGGCATCGGCCGAGAGACCCGCGCAGCAACAGCCCGCCGCAGCCGCCCGCCTACAACCGGCCGACTACAACCGTCGATGCGCGACGAGCGCCCCGCCGAGCGCCAGCACACATCCGAGCAGCACCAGGGACGCCGTGACCGACGGCTCACCGCGCACGATCGGGACGACCGCCGCGAGGAACGCCATGAACGTGAAGAACCCGAGGATGCCGATGAGCATTTCGAGGGACTGCCGTCCCCGCTGCGGTCTAGACACGTCCGGCCGCCATGTCAGCTCTTCACGCCGCCCGCGGTCAGGCCCGAAACGATGCGCCGCTGGAACAGCAGCACCATGATCACCAGGGGGATGGTGACGAGCGTGCCGGCCGCCATGATCGCCGCGTACGGCTGCTCCCACGAGTTCGCGCCCGCGAACCGGGCGATCGCAACGGTGACCGGTTCGGTGCTCTCCGTCGACAGCAGGCTCGACAGCATGAACTCGTTCCACGTGGCGATGAACGCGAGGATCGCGGTGGTGAACAGGGCGGGCGCGGCCAGCGGCAGGATCACCAGCCGGAACGCCTGGAACCGGGATGCACCGTCGATGCGGGCGGCCTCCTCGAGTTCCCACGGCAGATCCGACAGGAACGAGGTGAGCGTGTAGATCGTCAACGGCAGCACGAACGAGATGTTCGGGATGATCAGCGCCTGGTACTGGCCGATCCAGCCGAAGTCGCCGAACAGTTGGAACAGCGGCGTCATGAGCGCGACGGTCGGGAACATCGACGCGCCCAGAACGATGCCGGTGACGACGAACTTGCCGCGGAACTCGATGCGGGCCAGCGCGTACGCGGCGAACACACCGAGCAGCAGGCCGACGGCCGTCGTCACCACACCGATGATCAGGCTGTTGACGATGGCGCCGAGGAAGTCGTTGCCCTTGTCCGTGGACAGGGCGGCCCGGAAGTTGTCGAGCGTGACGTACGTCGGCCACGGTGTCGTGTCGAAGGTGTGGTCGACGCGCCGGAATGCGGTGACGACCATCCAGTAGAACGGCGCCAGACCCCAGATCAGGATGATCGCGACACCGAGATAGGTGCGGGCCGCCTTGCCGCGGTCGGTGCGCCGGCGCGGCTTGTCGAGGACGGTGGCCCGGTCGGTGTCCGGCGGGGGAGTGAGGACCGCGGTCGCGGTCGGCACCGACGACGTCTGTGTCACCGCATGCGCGTCGTGGACGTCGTAGGCGTCGGGCTCGTCGTACTCGTCGGGCTTGCTGTGGCGTCCCATCAGTGATCCGCTCCCTTCCGCTGCTCGTCCTGGGTACGCACCGCGTTGGCGCCGAGGAACTTCACCATGACGAACGCGACCGCGAAGATCAGTAGGAAGATCAGCGTCGACAGAGCGGACGCGCTCTGGAAGTTGCCCTGCCGGATGTCGGCCATCACCAGGATGGACAGCGTCGTGTTCGGGGTGGCACCGGATGTGCCGGACAGGATCGCGGGCAGGTCGTACATGCGGAGCACATCGAGGGTGCGGAACAGGACCGCGACCATGAGGGCGGGTTTGACCAGCGGCAGCGTGATCTTCGTGAACCGCTGCCATGCGCTCGCGCCGTCGACCTTCGCGGCCTCGTACACGTCCTGCGGGATCATCTGCAGGCCCGCGAGGATGAGCAGCGCCATGAACGGTGTCGTCTTCCACACGTCGGCGATGATGACCGCGAACCTCGACGCCCACGGGTCGGTGGTCCACGCGATGGACGTGCCCATCAGCCGGTTCGCGATGCCGTTCTCGGCGAAGATGAAGAACCACAGCTTCGCGGTGACCGCGGTGGGGATGGCCCACGGGATGAGCACGCTCGCCCGCAGCAGCGACCGGCCCCAGAACGTCTTGCCCATGACGGTGGCCATCCACAGGCCGAGCAGCACCTCGATCGCGACGGTGACGACGGCGAAGAACAGTGTCACCCACAACGCGGGCCAGAAGTCGTGGGAGAGGGTGCCGGGTGGGCACGTGCCCGCACCGGCACCGCAGTCCTGCACGAGCCACTGCAGGTAGTGCTTGAATCCGGCGAACCCACCGTCGGTGAATCGGCCGGTGTCGGGATCGATGCCCTTGTTCGCCTGGAACGACAGGTACACGGCACGGATCACCGGGTACACGATGACGACGGCCAGGATCACCATCGTCGGGGCGATCAGCCAGACCGGCCGGAAGTCGCGCTTACGGCGCGCAGCGACCGTCGGGGATTCGTCGTCGTGACCCGTCCGCGTGGTGCCGGGGCCGGGCCCGGACACGCGACCGCCGTGGTCGGGATCGTCGACCCCGACCACGGCGCGGGCCTCGTCTGCTCGCCGCAGCTCAGCAGAGTCAGCCATCGTGCGTTACCTGATCTCTCGTGTTACTTGGTGGCGTTGGTGATCGCCGCGGCCATGTCGCTGGTCGCCTGGTCGACGGTGACCTTGCCGTTCAGGGCAGCGCTGGCGTTGTCCATGATCGCCTTCGAGACACCCTCGTAGTACGGGGTGACCGGACGCGGCTGCGCGTTCTCGAGCGCCGCCTTCAGCGCCGGCAGGTACGGGTACTTGGCGATCAGGGCCGGGTCGTCGTAGACGGACTTGAGGACCGGCGGGAACGACGCGTCCGCGAACGACATCTGGTTCTCCTCGTTCTGGACGAACGCGACGAAGTCCCGCGCGGTCGCCTTGTTCTTCGAGAAGACGTTGATGCCGTTGTTGAAGCCGCCGACGGTGGAGGCGCCGGGGCCGTTCGGGCCGACGATCGGTGCGACGGCAACCTTGCCCTGCACCTTCGAGCCGTCCTTCTCCGCGTTGTCCCACATGTACGGCCAGTTGTAGGCGTACGCGGACTCGCCGCCGACGAACGCGAGGTTGGTCTCCTCCTCGGTGAACCCGGTGGAGCGCTTCGCGATGACGCCGGACTGGTAGGCGTCGACCAGTGCCTGCAGGCCCGCCTTCGCCTCCGGCGAGGTGACCTCGGGGGTCTTGCCGTCGTCGCCGACGACCGCACCGCCCCACGAGTTGATGAACTGGGTGGTGTTGATGACGAGGCCCTCGTACTGCTTGAGCTGCGTGACCATGCAGTCCGGAACCGTCTTGACCTGCTCGGTGGCGCAGCTCTCGCTCAGCGCGTTCCAGTCGGCGGGCGCCTGCGGAACCAGGTCGGTGCGGTAGTACAGCAGCTGCGCGTTGGTGTTCTGCGGTGCCGCGTACAGCGTGCCGCGGTAGGTCGCGGAGTCGACGGTGGCCGGCAGCAGCGGCTCGGTGTCGATCGCCAGCTCACCCTCGAGCGGCTGCAGCCAGCCGTTCGCGGCGAACTCTGCCGTCCACGGCAGGTCCAGGGCCATCACGTCGTAGTCGGCGTTGCCGGCCTGCAGCGACTGCACGAGCTTGGTGCGCTGATCGTTGGCCTCGCCCGGGAGCTCCTTGAGGGAGACCTGTTCGTTGGGGTGAGTGGCGTTCCACTTGGCGATCACCGGCTGCAGCTTGTCGGTGTCGGTCTTGCCCATCGCGAAGGAGATCGCGCCGCGGCCGTCGAGGTTCTGTGTGACGGCGTCGTCGGTGTTACCGCCGCCCCCGTTGTCGCTCGAGCAGCCGGCGAGCGCGAGCAGCGCGACGGCCGAGGCCGCGACCGCCACCCGCGAACGCGTAGTGAATGAACGCATGGTCCACCTTTCCGATAGACGATCCGGCTCCGACATCGGACGCCGTGTGGCGTCGTGAACGTCGGGCCGAGGCATATGTCGCCGCCTACTTTGGCACGAACAAGGCCCGGTTTCGGTCATTACACCCGGACTGGATCGGTCCGGTCATCCCAGCCGGCGGCCGTCGGTGACGGAGAACAAGTGCACCGACTCCGGATCGACACGCAGCGTGATGTGTTCGCCGGGGCGCGGGGGATTACGCCAGTCGACGCGGGCGACCAGCGGATGCTCCCCGGGGCCGCCCAGCGATGTGCGGCCGTAGACGAACGCGTCGGCGCCGAGTTCCTCCACGACGTCGACGTCCATCGGCAGCCCTTCACCGTTGGGGGCTGGCTCGAGATGCTCGGGCCGGATACCGAGGACGACCTGCCCCTCCGGAATCTCCGCGATGGTTTCACGGGAAACCGGGACGATCGTCTCCCCGAGGACGACACCGCCGTCGGTGACGGGCAGCGTCAGCATGTTCATCGACGGCGACCCCATGAATCCGGCGACGAACTGGTTGGCGGGCCGGTTGTACAGCTCGCGCGGCGGCGCGCACTGCTGCAGGACGCCGTCCGCGAGGACCGCGACCCGGTCGCCCATCGTCATGGCCTCGACCTGGTCGTGGGTGACGTAGACGGTGGTGGTGCCGAGCCGGCGCTGCAGCTGCGCGATCTGGGTGCGGGTCTGCACGCGCAGCTTCGCGTCGAGGTTCGACAGCGGTTCGTCCATGAGGAACACCTGCGGGCTACGGACGATCGCGCGGCCCATCGCCACACGCTGCCGCTGACCGCCGGAGAGTGCCTTGGGTTTGCGATCCAGGTACGGCTCGAGGTCGAGCATCTTCGCCGCCTCCTGCACACGGCGCTTGATCTCGTCCTTCGGTGTCTTCGCGAGTTTCAGAGCGAACCCCATGTTCTCGGCCACCGACATGTGCGGGTACAGCGCATAGTTCTGGAACACCATCGCGATGTCCCGATCCTTCGGCTCCTGGCCGGTGACGTCCCGGTCACCGATGAGGATGCGGCCGTCGTACACCTCTTCGAGGCCCGCGAGCATGCGCAGCGATGTGGACTTGCCGCAGCCCGACGGGCCGACCAGCACGAGGAACTCGCCGTCCTCGATGTGCAGGTCCAGCTTGTCCACCGCAGGAGTGGTCGCGCCCGGAAACAGGCAGGTCGTCTTGTCGAACGTCACCGAAGCCATGAGTGATGCGGTCCCTTCACCGGCAGGAACGTGCCGGACGATCCGAGTAAGGGTGGGCTGGCGGAGACTAGCGCCTGAATGCGTCCGGCGTCACATCGAGGTGATCCGAGCCGGTCCGGGATGTGGTTTCTACCGCACCGGCCGCAACCGCACGAAGTGGATGCGGCGTCCGGCCTCCCGGAAGTCGTCGGCGCTGCCGTCCACCTCGAAACCCATCACCCGGCACAGTCGGATCGCGAGCTTCCGGTGCTCGCTGCCGTAGCGGGCCATGAGCTCGCCCCCGGCCGCGGCATCGAGCAGTTCGGCGTCGACGTCCGCCCGGCGCCGCCCCGACTGCACGTGCGCGCGGGGATGCGCCTCGAGATTCCGGTACCAGTCCGATTTCGTACCGAACCCGGCCGCAACCACCCAGCCGTCGGCGGTGTCGTCGTGGTTGACGACCTCGAGCACCACCTGCCGGGTCTTGCCACTACGGCGGCCCACATGCTCGAGATACAGGAACCGGTGACCCAGCAGTGGCCCGAGATGCCATCGATACAGGGTGATCGGCAGCCGGAACAGCAGACGCTTCACACCGGTCGGCGGGGTCGAGCGCTCGAGGATCCGCATGGGTCCAGTGTGCGCCCGCAGCCCGCCGGACGGGGCCGGTCGGAGGAACGGGCCACACCGAATCACACGTATCGGAATCGAACCGGTCCCGATACCCTCGCCGGATGACTCGAGAGGTTTCCACACCCGGGTGGACTCCGATGCTCGTCGGCATCCTGACCGGCTCGCTCGCGGCGCTGTGGCTCTATCTGCTCACGGTCGGCATACTCCGCGACGTGTGGGGCGTCGCCCCGCATCCGTCCGCCGGCGGCATGTACTGGGTGTGCCTGCTGCTGCCCTTCGCCGCGGGAGTCGCCGCGGCCGCGACGACGCTGGTCTGGCGGCGGGCCCGGCCCACAGCCTGGGCGTTCCTGACCACTTTCGTGGTGCTCGGCATCGGGATGGCCGCGTTCCAGAACTTCCTCGACACGTTCGCCGACCACATGTGACCGATGTTCGGAGGCGGCGGCCCCGCCACGGGTCTACCGTGAGATGCACGTTCGCCGCGAAGGAGGCCCCATGACCCGTCCCGTGCGTATCGGTATCCAGTTGCAGCCGCAGCACACCCCCGATTACGGCATGATCCGCGACGCCGTACTGCGCGCCGAGGACGCCGGCGCCGACGTCGTCTTCAACTGGGACCACTTCTATCCGCTGTACGGCGATCAGGAGGGCGCGCACTTCGAGTGCTGGACGATGTTGGGGGCGTGGGCCGAGCAGACGGAGCGTGTCGAGATCGGCGCGCTGGTGAGCTGCGCCGGTTACCGCAATCCGGACCTGCTGGCGGACATGGCTCGCACGGTCGACCACATCAGTGGCGGCCGGCTGATCCTGGGGATCGGTGCGGGCTGGTTCGAGAAGGACTACGACGCGTACGGCTACGAGTTCGGGACCGCGGGGTCGCGGATCAAGCTGCTGGGGGAGTATCTGCCGCGGATCACGAACCGGCTCGGCACGCTCAATCCTGCTCCGACACGGCATATTCCGTTGCTGATCGGGGGGAGCGGCGAGAAGAAGACGCTGCGTCTGGTCGCCGAGTACGCCGACGTCTGGCACGGGTTCGGTGATCGTGACGAGTTCGTCCGCAGGTCGGCGATCCTCGGCGAGCACTGCGGTGACGTGCAGCGCGACCCGCACGAGATCGAACGCTCCACCTGGTGGCACGGCCCCGATCAGGCGGCCGCGTACGTCGATGCCGGAGTCACCCTGTTCACCGTCAACTCGAGTGGCCCCGACTACGACCTGACCGAACTACGGGAAGCCCTCGCGTGGCGGGACGAGCACACGCCGCCGCAACTGTCCGGGCTCGCCTAGAACGCCGAACACCGTGTCCGCCACCGCCGCTCCCCGAGTCCGCGCGGTGGCGGTCGTGTTCCTCCTGCTGGCGGTCCTGCTGGCGGCCTGTTCGTCGTCGAGGACCACGGCACCCACCGACCTGTGCTCGCCGCCGGGGGTGGACAGCGCGTCGGCACTGCCCGCGAACTTCGACGCCGCGTCCACCGCCGCCACCGAGGACCGGTACACCACCGCGGACACGGTGCCGCTCGGCGACATCGACATCGGCGCGCTCGGTCTCGTCACGCCCGGTGTCCTGACCGTCGGGACGCTGTCGGACGCCCCGCCGAGCATCTGCGTCGACTCGGACAACGTCTTCACCGGCTTCGACAACGACCTGCTGCGCGCGGTCGCCGAGAAGCTGGGGTTGCGAATCCAGTTCGTGGGCACCGAGTTCGCGGGACTGCTCGCGCAGGTCGCCGGACACCGGTTCGACGTCGGATCGTCGTCGATCACCACCACCTCGGCGCGCCGCGACCTGGTCGGGTTCACCAACGGCTACGACTTCGGCTATTTCTCCCTCGTCGTCCCGAACGGCAGTGCGATCCAGGGGTTTCCGGATCTGACGGCGTCGACCCGGATCGGTGTGGTGCAGGGGACGGTGCAGGACGACTACGTCGTGAACACGCTCGGATTGGATCCGGTGAAGTTCCCGGACTACAACACCGCGTACGCGAACCTGAAGACCGGGCAGATCGACGCGTGGGTGGCGCCGTCGCAGCAGGCGCAGGGTGCGATCGCGCCGGGGGATCCGGCGTCGATCGTGGCGAACACGTTCAGCCTCGAGAACTATGTGGGCTGGGCCGTCGCGAAGGATCGTCCGGCGTTGATCGACGCCCTGAACTCCGGCCTCGACGCGGTGATCGCCGACGGGACGTGGGCGCGGCTGTACTCGGACTGGGTGCCGCGCGAGGTGCCGCCGGGATGGAAACCGGGCAGCAAGGCCGCACCGGCCCCCGCTCTGCCCGACTTCGCCGCCATCGCCGCGCAGCAGACCCCGGCGGAGCAGACCACGGCCCAGCCGAAGTCGACGCTGCAACAGTTGAGGGACACGTTCTTCGACTGGGAACTGTACGAGCGGGCGTTCCCGGATCTGCTGCGCACCGGGCTACCGAACACCCTGATCCTGGCCGTGACGTCCGGTGTCGCGGGCACGGTGCTGGGCATGCTGCTCGCTGTCGCCGGCATCTCCCGCACCCGCTGGCTGCGCTGGCCGGCCCGCGTCTACACCGACGTCTTCCGGGGTCTGCCCGCCGTCGTGATCATCCTGCTCGTCGGGCTCGGGGTGGGACCGATCGTCAAGGGGCTCACCGGCAACAACCCGTACTGGCTGGGTGCGGCGGCACTGTCACTGCTCGCGGCCGCCTACATCGGTGAGATCTTCCGCTCCGGTATCCAGAGCGTCGAGCCCGGGCAGATGGAAGCCGCCCGGGCGCTGGGCTTCTCGTATCGGCGGTCGATGGTGCTCGTCGTCGTTCCGCAGGGGGTGCGCCGTGTGCTGCCGGCCCTGATGAACCAGTTCATCTCGCTCGTGAAGGACTCGTCGCTGATCTACTTCCTGGGGTTGCTGGTGACGCAGCGCGAACTGTTCGCTGTCGGCCGCGACCTCAACGCACAGACCGGGAACCTGTCACCGCTCGTCGCGGCCGGACTGTTCTATCTGGCGCTGACGATCCCGCTCACCCATCTGGTCAACTACATCGACCGGCGGATGCGCACCGGCCGCCCGGACACCTCCGGGCCGCTCGACGACCTCGAGCAGGCGATCGTCGTGGAGAGGGGCTGACGCATGACCGAGTCGGTGTCCCTCACCGGAACCGGACTGCACCTCGCGTTCGGATCGAACCGGGTGCTGCGCGGCGTGGATCTGCACGTCGACGCCGGCAAGACCGTCACCGTGATCGGGCCGTCCGGTTCCGGGAAGTCGACGCTGCTGCGCGTCCTCAACCGGCTGCACGAGCCCGACGCCGGCGACGTCCTACTCGACGGCCGGTCGGTGCTGCGCGACGACCCCGACGTGCTGCGGCAGCGGATCGGGATGGTGTTCCAGCATTTCAACCTGTTCCCGCACCGCACGGTCGCCGACAACATCGCGCTCGGGCCCCGCAAACTGAAGAAGCTGTCGAAGGATGCGGCCCGGGCGGTCGCACTCGAACAGCTCGACCTCGTCGGCCTGGCCCACAAGGCCGACGCCCGCCCGTCGACGCTGTCGGGCGGGCAGCAGCAGCGGGTCGCGATCGCTCGCGCCCTGGCGATGGCGCCGCAGGTGATGTTCTTCGACGAGGCGACGTCGGCGCTCGATCCCGAACTCGTCAAGGGGGTGCTGGCGCTCATGGCCGATCTGGCCCGGGGCGGTATGACGATGGTCGTGGTCACCCACGAGATGGGTTTCGCGCGGTCCGTGTCCGACACGGTCGTGTTCATGGATCGCGGTGTCGTCGTCGAGGCGGGTGAGCCGGGGCAGGTGTTCGACGACCCGCGCACCGAGCGGCTGCAGACGTTCCTGTCCGACGTGCTCTGACCGCACCGAATCTCCGACGGCTGTTGGCTGCTCGTTCACCCGGATGTCGCCTCCGTACCGTTCCCGGGTCCTACGGTGCGTCCGTATTGTCGTAGTCGATCTCGGGAGACCTCGGTGAATCTCAAGCCCCTCGCACTGTTCGTCAAGCACGACGGCATGTCGTCGCGTGCTTCGGTCACGTGCCGGTACAAGTGCGGAAACGCCTGCGCGCACAACGTTCCCAACGAGTCGGGCGGTGAGTACTTCGGCGACATCGTGAAGTCGGCGATGACGCGACGCGGTCTGCTGCGGGGCAGCGCGGCGACAGTACTCGCGGTCGGTGCCGGTAGCGTCCTGGCGGCCTGCGGAAACGATACGGCCACCGCCGCACCCGACTCCGTCGACAGTGGTTCGCTCGGCTCCGGCTCGGCCACCGGGTCCGGGGCCCCCGGAACCGTGTTCTCGCCGGTGGCGCCCAACAAACAGGACGCGGTCGTCGTGCCGGAGGGCTACGAGCAGGGTGTGGTGATCCGCTGGGGCGATCCCCTGTTCCCCGACGCGCCGGCGTTCGACTTCGACAACCAGACGGCGGCGGCCGCGGAGAAGCAGTTCGCGTTCAACAACGACTTCGCGGGCCTGCTGCCGATCGAGGGGCAGCCGAACGCATACCTGCTGGTGGTCAACCACGAGTACACCACCGAACCGTCGATGTTCCGCGGCTACGACCCGGAGAATCCCACCGAGGAGCAGGTGCGGATCGGCTGGGCCAACCACGGCCTGTCGGTGGTGCAGGTGGAGGGCGAGGCCGGATCGGGCCGTCTCACACCGAAGTTCGGTCGGTACAACCGGCGCATCACCGCGCTCACCGAGTTCACCGTCACCGGCCCGGCCGCCGGTTCCGATCTGCTCAAGACGGCCGCCGACCCCACCGGCACCCGGGTCGTCGGAACCCTCAACAACTGCGCCGGAGGTGTCACCCCGTGGGGCACGGTGCTCTCCGGCGAGGAGAACTTCAACCAGTACTTCGCGAACACCGACAAGGTCACCGACCCCGTCGCCGCGGCACGGCTGAAGCGCTACGGACTCGAAGGTGAAGCGTCCGAACGGAAGTGGGAGCGTTTCGATTCCCGATTCGACGTGGTTGCCGAACCCAACGAGGCCAACCGGTTCGGCTGGGTCGTCGAGATCGATCCGTGGGATCCGACGTCGACGCCCGTCAAGCACACCGCGATGGGACGTTTCAAGCACGAGGCCGCCACCGTCCACGTCACCGACGACGGCACCGTCGTCGCCTACAGCGGTGACGACGAGCGTTTCGACTACATGTACAAGTTCGTCTCGTCTCGGAAGATGCAGCCGGGCAACAGCAGTGGCGCGATGCGTCACAACATGACGCTCATGGACGCGGGCACGCTGTACGTCGCGAAGCTCACCGGGGACGACCCGGCCGCGATCGACGGCTCCGGGAAGCTTCCGGCGTCCGGCGTGTTCGCCGGAACCGGTCAGTGGATTCCGTTGCTGCGCACCGGGGAAGACGGTCGCGGCGAGTCCCTCGTCGACGGTATGACCGCCGACGAGGTGGCGGTGTTCACCCGACTGGCCGGCGACAAGGTGGGCGCCACCAAGATGGACCGTCCCGAGGACTTCGAACCCAACCCGCACACCGGCAAGGTGTACGTCGCGCTCACCAACAACACCAAGCGCGGCGAGGACGGCAAGGCTGCCGCCGACACCGCCAACCCGCGCAACAACAACAAGAACGGCCAGGTCCTCGAGATCGACGACCAGCACGCGGGCACGTCGTTCACCTGGAACCTGCTGCTGGTGTGTGGCGACCCGGCCACCGCCGACACCTACTTCGGCGGCTTCGACAAGTCGCAGGTCAGCCCCATCTCGTGCCCCGACAACCTGGCGTTCGATCCGCACGGCAACCTGTGGGTCTCCACCGACGGCAACGCCCTGAAGTCCAACGACGGCCTGTTCTCCGTCGTTCTCGAGGGGGATCGTCGCGGCGAGACGAAGCAGTTCCTCACCGTCCCGGTCGGCGCCGAGACCTGCGGTCCGATCGTCGACGAGAAGCGTGTGATCGTGTGTGTCCAGCATCCGGGCGAGACCGACGACGCATCCATCGAGTCGCCCTCGTCGCACTGGCCCGACGGTGGGGACGCCCAGCCGCGGCCGTCCGTCGTGGCGGTGTGGAAGTCCGGTGGCGGCCGCATCGGCCTCTGACCCGCGGTACCGCACCGACGGCCCGAACGGAACTCGTTTCCATTCGGGCCGTTGAGGATTCAGCGAGCCGGGCAGTCCTCTGCGTACTTCTCCCAGAACCGGGCCCGCAACCGGTAGCGGATACGCTCGTCGAGGTCGTAGCGCTGCATCGCGTCGGACGCGTCGAGCAGCAGCGCCCGATCGATCTCACGGGGGATCGACGGGCGCGCCCGCTCGAGCTCGAGTTCGTCGTCGGCCGAAGCACTTTCACGAAACGACGCGAGCACCCGCATCACCACCTCGTCGATCGCCCGATCCTGCTCGCCGTCGTCGGCGTCGTATCCGGGCCGCACGTGGGCGGGGGACACGGACGAGGAACTGTAGGCGAGCACACTCGTCGGTGGGGGCGGCGCCGGAACGTGCGGCACCGTCACCAGATCGAGCGGTGTCGGAACCGATGTCCGGACGGCCGGCTCCTCCACGTCGGCGGGGCCGGGTTTCGGGGCCGGCGGGGTGACCGGTGCGGGTGGCGGTTTGCGGTCGACCTTCATGACCGCGGCATCGACCGCAGCGCCGTCGACGGTGTCGAGTTCGTCGGCGGCCCGGACGAGGTGCCTGCTCACCCCGTGCGGTTTGCCCTCGACGGTCGGCACCGCGAACACCACCACCTGGACGCCGTGTACCTGCGCCTCCTCGACGGCCTCGGTGAGGTCGTCGTCGCCGGAGACCAGGAAGAACACGTCGGAAGTGCCGTTGCGGGCGTGTGCGACGAGGTCGAGCCCGATCCGCAGATCGACACCCTTCTGCTCGCCGTTGACGCCGAACCGGCCCAGCCGGAGCTTGACCTTGGACAGTTCGCCGATGCGTTCCTGCTGCGCATCCGGGAGACCGTTGCGGGCCGAGTCGTACCAGTGCACCCGCAGCACCGGAAGACCCGACCGGGTCTGCGCGGTGTCCACCAGGGAACGGATCAGAGCGGCGTAGTCGACGTGGATGCCGCTGCGCAGGGACGTCCCGGTGACCCGGGTTGCGGCGGACGCGAGCAGATAGCCGGCATCGATGTACAGGGAGCAGGTCGACCGCATGCCACCACTATGGCACGCATCGGGTACCGGCCGGGGTCAGCTTCCGAAGAAGTTGCGGGCGTACATGTTCAGGTCGCCCATCGCTCCGCTGTAGACGTTGAGATCGATGTTCGCGTTCACGCCGGGGATCCGGCCACTGTCGGTGTACTGCCAGAACGCCCAGTTCTTCCAGCCGCCCGGCAGCGGTCCGGGCGCGTTGCCGCCGTTGTAGTCCGCGATCCACAGCGGATAGTTCGAGAACTCGGTGGTGTTCGCCATCGCGGTACGCCAGAAGTTGGGGTACGTGTAGATGATCGGGGTACGGCCGGTGAGCCCCTGCACGGCATTCAGATAGCGGCGGGTCCAATCGATCAGCTGCGGCGCCGACAGTCCACCGGTGCTCTCGAGATCGAGGACCGGCGGCAGCCCACCGATCTGGTTGACGGCGAGTGCGTTGGCCGCGAAGAACGCCGCCTGCGCCTCGGGGGACGCCGACGGATCCGCGTAGTGGTAGGCGCCGCGCGCCACCCCGGCGATGCGCATCGCCAGCGAATCCTGAGCGAAGTACGGGTTGGTGTAGAACAGGCCCTCCGTGGCCTTGACCATGCCGAACTCGTGCCCCGACGCCCGCACCTGGAACCAGTCGATCGGGGCCCCGTTCGGATGCTGCCAGGACGCGACGTCCACACCGCGCGGATTGGCCGCGGCCACAGCCGGTGCAGCGAAAGCCACCGTCCCGGCCAGGAGGAGAACGACGGCACGCGGCAGGGAGCGACGAAGGTTCCTCGGCATGGCCCGAGACTAAACGACTTCCCGACCGCGCGTACCGATTTCGCAGCGATGTTCATCTTCACCCGCCAGGGCCCGAACACCGGAAGGACTACCCTCGGCGGCATGTCGTCTCAGCGTCCGATCGCCCTCGTCACCGGTGGCAGCCGCGGTCTCGGTGCCGCCGTCGCCCGCGCCCTCGCCCCCACCCACCAACTGATCCTCGGTGGACGCAGCGCCGAATCCCTCGAACCGATCGTCGGGGAACTGGGGGCGGCGCCGTGGCCCGTCGACCTCACCGATCACGCCGCGGTCGCCGACGCCGTCACCGACATCGACCGTCTCGACGTGCTCGTACACAACGCCGGTGTCGCGGATCTCGGCACGGTCGCCGAGACACCGGCCGAGGTGTGGCGGCGCACGTTCGACGCCAACGTGATCGCCGTGGCCGAACTGACCCGGCTGCTGCTGCCCGCGCTGCGGGCGGCTCGCGGGCACGTCGTGCTGATCAATTCCGGTGCGGGACTGCGCGCCAACCCGGGCTGGGGTGCCTACGCCGCGAGCAAGTTCGCGCTCCGCGCGTTCGGTGACGCCCTGCGCCTCGAGGAGCCGTCGCTACGGGTCACGTCGATCCATCCGGGCCGCATCGACACCGACATGCAACGCGCGATCGTCCGTGCCGAGGGCGGCGAGTACGACGCCGCGAAGTTCCTCACCCCCGAGACGGTGGCGGCTGCGGTCCGCGGTGCCGTGCTGACACCGGCGGACGCGCACCCCACCGAGATCGTGCTGCGGCCGAATCCCCGGCCGTGACGGGACCTGCGCCTCAGGCGACCGTCATGTCCGACTGCGCCCAGTAGGCGCGGGTGCTGGTGATCTTGGCGTCGTCGTCGAAGGTCATGACGTCGATCGGCTCGATGACGTACGTCTTGTCGCCGGCCTTCGTGGTGACCCGGAAATGGAAGGCGGCGCTGTTGCCGGCGACCCGGATCGTCAGCAGTTCGGCCGTCTGATCGATCTTCTCGGTCGCGGTGAAGAACGCCCGGATCTCCTCGACGCCCCGCTTCGGCTCGGTGCCGACCGGATCCTCGACCGTTGCACCGTCGGCGAACAGTGCGGCGATCCGATCGGCGCTCTTGCTGCCCAGTGCCTCCATGTACGCGGTGACGGTCTTCTCGATGTCTGCTACGGATGCCATGTTCGTCGAAACCCCTTACCCGATGTGTTCTGTTCCGGCAGCAGGGTATTCGGCCGGACGCGGGTGCACTCCGACGAATCCCGCACGGCGGGACAGGGGGTCGAATAGTCACTTACAGGACATTAGGTTAGGCTCACCACAACCGCGGGGCGGAGCTGTCGCGCGGTAGGTTCCTGTCCGCACGAATCAAGGAATTCCGCAGATGAACGCGACCCGACTGGTCCGTAGCGTGGCCGCCGCAGCACTGGCTGCGCTCACCCTCACCGCCTGCTCCAGCACATCCGACGATGCAGCCGCCACCGGCGAGACGACCACGGTCACGGTCGAGGACAACTTCGGCGAGCAGACGGTCACCGTGCCCGCGGGGTCGGTCGTCGCCACCGACAACACCACCTTCGAGACCCTCGCCTCGTGGGGTGTTCCGCTGAAGGCCGGCGCGGTGTCGCTGATGCCCGACACGATCTCCTACAAGCAGGACTCGAGCATCGTCGACCTCGGCACCCACCGCGAACCGAACCTCGAGGCCATCGTCGCCGCCGACCCCGATCTGATCGTCAACGGCAACCGCTTCGCCCAGTTCCGTGAGGACTTCCGGAAGCTCGCCCCGGACGCCGCGATCGTCGACGTCTCCCCCCGCAAGGACCAGCCGCTGGACGCCGAACTCAAGCGCGGCACCACCGTCCTCGGTGAGGTCTTCGGCAAGCAGTCCGAGGCGCAGCAGCTCAACGACGAGTTCGATGCGGCCGTCGCGCGCGTCGAAGCCGCCTACGGGGCCGACACGTCGGTGATGGGCGTGATCGTCTCCGGCGGCAAGATCGGCTACGTCGCCCCGCACAACGGGCGCACCATCGGCCCGATGTTCGACATCTTCGGTTTCACGCCGGCACTCGACGTCCCGCAGGGTTCCACCGGCGAGAAGGGCGACGACATCTCGGTCGAGGCGATCGCACAGTCCAACCCCGGCCTGATCATCGTCATGGACCGTGACGCCGGCACCAGCGAGGCCAAGAAGGACGGCTTCACCCCGGCAGCCAAGGTGATCGAGGGCTCCGCCGCCCTGCAGAACGTGGACGCGGTCAAGAAGGGCAACGTCATCTACATGCCCGCCGACACGTACACCAACGAGAGCATCCAGACCTACACCGCGTTCTTCAACGAGCTGGCCGACCTGCTCGAGAAGAACGCCGGCAACAGCTGATCCCGCGCCTTCGTCACCCCGTGACACCGGCCCCGCACCGGATCACGGGGTGACGGAGGCTCCACCTCGGTACGGAAGTTTCATCCGATGAGTGCACCGCCCATCCCGGTCCGCGACAAAGGCCGCCTGTTCGACTGGAAACTGCTGCTCGGTTTCCTCGGCGTCGGCGTGCTGCTCGTGCTCTCGCTGTTCACCGGTGTGTTCGACATCTTCGACGGCGAGGCCGGCTGGGAGATGTTCAACATCACCCGCATCCCGCGCACCGTCGCACTCGTCCTCGCCGGTGCCGCAATGGCCATGTCCGGCCTGGTCATGCAGTTGTTGACGCAGAACCGGTTCGTCGAACCCACCACCACCGGCACCACCGAGTGGGCGGGACTCGGCCTGATGATCATGATGATCGTCGCACCGGGCGCCGGTCTCGTACCGCGGATGATCGCCGCGATCGTCGCCGCCTTCGTCGGCACCATGATCTTCTTCCTGTTCCTGCGCCGGGTCACGCTGACGTCGTCGCTGATCGTGCCGATCGTCGGCATCATGCTCGGCGCGGTCGTCGGCGCCGTCACCACCTACCTGGCACTGGCCACCGACTCGCTGCAGAGCCTCGGGATCTGGTTCGCCGGCAGCTTCACCTCGGCCATCCGCGGGCAGTACGAGGCACTGTGGATCGTGGCGATCATCGCGGTGGTCGTGTTCGTCGTCGCCGACCGGTTCACCGTCGCCGGTCTCGGCGAGGACGTCGCCACCAACGTCGGCCTCGACTACAACCGCATCATCCTGCTCGGCACCGGACTGATCGCGATCGCCACCGGCGTCGTCACCGTCGTGGTGGGCAATCTGCCCTTCCTCGGCCTGATCGTGCCGAACGTGGTGTCGATGATCCGCGGCGACGACCTGCGCAGCAATCTGCCCTGGGTGTGTCTGCTGGGCATCGCGATCGTCACCGTGTGCGATCTCGTGGGCCGCACGATCATCGCGCCGTTCGAGGTTCCGGTGTCACTGATCCTCGGTGTCGTCGGGTCGTTCGTGTTCGTCGCCATGCTGCTCCGGAGTCGTCGCAATGCTTGAGACCCAGCCGATTCCCGCCGTCGCCGACGTGCCGGTCGCCCGTCGGAGCACCGGTGCAGGCGCCTTCGCCACCACTCGGGACCGCCGCCGCTACTGGATCGTCGTGGGCGTGCTCGCAGTGCTCGCGGTGACGTTCGCGTTCGGTGTGCTGGCCTGGGACAACCCGTTGCCGGTGGGCTCGCCGGGGTTCTGGCGGATCGCCGAGATGCGCGCGACCAGCCTGGTCGTCATCGCGATCGTCGTGGTCTGTCAGGCCGTGGCCACCGTCGCATTCCAGTCGGCGACGAACAATCGCATCATCACGCCGTCGATCATGGGTTTCGAGGCGCTCTACGTCGCGATCCAGACCGCGTCGGTGTTCTTCCTCGGCGCTGCCGGGGTGGTGGCCCTGAAGGGCGTGCCGCAGTTCGCGTTGCAGATGACGATCATGATCGTGTTCGCGATGCTGCTGTACGGCTGGCTGCTGTCCGGGAAGTACGGGAACATGCAGGTGATGCTGCTGGTGGGCATCGTCCTCGGCGGCGGGCTCGGATCGGTGTCGGCGTTCATGCAGCGGCTGCTGACACCGAGCGAATTCGACATCCTCACCGCCCGCCTCTTCGGGTCGATCTCCAACGCCGAGATCGCCTACCTGCCGTTGGCACTGCCGCTGTGCATCGTCGCGTCCGGCGCGCTGTGGTGGCGGTCGCGTCGCCTGAATCTGGTGGCGATGGGCCGGGACGTCACCACCAACCTGGGTCTGGACCACCGGCGCGAGATCATGATCGTGCTGTTCCTGGTCTCGGTGCTCATGGCCGTGTCCACCGCGCTGATCGGGCCGATGACGTTCTTCGGCTTCCTCGTCGCCACGCTGGCCTACCAGTTCGCAGGCACCCACGACCACCGCTACATCTTCCCGATATCCGTGCTGACCGGTTTCGTCGTACTCACCGGCGCCTACTTCGTGCTCAAGAACGTCTTCTACGCCCAGGGCGCGGTGTCGATCATCATCGAGGCGGTCGGCGGCGCCACATTCCTCATCGTGATCCTGCGGAAGGGCAGACTGTGATCGAGATCAAGGGTGTCCGTAAGGACTACAGCAGTGCGGTGACGATCGGACCGGTCGACCTGCAGATCCCGGCAGGCGGCATCACCGCACTCGTGGGCCCCAACGGGGCGGGCAAGTCCACCCTGCTCACCATGATCGGGCGCCTGCTGGGCGCGGATGCGGGCACCATCGAGATCGGCGGCCACGACGTGGTCCGCACCCGCTCGAAGGAACTGGCGAAGGTCGTGTCGATCCTGCGGCAGGAGAACCACTTCGTCACCCGGCTGACGGTGCGTCAGCTGGTGGGTCTCGGCCGGTTCCCGCACTCGAAGGGCCGGCTCACCCGAGTCGACGAGGATGCCGTCACCCGCGCGATCGACTTCTTCGGCCTCACCGAACTGGAGGGCCGCTACCTCGACCAGCTCTCCGGCGGACAGCGTCAGCGCGCCTACGTGGCCATGGTGTTGTGCCAGGAAACCGAGTACATCCTGCTCGACGAGCCGCTCAACAACCTGGACATGAAGCATTCGGTGCAGATGATGAAGCACCTCCGCAAGGTGGCGGACGAACTCGGCCGCACCGTCGTGATCGTGCTGCACGACATCAACTTCGCCGCCCACTACGCCGACCGGATCTGCGCCATGAAGAACGGTCAGGTCGTCGAATTCGGCACGCCCGCAGAGATTCTCGTGGACGACACCCTCAGCCGTGTCTTCGACACCCCCGTCTCCTGCATGACCGGGCCGAACGGGCCGATCGCCGTCTACTACTGACCGGCGTCGCCGGCCCGTAGGTCCACCGGACACTCCCGACAATCCGGTGAAGCGGCACGAGCGGGATTACCCGGCTGTTACCGTCCCGCGCATGCCGAACCAGCGTGGGGGATTCCGGGGACGTGTACTTGTCACCGCACTCGCGGTGAGTGTCGTGGTCGGGGGCGGGTCCGCCGGCACCGCCGCCGCCCAGTCGAGCGGCAGCGCCCTGCCCGACACGAGCATCGGCGGAGTGGGATCGACGGGCAGCGCGGCCGGGCAGGGGTTCATCGGCCCCGGATCACTGACCGACGGAACCGGTTCGGACGGAACAGGTTCCAACGGCACCACCCCGATCACCGGATCGTGGGGGACCGCATCGCTGGCCCGATCGGTGTTCGGATCGTGGATGCCCGGCCTGGTGGGCTCGGTGGTCCCGGAACCCGACCTGCCACCACCGCCGCTCGACACCCTGCACCAGGAGTCGCTGCCGTCGCCGATCGGGGAACCGTTCTTCGACGAGTATCCGCCCGGCCTGCCCGGCATGGCGAACGGCCAGGTCGTCGAGGTCCGCGACGTCACGCCCGTCGCGAAGAACCTGCTGCTCGGGCCGGTGCGTGAGGTGAAGCAGATCAAGGTCAAGACCACCGATGCGTCAGGGGCACCGTCCTTCGCGACCGCGACGCTCGTCATACCCGCCGGCGTCTGGCCGGGCCCGGGACCGCGCCCGGTCCTGGTGAACAACGTGCCGATCAACGGCCTCGGACGGGCCTGCACACCCTCCCACACCATGGCCAACGGGATCACCCCGTCGACCAACTTCATCGAATTCCTCCGGCCCGTCACGACGAAGGCCGAGGAACGCGGCTACGCCGTGCTGATCCCCGACCACGAGGGGCCCACGATGGCGTACGGCGAACCGTACGTCGCCGGGCATGCGATCCTCGACACCATCCGCGGCATGCGCAGCGTGTTCCCCGCCGAATTCGGCACCAGCAAGATCGCCATGATGGGGTACTCCGGTGGGGCGATCGCCACGCACGGCGCGGCCAAGCTGCTCGACGGGTATGCCCCGGAGTTGGCCCCCGACATCGTCGGTGCCGCGATGGGCGGGGTGCCGGCCGACTTCGAGATGCTCGGACGCACCATGAACGGCAATCTCGCGAGCGGTCTGTTCCTCGCCGCGGTGTTCGGGATCTCCCGGGAGAACCTCGAGATCCTGCCGCTGATCAACGGCCTGGGACAGCGCATCGGCATCTCGTCGATCAAGGACCAGTGCTCCACCAACCTCGCGGTCTCCGGGATCTTCGGGCTTCCCGCCGAGGCGCTCGCGAACGTCACGGACGCCCTGAATTCACCTGTCGCCCACGCCGTCTACGCCAAGATGAAGATGGCGGACCTCGTCTCCGGCACCCCGCTGTACATCTACAACGGCGGGCAGGACTTCTGGATCCCCGCCCTCGGCGCCCGCAACCTGTTCGACGAACAATGCGGCTACGGCGTACCCGCCGTGTACCGGCAGGTGCCCGGCGAGCACCTGCTCGGCGAGGCCCTGGGCAACTCCGGCGCCTTCGACTGGATCGACGCCCGACTCCGCGGGGAGCCGGCACCGTCCGAGTGCTGACCGGTCGTCCGTGAACAGCTGAAGGGTCCCTTCGTACGCTCGCAGCGTACGAAGGGACCCTTCAGCTGTTGCGGCTAGAGGACGACGTTGACCATCTTGCCGGGCACGACGATCACCTTGCGGGGATCCTTGCCGTCGAGCAGCGCAACGATCTTCTCGTCGGCGAGGGCGACCTTCTCGATGTCCTCGCGGGCCGCGTCGGCGGCGACGTTGATGCGGCTGCGGACCTTGCCGTTGACCTGGATGGGGTACTCGACGGTGTCCTCGACCAGCCATTTCTCGTCGGCGGCCGGGAACGGGCCGTGGGCGAGGGATTCGGTGTGGCCGAGCCGCGACCACAGTTCCTCGGCGAGGTGTGGGGCGACGGGGCCGAGCATGAGGACGAGCGGTTCGACCACCGAGCGCGGCGCCCCGTCGGGGTACGCCTTGGTGAGGTGGTTGGTGTACTCGATCAGCTTGGCGACGGCGGTGTTGTCGCGCAGGGCCGCGTAGTCCTCGGCGACACCGGCGATCGTCTTGTGCAGGGCCCGCAGCGTGTCCTCGGACGGCTCGGCGTCGGTGACGCGCAGGTTACCGGTCTCCTCGTCGACGACGACACGCCACGCCCGCTGCAGGAAGCGGTGCGCACCGATGACGTCCTTCGTGGCCCACGGGCGGGAGGTGTCCAGCGGGCCCATCGCCATCTCGTAGACGCGGAGGGTGTCGGCACCGAACTCGTCGCAGATTTCGTCGGGCGCAACGGAATTCTTGAGGCTCTTGCCCATCTTTCCGTACTCGCGGTGCACCTCGGCGCCCTCGAACCAGAACTTGCCGTTCTCTTCGGTGACCTCGGCCGCCGGCACGTAGACGCCGCGGTCGTCGGTGTACGCGTACGCCTGGATGTAGCCCTGGTTGAACAGGCGACGGTACGGCTCGGACGAGCTGACGTAGCCCAGGTCGAACAGCACCTTGTGCCAGAACCGCGAGTACAGCAGGTGCAGCACCGCGTGCTCGACACCGCCGACGTACAGGTCGACGCCGCCGGGATCGTTGGGGCCGTGGATGTCCGGGCGCGGACCGGTCCAGTAGGCCTCGTTCTCGGGGGCGACGAACTGTTCGCTGTTGGTGGGGTCGATGTAGCGCAGCTGGTACCACGAGCTGCCCGCCCACTGCGGCATCACGTTGGTGTCGCGGCGGTAGGTCTGCAGCCCGTCACCGAGATCGAGTTCGACGTTCACCCAGTCGGCGGCCTTCGCGAGCGGGGGAGACGGCTCGGACGAGGCGTCGTCCGGGTCGAACGACACCGGCGCGTAGTCCTCGACCTCCGGAAGTTCCACCGGCAGAGCCGATTCCGGAAGCGGATGCGCGACCCCGTCGGCGCCGTAGACGATCGGGAACGGCTCGCCCCAGTAGCGCTGACGCGCGAACAGCCAGTCGCGCAGCTTGTACTGGATGGTGCCCGTGCCGACACCGTCCGCCTCGAGCCGTGCGATGACGGCCTTCTTGGCGTCGGCGACGTCCAGGCCGTCCAGGTAGTCGGAGTTGATCAGCGGGCCGTCACCGGTGTACGCGGCCTCGGACAGGTCGGCGCCACCCTTGATGACCTCGACGATGTCGAGACCGAACGCGGTCGCGAACTCCCAGTCGCGCTGGTCGTGGGCGGGCACGGCCATGATGGCGCCGGTGCCGTAGCCGGTGAGCACGTAGTCGGCGATGAACACCGGCAGCTTCTGCCCGTTGACCGGGTTGACGGCGTACGCGCCGAGGAAGACGCCGGTCTTCTCCTTGTTCTCCTGGCGCTCGAGATCGCTCTTGGCGGAGATCGACGCCCGGTACGCCGCGACGGCCTCGGCCGGGGTGGCCGCGCCACCGGTCCAGCGGGGGTCGACACCGTCGGGCCACTGTGCCGCCACCAGCTGGTCGACCAGCTCGTGCTCGGGGGCCAGCGTGACGTAGGAGGCGCCGAACAGGGTGTCCGGGCGGGTCGTGAACACCTCGATGGCGTGGCCGTCGGCATCGAACGTGACCTGCGCGCCGTGCGAACGCCCGATCCAGTTGCGCTGCATGGACTTGACCTTCTCCGGCCAGTCCAGGTACTCGAGGTCGTCGACGAGCCGGTCGGAGTAGGCGGTGATCCGCATCATCCACTGCTGCAGGTGCTTCCGGAACACCGGGAAGTTGCCGCGCTCGGAGCGGCCGTCCGCGGTGACCTCCTCGTTGGCCAGCACGGTGCCCAGGCCGGGGCACCAGTTGACCATCGAATCCGAGTGGTAGACCAGGCGATACGAGTCCAGCACCGCGGCACGCGCGACGGCGTCCAGCGACGCCCACTCGCGGCCGTCGTCGAGGGTGCGCTCACCCGAAGCGAATTCGGCCTCGAGTTCGGAGATACGACGCGCCTTGCCGGCCTCCGTGTCGTACCAGGCGTTGTAGATCTGCAGGAAGATCCACTGCGTCCAGTGGTAGAAGTCGACGTCGGTGGTGGCGATCGAACGACGCGTGTCGTGACCCAGCCCCAGGCGGCGCAGCTGACGCTGCATGTTCGCGATGTTCGCCTCGGTGGTGGTGCGCGGATGCGTGCCCGTCTGCACCGCGTACTGCTCGGCCGGCAGACCGAACGCGTCGTAGCCGAGGGTGTGCAGCACGTTGTGGCCCTGCATGCGGTGGTAGCGGGCGTACACGTCGGTGGCGATGTAGCCGAGCGGATGCCCCACGTGCAGGCCCGAGCCCGACGGGTACGGGAACATGTCCTGCACGAACAGCTTGTCGGCGGGCACGTCGCCCTTCAGCGCACCCACCGGGTTGGGGGCGTCGAACGTGCCGCGCTCGCTCCACAGGTCCTGCCAGCGCTTCTCGATGCGGCCGGCGAGGTCCGCGGTGTAGCGGTGCTGCGGCGTCGAGTCGTCGGGGGCGGGGGTCTGCTGCACTGGCTCGGTCACGATGATCGCTATCTACTCGGACGACGGGAATTCCGTCAACCAGGGTAAAGCCTGGTCGGCCGCGACGGACACCAGGGAAGATCGGGGGAGATCGGAGAAGACCCAGGAACACACGTGCGTCGCCGCGAGGCTTATCGTGGACGCGTGGTCATTGTTGCTGTGCTCCTGTTCGTCGCCGCGCTCGGTCTCGGCGCCCTCGGTGTCGCCGGCCTGACCGGCAAGCTCTCGCGCAACCGCTGGCTGGGTATCCGCACCCCGGAGTCGCTGCGTGACGACGAGACGTTCGCGCTCGCCAACAAGGTGGCCTCCCCGAGCCTGCTCGGCGCCGCTGCGGTGCTGGTCATCGGCGGTATCGCCACGTTCGTGCTGCCCACCGTGGCCGGTGTGATCGCCACCGTCTTCGTGCTCGCCGCGGCCCTGTTCGTCGCCGCAGCCGGCGGTGCGCTCGGCTCCAAGGCCGCAGGCGCACTCCCGGACACCAGCGGCTGCGGCACGTCGTGCGGATCGTGCAGCCTGCAGGGGATGTGCGGTCCGGCCTGACCGGTCGTCTCTGCTTGAATCGGCGGGTGTGAGCACCCCCACAACCGCGCCCCGCGTCGTCGACCCGGCCGGTGTCGTCTTCGGCATCGTCCTCCCACTGCTGGCGGCCGCGTCCGGCGTCGTCGCGACGTACGCGCTACTGCCGCAGCTGCCCGAGCAGATCGCGACACAGTGGTCCGGCGGCACCCCCACCAGTTTCATGAGCCCGACCGCGAGCGCGTGGTCGGTGGCCGCGATCGTGGCGCTCGTCGGCGGCGGCTGCTGCGCGATCGCGGCGCTCGCACAGGCGCAGCTGATGATGCGCCGGCTCATGCTGCTGGTCGGGCTCGCCGTCACCGGGCTGATCGTCGCCGGCGAATTCACGATGATCCTCGGTCAACGCGGCCTCGTCGACGCATCCGACGCCACCCTGTCCGCCGAGGGCCTCGTGACCGGTCTGCTGATCGGCACCGTCGTCGGCCTGTTCGGGGCTGCGCTGCTGCGCGACCATCGGGTCCGGGTCCCCGCCACCGAGCCGCCGCCGGCGGACCTGCCGCGCGGACACGTCGAACTGCCCGTCACCGACGAGGTCGGGATGAGCGCCGGCGGTCTGGCCGCGACCGCCCTGGTCCTGGCCGCCCCCGCCGCCCTGGTGTGCTGGCTCGCGGACGCCTGGTGGCCGCTGGGCGTGTATCTGCCGGTCGTGCTGCTGGCGGTGGTGGTGCTGCAGTTCCGGCTCGTCGTCGACGCCGACGGCATCCGCGTCAAGAACCTGGCCATGCCGGCCGTCGAGTACGGCGTCGACGAACTCGAGAGCGCGAAGGTGGAGCACGTACGCCCGTTCCAGGACTTCGGCGGCTGGGGCCTCAAGATCAAGGGCCGCGGCAACTACGGCGTCGTCACCCGCACCGGCCCGGCCGTCGTCCTCACGTTCGCGAGCGGCGACCGGCTCACCGTCACCACCCCGAAGGCCGAGGAGATCGCCGGGGCCCTGAACACACTCGCCGACGCCCGCCCCGTACGGGGTTGACGAGTCGGGAGGTGCCGAGTCCCTGCCCCTCGCCACTCACGGGGCGGCGGCCCGGATCGCGTCCATGAGGGCGGCCTCCGGGCCGCTGGGGACGCTGGTCCGGCCGAGGAGCACGAACTCGACGTCCCCCGGATCGGGCAGGCTCAGACGGTCCCCGACGGGAACCAGTTCGGTCGGCAGCAGCGACTGGGCGTGCACGATGACGCCCAGCCCGGCGAGCACCGCGGCCCGAAGACCCGCCCGGCTGTTCGCCTGGCACGTGATCCGGCTGGGCAGGCGGGCCGCCTCGAGCGCGCCGAGCGCACACGCCCGCGTGATGCTCGGCGGCGGATAGGCCACCAGCGGCACCGGGGACGTCGGATCCCACCGCGAATCGGCCGTCCCGGCCCACACCAGCCGGTCCCGCCGCACCAACTCGCCGTGGGTCTCGCCGGGCCGGCGCATCACGAACGCCAGATCCAGCTCCCCGGACCGCAACTGCTCGTGCACCGTCCGGCTCAAACCCACCGTGAGCTGCAGGTCGATCAGCGGATGCGTGCGCCGGAAGTCCCGCAGGATCTGCGGCAAACCCTTCGCGACGAGGTCCTCCGCGGCCCCGAACCGCAGCCGCCCGGTGAGTGTCGAACCGGCGAAGTGCCGGCTCGCCCGCTCGTGGGCGTCGAGGATCGTGCGGGCGAACCCGACCATCGCGGTGCCGTCGGCGGTGAGTTCGACGGTGTGCGTGTCCCGGTCCAACAGCACGCGTCCGGCCGCCTTCTCGAGCCGCGCGACGTGACCGCTGACAGTGGACTGGCGCAGCCCGAGCCGGCGGGCGGCCGCCGTGAACCCGCCCGTCTGCTCGACGGTGAGGAACGTGCGCAGGAGAACCGGATCGAACACCCCACCTGCTTATCACGTTCCACGTTCACAGTTAACGCATTGAACGACTTCAACGATTACAGCGTCCCGTATACCGTTGAGCGGTGAAGTTTCTGAGCAGGTTCTACATCGACGGATTCATATTGTCGATCATCGTGGTCGCCGTCCTCGGAAGCCTGTTCCCCGTATCCGGCAGCGGCCAGACGGTCCTCGACTGGGCCACCAAGATCGCGATCGGCTTCCTGTTCCTGCTCTACGGCGCACGCCTGTCGCCGGCCGAGGCACTGCAGGGCCTCAAGCACTGGCGCCTGCACTCGGTGGTGTTCGCGGCCACGTTCGTGCTGTTCCCGCTGATCGGCCTGGCCCTGCGCATCCTGGTGCCCACCGTGATCACCGACGAGATGTACACCGGCATCCTGTACCTGTGCCTCGTGCCGTCCACGGTGCAGTCGTCGATCGCGTTCACCTCGATCGCCCGCGGCAACGTCGCCGGCGCCATCGTCAGCGCGTCGTTCTCCAACCTCGTGGGCGTGTTCGTCACCCCGCTGCTGGTGATCCTGCTGATGAACACCACCGGTGAGGCCACCGTCGACTTCACCTCGGTGATCGACATCGTCCTGCAGCTACTGCTGCCGTTCATGGTCGGCCAACTGATTCGCCCGCTCGTCATCGACTGGCTGCAGAAGTACGCGGAGCCGACCAAGCTCGTCGACCGCGGGTCGATCCTGCTCGTGGTGTTCTCGGCGTTCAGCGAATCGATGAACGAACACATCTGGAGCACCGTGACGGTGCTCGAGGTCGCCGCGGTGGTGGCGGTCTGCTGCCTGATCCTCGCGGTCGTCCTGGGGGTGACCGCGTTCGCCGGTAGGAAGCTCGGGTTCTCGCTGCCCGACCGGATCGTCATCGTCTTCTGCGGATCGAAGAAGAGCCTCGCCACGGGCCTGCCGATGGCGTCGGTGCTGTTCGCCGGTCAGCCCGTCGGTCTGATCGTGCTGCCACTGATGATCTTCCATCAGATCCAGCTGATCGTGTGCGCGGCCCTCGCCCAGCGGTACGCCAAGCGCACCGATCCCGAACCGGTCACGTCCTGACCCAACTCCTGTCGCGCACCGCGTCGCCGCAGTAGCGTCCTCGGGTGGGAGGGGCTGTCGCGACCGTCGGAGGCACACGTGAGCAGACATCACCACGAGGAGCCGCGGGGCGTCATCGCCCCCGCGTACACGGGCCGGCTCGCAACGAATCCGGTTCCGGCGCTGCGCCTGCCCGACGAGCCGATGGAGCCGCGGGCCGCCGCCCGGTTCATCCACGACGAACTGATGCTCGACGGCAGCTCCCGGCTCAACCTCGCGACATTCGTGACGACCTGGATGGACCCCGAGGCCGGGGAACTGATGGCCGAGACGTTCGACAAGAACCTCATCGACAAGGACGAGTACCCGGCGACGTCCGCGATCGAACAACGATGCGTCAACATGGTGGCCGCCCTGTTCCATGCGCCCGATCTGTCCGAGGACGATCCGGCGTCGGCGACGGGGGTGTCGACGATCGGGTCGAGCGAGGCCGTCATGCTCGCCGGCCTCGCCCTCAAGTGGCGGTGGCGGCAGGCCCGGCAACGGGCCGGACTGGACGCGTCCACCCCGAAACTGGTGCTGGGCAGCAATGTCCAAGTGGTGTGGGAGAAGTTCTGCCGCTACTTCGACGTCGAACCGGTGTACCTGCCGATGGAGCCGGGCCGCTATGTGATCACCCCCGAGCAGGTGACGGCCGCGGTCGACGAGCACACCATCGGAGTCGTCGCCATTCTCGGCACCACGTACACCGGCGAACTCGAGCCGGTCGAGCAGATCGCCCGCGCACTCGACGACGTGGCGGCCGGTGGCGGACCGGACGTCCCGCTGCACGTGGACGCCGCGAGCGGCGGATTCGTGGTGCCGTTCCTCGACCCACACCTGTTGTGGGACTTCAGGATTCCACGGGTGGTATCGATCAACGTGAGCGGCCACAAGTACGGGCTCACGTACCCCGGTATCGGGTTCGTGCTGTGGCGAGACCGCGAACACCTACCCGACGACCTGGTGTTCCGGGTGAACTATCTCGGCGGCGACATGCCCACGTTCACACTCAACTTCTCGCGGCCCGGCAACCAGATCGTGGGCCAGTACTACAACTTCCTGCGCCTCGGCCGCGAGGGCTACCGCGGCATCATGACGTCACTGCGCGGCACCGCACAGTGGTTGAGCGGCAAGCTGTCCGAGCAGGGGGACTTCCGCATCATCAGCGACGGCACCGCCGTCCCCGTCCTCGCGTTCGAACTCGACGGCGACCCCGGCTACACCGTCTTCGACATCTCCCACGAACTCCGCTCCCGCGGCTGGCAGGTGCCCGCCTACACGATGCCCGCCGACGCCGAAGACGTCGCGGTGCTGCGCATCGTGGTCCGCGAAGGGTTCAGCGCCGACCTCGCGCGACTGCTGTTCGACGACATCGTCGCGGTCTGCGAGCATCTGCGTGCGGACGGTGTCGCGGTCCACTCGACGGCACAGCACTTCGCACACTGAACGGACCCGACGCACCGAACTAGGCTCGATGCCATGCTGGTGTGGATCAACGGCGCGTTCGGCGCGGGAAAGACTCAGACGGCATTCGAGTTGCATCGACGTGTGGCCGGGGCGCACGTCGCCGATCCCGAACTCATCGGGTTCGGGATCCACCGGATGCTCCCGGCGTCGGCGCGCGGCGACTTCCAGGACCGGCCTCAGTGGCGGACGGCGGTGGTCGCGACGCTCGCCGACGCTGTGGCAGCGCACGACGGGCCGGTGATCGTGCCGATGACACTCGTGGATCCGGACTACTTCGACGAGATCATGTCCGGCCTGGCAGGAGCGGGCATCGCGGTGCGGCACTTCACGCTGACTGCCTCACCCGATACTCTGCGCCGCCGACTGCGGACACGCAGCGGCTATTGGTTGGGACGTGCGGTGGGCCGGGACGAGACCTGGGCAATGGCGCAGATCGACCGCTGCGTCACCGCTCTGGAATCGGCACGGTTCGCAGAGCACGTCGCCACGGACGATCGCGTCCTCGACGACGTCGTCGAAGATATCGCCGCCCGCGTGGGCGTGCCGCTACCGGGCGCCCGCTTGAACCGGGTTCGCTACCAGGCGCGACGAGCAGCAGTAGGGCTCCGACACATCAGACTCTGAGGCAGGTTCGTCATCAGTTCAGGTCGACATCGATCGGATGCGTCGCCAGTAGGGCCATCGGCAGCGGTTGACGGCGCAGCACCCGCCCCCACACATCGGTGCGGGGCGGACTGATCACATCGGACGGCAACGCGGACAACACGATCCAGTCACCGTTCCCGATCTCGGCATCGAGTTGACCGAACGTCCACCCGGCATAGCCGGCGAAGATCCGTAGCCCGTCCACGAGCGGGGCGATCGGCGCGGGGTCGGCGTCGAGATCGACGATCACGACACGGCCGTCGACACGGCGCAGACCCGCGACCTCGGTGATGTCGGCGCCGACCTTCAGCGTCGCCAGGCACAGCGCCGCCTCCCGTGTCACCGGGCCGCCCACGTGGATCGCCTTCGGATCGGACGCCAGGTCCGCCCACTGCGGCAGGATCTCCTGCACCGACGTCTCGCTGATCTGGTTGACCACGACCCCGAGACTGCCCGCATCGTTGTGTTCGATCACGTAG
Organism: Prescottella sp. R16; assembly: GCF_030656875.1. Lineage (NCBI taxonomy): Bacteria > Bacillati > Actinomycetota > Actinomycetes > Mycobacteriales > Nocardiaceae > Rhodococcus > Prescottella sp. R16. Next base: position 4,497,739 of record NZ_CP130943.1, read on the forward strand.
ACGACGGTGCGCCGGAACGTCGGCTCGAACAACTCCGTGGACGCCAGCAGCAGACTTCCCGGACGCACCGTGGGATGCGCCGATGCCGTCCGGTCCTCCGGATCCTCCGAATGCGCCATTCGGTCATCATTCCACCGACACCGCCGAGACGGGAGGTGTGATTCGGGGACGTCTCGGTGTGGTCGGTGCGTCACCCCAGCCCGACGATCCGGTCCAGCACGGTCAGCTGATGCTCGAACAGCATCGCGGGATCGGTGAACGTGTCCGGGCCGTACTGCCCGAACACCTCGAAGTTCACCGCACCGAACAGGGCCGCCCACGCCGCCACCCCGTTCGCGAGTACCGGGCCGGGGACGGTCAGCCCCATGTCGGCGCGGATCCGGTCGAGGTCCGCGGACAGGACCGGGCCGACGGGCGACTCCGCCGGGGTGAGGGCCCCCGCCCGGTACGCGTCCTCGACGATGCCGACGAGTGCCACGACCACCCGGGTGCCGGGGCCGGTCGTGCGTTCGGCGGGCGCGTGATAGCCGGGGACAGGACTGCCGAACAGCAGTGCGTAGCGGGCGGTTTCGCGCACCGCCCACCCGCGGACGGCCCGCGCGAGGGCGTGCAGACGTCCCCGATGGTCGTCGGCCGGCAGTCCCTCGAGGGCGGCGTCCACCTCGGCGCCGAGCTCGTCGTAGGCGTCGACGACCAGCAAGGTGAGCAGGTCGTCGCGGCTCGCGACGTACCGGTACACCGCCGACGACACGACCCCCAGATCGCGGGCGACCGCGCGCAGCGACAGCGCCGCCGCCCCGTGTGTGGCCAGGTGCTCGCGTCCGATGCGGGTGATCTCGGCGAGCGTCCGTTCCCGGGCGCGTTCGCGGGGTGTCGTGGTCATGGCGTCCACCCTGCCCAGATCCGAGAGCACTGTCAACAAATGAGAGCACCGCTCTTGACACCACCTCCGGCGCGGCGCATCCTCGAAAGAGAGAGCACCGCTCTCGGTTCATCGGATCGCCGGAGAGAAAGCGAGCACACCATGCCGAAACTGCAGGTCGTCACCGGTGCCGGACCGGTCGGCCGGACCGTCGCACAGCAGCTGGCCGACGCCGGCCACGACGTCCGCATCCTCACCCGGTCCGGTAGCGGGCCGGAGCATCCCCGGATCGAACGGCGGCGAGTGGACATCTCCGACCCCGCGGCTCTCGCCCCCGCCCTCGCGGGCGCGTCCGCCGTCTTCCACTGCATCCACGGTTCCGCCTACGACGCCCGCGTCTGGGCGCGGGAATTGCCCGCCGCCGAACAGGTGGTGATGGACGCCGCCCGCCGGATCGGCGCCGTGGCCGTGTTCCCGGAGAGCCTCTACTCGTACGGCCGACCGGACGGCCCGATGACCGAGGACAGCCCCCGGACCGCGGCCACCGGGAAGCTCGGGGTCCGCACCCGGCTGCTCGCGGCCCGCGCCGCGCATCCCGCGGACACGGTGTCCGTCGTGGCGTCGGACTTCTTCGGTCCACACGCCCGGACGGCACACGCGGGGGAGCGAATGGTGCCGAATATTCTGCGCGGCAGGACAATTCGTGTCCTCGGCCGGGCCGATGCGGTGCACTCGTTCACGTACGTGCCGGATCTGGCGGCGGCGATGATCACCGCCGCCCACGATCCGAGCCGGTGGAACAGCGTCCTGCACGCCCCCACCGGCCCCGCCGTGACGCAGCGGCAACTGGTGGCGGCGTTCGCGGAGGCCGCCGGGATCCCGGCCCCGACGGTCGGCACGATCCCCGGCCCGCTGTTGCGCGCGGTCGGTGCGGTGCACCGCCCCACCCGGGAACTCGCCGAAACGCTGTACCAGTTCGAGGCGCCCTACGTGATGGACTCGAGCCGCAGCGAACACCTGCTCGGCCTCACCGCGACGCCACTCGACGAGGCCGCTGCCACCACCGTCCGGTGGTGGCGCAGCGAGGTACCGGCGGCCCGTTAGGGTCGGTTGCGTGCGCAGATGGGATTCGGTTCGCGATACGGCGGCAGCAGCCGCCACGACACTGCGCCACTCGCCGGGGCTGGCCCGGCTCACGACGGTCCGGTTCGCGAGCCAGTTCGGTGACGGCCTGTTCCAGGCCGCGCTCGGTGGCGCGATCCTGTTCAACCCGGAACGCGAAACCGAGCCGCTCGCCATCGCCGCCGGATTCGCGGTGCTGTTGCTGCCGTACTCGGTGATCGGACCGTTCGCCGGCGCCCTCCTCGACCGGTGGGACCGGCGTGCGGTGCTGCTGTGGGCGAATCTGCTGCGCGGCAGTCTCATCCTCGTCATCGCCACCCTGCTGATCTCGGGGGCCGGCGAAGGACCGCTGCTGGTGTTGGCACTCACGGCGATCGGGGTGAGCCGGTTCGTGCTCGCCGGGGCGTCGGCGTCACTGCCGCACGTGGTCCGGACGAGCTGGCTGGTGCCGACCAACTCCGTCCTCGCCACCGTGGGGTCGGCGTTCTCGGCCCTCGGCGCCACCACCGCCGTCACCGTCATCGGCATCGTCGGCGCCGGCGATCTGGGATCCGGTGTCGCCGTCGCCGTCGGTGCGATCGGATCGGTCGTCGCGGCCGCGGCGGTCCGCGGGTTCGCCCGACGCTCCCTCGGCCCCGCCGACGACCAGCCGAAAGGCACGGCCGCCGCGGTCCTGTCGGGGCTGCGCACGGGTGCGGGTGCGGTGTGGGAGAAACCCGGGGTGACGACCGTGATGATCGGAATCGGCGTCCACCGTGTCGTTTTCGGGATCGACACCCTCATCATGGTGCTGGTGTTGCGGACCCCTGCCACCGACTCCGGACTGCCCGCCGGCCTCGCCGGATTCGGTGTCGCAGTCGGCGCGACCGCCGCCGGCATGCTGCTCGCCGCGCTCGCCACCCCGTGGCTGATCCCGCGACTCGGCCGCTCCCGGACAGTGGTGACCGCCCTCGTGTTCGCGGTCCTGGTCCAGATACTCTTCGTCGCGTCCCTGACCCAGCCGCTGCTGCTGGCCGGCGCGTTCCTCCTCGGATTCGCCGGCCAGAGCATCAAACTCACCGGTGACGCCGCGATGCAGATCGAGATCGACGACGACCGCCGCGGCCAGGTGTTCGCCCTGCAGGACACCGTCTTCAACATCGCGTTCTGCGCGGCGATCGCCGCCGGCGCCGCCGTCGTCGCCCCCGACGGGCACTCGCTCGGCCTCGTCCTCGCCGGCGCCGGCATCTACACGGCCGGTCTGCTCGCGGTCACCGCCAACGGTCGCCGCACCGCGCGGTGACCGACCCGGCAGCGACCGTCACGGCTCGCCCAGAACCGTATCGAGCCGGCCGTCACCGTCGGTGTCGCTGAGCCGCATCGACATCCGTGCCGGATCGTCCCCGGCCACCAGGATCGTGTCGTCGCGACCGTCGCCGTCGGAATCGACACTGCGCCACACCGACGGCTCCGGAGGTGGAGCCTGCTGAGGCGGAATCGGTGGTGCCGGCGCCTGATCCACCTCGCGGGCCCACACGCCGCGGCCGTCCGGGTCGGCGAACCACCGTTCCCCCGCGCCGTCGAGATCGAGCACCACCCGGTCCGCCCGACCGTCCCCGTCGCTGTCCCACATCACGTCGTCGAGCAGACCGTCGCCGTCGAAATCGAGCCGGACCGCGTCGAACACCCCGTCATCTGTGACATCGACGTCGGCCACCGACGACCACGTGGTGATCTCGCCGTCCCCCGTCCCGAACCAGTACTCGAGTGCGCCCATACCGGTGTGGACGCAACGGGACGGCGTGCGGTTCCGTCACGGCGCAACCGAATTCGCCGGTACCGGTGTACCGCCGTCGACGAGCACCACGTTGCCGGGCAGTCCCGCGACGACGGCGGCCAGGTTGTAGCCGCTGGTCCGCAGCCGGCCGCCGGCGTCCGGGCGCGCGTACTCGCTGTGCCCGGACGCCCCGGCCCGCTCCGTGCCGTCGACGACGGTGGCCGCCGTGGACAGGTGCACGACACCGTCCACCGTGTCCGGACGCGGACCGAACCGTCCCAGCCGGGCGACCACGTCACCGTCCGCGGTCATCTCGTACAGGCGGCCGGGCCCGAGCCCCAGATCGGCCGGGGAACGGGTACCGACGAGGCCGGGGGAGCCGTACACCACCACGTCGTCGACCGGGTGCCGGCCGGGTTCGCGGAGCGCGAGACCGGTGGTGACCGACCCGTACGAGTGCCCGATCGCGGTGACGTGCGGATCGGACCCGGTGTGCGCGGCACCGAGACCGTCGTAGAACCGGGCCAGATCCCGGCCCCCGTCCCGGGCCCGGGACGCCGACGCCACCGCGACACCGCCCGTGGCGACGTCGGTGAGATTCCCGGCGGTCCGCGGCGGATCGTAGCCGATCCACGCGATCGTGGCGACAGTGTCGTCACTGCCGTTGTCCCGCAACTGGTTCGATGCTTCCTCCCGCAGCAGCGACGCCTCGTCCACCATCGAACCGAGACTCGATCGGACCGTCGTGTTCATACCCGGCGTCGTCACCGCGACATGATCGGCGGTATCGGGATCACCGACGGCCACCGCGGCCCGCACCTGCGCCCCGGAGTAGGCGTCGAGCAGCAGCAACCGCCGGTCCGGATGATCACGGACCGCACCCGCCACGGCGTCCAGGTCGGCGATCCGGTCGGTGACGTCCGCCAGCCGCCGGTACGCCACCTGCGCCCCACTGCCGTCGAGGCGGACAATGCTGTCGGCCAACGACTTCTGAATACCCATCAGCTCGTCCCGCACCACCGGCAACCGATCCAGGTTCGCCCGGTGCCGGGCGTCGGCGGGCACCCCGTCCCGGCTCCCGACGTCGTCGGCCGGTATGCCGCGCTGCTGCCCGGGTGTGAGCGCGTCCCACCAGCGCCGGTTCTCCGCCGCGGACGCGTCCCGCGGCGGCGGCAACGGTACCGGCACCACACCGTCCCACACCGCGCCCCGACCGTCGCGGGGCAACAGCGCGAACGCCGACGCGACCGCGGACCGGGCCGCCTCGTCGGCCGCGCCGAGGGCACCGAGCGCCGCCCGGAGCACGGCGCCGTGCTGCACCGCCCGCTGCGCGAGCACACCGAACGCACGGGCCCCGGCGAACCCGAACGTCGAGGACAACACCGCCGTCATCGCCGCCGACGGGGCCACCTCGCCGTCGTCGCCCACATCGAACCCGGCGGCCTGCGCGTCGCCGGCGGCGGACAACACCTCGGCCCGGGTGCGCTCGAGCCGGGGAACAGCACCGTGCGCGGCATCGGCGGCCGACCCCAGCACCGACACCGCCCGGACTCCCAGACCGCGGATCTCCTCGCCGCGGCGGCGGGCACTCTCGGCGGCGTCACCGCCCCAGTGGTCCCGGGTGCCGTCGACGGCCCGGAACGCCACCGCCAGTTCCCCGTCGAGGACGTCACCGCACCGGCGCCACTCGTCGGCCTGCCGGGCCAGCCCGGACGGTGTCCATGCCCGCGCCCGCGACACGGTGGGCACGCTCACCGCGGATCACCCGCCGCGAACAGCAGGGACGCCGCCGCCTCGTCCGTGCGGATGTAGTCGTCCGCCGCCTGCTGCGCGAGCCCCGACCAGCTGTGCAGCAGCTCCGCGACCACCTCCACGACCCGTCCCGTCGCCCGCGAGCCGGTATCGCACGCATCCACCACCGACGCACCGTCGAGCATCGAACCCACCTGTACGTCAGCAGGTTTCGCAGTATCGATATCCTTGCCTGCCGCACCGACCGTCCGTGCCGCCGCGGCCAGCAGCTCCGCATCGACCCACACCTCGGCCATGTCGTCCCCCTCACCCGTGACGTCCCACCCGCCCGGACGTTACGGCACCCTCGGCCCCCGACACCCCGCCCGACACCCGGTTATCCACAGGTTGTTCCCCCTTGTGGACAACTCGTGGGCCCTGTTTTCCGGGGCCTCCCTTGTGGCCGAATGTCACACCGGTTCAGTCGGACTGAACGCATGTGACATTCGGCCACAAGGGGAGACGACTACAGGCCGTCACCCGGCGGGACGTGGGCCGCACCGGCCGCGTAGACGGCGACCTCGGTGGCCTTGACGACGAAGAACACGTCGGCGCCCGGGACGAGGTCGAGATCGGCGACCGCGCCGGCGGTCACGTCGGCGACCAGGCCGGGGGAGCCGTCGGGATGGTCGTCGGCCCGCACCCGCACCGCACCGCCACGGCCGGTGACCTCGGCGATGCGCACCGGGAACACATTGCGCGGGCTACCGTCCGGGCGCGTCCGGTACACCGCCACCGCGGTGGGGGCGAACACTGCGACCGCGTCGTCGCCGACCGGGTACGACGCGTCCACGACACCGCGCACCGGACCGGCCACCGTGTGCAGTCGATCGCCGTCGAACCGTCCGGCGAGCAGGTTGACGCCGGCGATGCGGGCCGCGAAGGTGCTGCGGGGACGTGCCAGCACCCGGTCCACGGGGCCCTCCTCGACGATGCGTCCCCCGTCGACGACGATCGCGCGGTCGGCGAGCGCCAACGCGTCGAGGACGTCGTGGGTGACGACGACCGCGGTCCGGCCGTGCTCGCGCAGCACCCGTCGCAGCAGGGCCCGGATCGTGGGGGCGGCCGCGACGTCGAGGGCGGCCATCGGTTCGTCGAGCAGCAGCAGGGCCGGTTCGGCGGCGAGGGCCCGCGCCACCGACACCCGCTGAGCCTGCCCGCCGGACAGTTTCCGGGGACGGCGTCCGGCCAGATCGGTCGCGTCGACCTCCGCCAGCCACCGGTCCGCGGCCGCATACGATTCGGTTCGGCCCCGGCCCGCGCTGCGCGGGCCGAACGCCACGTTCTCCCGCACCGTCAGGTGCGGGAACATCAGCGGCTCCTGCGCCAGCAGTCCCACCGATCGCCGATGCGGCGGCACCGCAACATTTTCCGCCGTGTCGGTGAGAACGTGGCCGTCGAGGACGACCCGGCCGACGTCCGGGAGGAGCAGCCCGGCGACGACGTCGAGGAGTGTCGACTTGCCGGCCCCGTTCGGCCCCAGGACGGCGAGAACCTCACCGGACTCGACCGTGAAATCCACGTCCACGCCGCGTAATTCGATACGGGCGGACACGTCGAGGCCGGTCACAGGGCACCTGCCGGACGCCGGGACCGCACCCCGACGACGATCACGACGGCCACCACCACCAGTACCAGCGACAGCGCGACGGCGGCGTCCGGATCGATTTCCCGCTGCAGGTAGATCTCCAGCGGCAGCGTCCGGGTCACTCCCTGCAGGCTGCCCGCGAACGTGAGGGTGGCACCGAATTCGCCGAGTGCCCGCGCGAACGCCAGCACCGCACCGGAGATCACCCCCGGTAGCACGAGCGGCAGCGTCACCCTCCGCAACACCGTCGTGGGCCGCGCGCCGAGGGTGGCGGCGACGGCCTCGTAGCGGCGCCCGGCCGTGCGCAGGGCCCCCTCGAGACTGATCACCAGGAACGGCAGTGCCACGAACGTCTGCGCGAGCACGACCGCCGTCGTGGAGAACGCGATCTGGATTCCGGCGGCCTCGAGGTGCCGGCCGATCAGGCCGTGCCGCCCGAACGTGTACAGCAGCGCGAGTCCCCCGACGACGGGCGGCAGCACCAACGGCAGCAGGACCAGGGACCGCAGCGCGGCGAGTCCGGGGAAGTGGCAGCGGGCCGACACGAGCGCCATCGGCACCCCCAGCAGCAGGCACAACAGCGTGCTCGCCGACGCCGTCTTCAGGCTCAACCACAGTGCGGCACGGGATGATTCGGAAGTGACGAGGGGAACGAAGTGCGCCCAGTCGACACCGGCGAGCATCGCGGCGAGGGGCAGCACCACGAGCAGCCCGCCCACGGTCGCGGGCACGAACACCCAGCCGGGCAGCCCGGCCGGGGTCCGTCCCGTCGACCGGTCGGTCACGGCGCCCCGAACCCCGCGTCGGACAGCACCTGACGGCCCTCCTTGCCGAGTACGAACGCCACGAAACGCCCAGCCGTGTCTGCGTTCTCGGATTCCTTCAGCACCGCGATCGGGTAGGTGTTGACCACTCGCTCGGCCTCCGGGAACGGCACCGCCTCGACCTTGCCGCCCGCACCGGCGGCGTCGGTGACGTACACCAGGCCGGCATCGGCCTGCCCCGTGACGACCTTGCCGAGGACGTCGGTCACCGACGACTCCTCACTGACCGGTGACAGCCCGACCCCGGTGGCGTCCTCGATCTTCTGGGCGGAGGTCCCGCACGGCACCTGCGGGGCGCACACCACGACCTTCACGTCGGGGCGCGCCAGATCGGCGAACGACGTGACGTGCGCGGGATTACCGGGCGGCACCGCGATGGTGAGGATGTTGGTCGCGAAGTTCACCGGGGCGGCCGCGGGCAGACCGGCCTGCACCGCCTTGGTCATGTTCGCGGTGTCCGCGGACGCGAACACGTCGCCGTGCGCACCCTGGTCGAGTTGGGTGACCAGCGACGACGAGCCCCCGAACGAGAAGGTGACGGTGGTGCCCGGATTCTGCTCCTCGAACCGGCGCCCCAGTTCGGTGAACGTCGACTGCAACGATGCCGCGGCGAACACCGTGAGCTGCTGTTCGGCAACGGTGTCGGTGGTGGATGCCGCCGCCTCGTCGGGGGAGCTGCCGCCGCATCCGGACAGCAGCAGGACCGTCGCCGCGGCGATCCCGGCCGTGACCGCCCGCAACCGCCTCACGCGACCGCTCCCGGAGTCTCCACGATCACCGTCGTCGCCTTCACGACGGCGACCGTGACGCTGCCCGGTTCGAGCGCGAGCTCGCGGGCGGCGTCGGCGCTCATCAGTGACACGACGACGAACGGGCCGCACTGCATCTCGACCTGCGCCATCACCCCGTCGACGACCACTCGGGTCACCAGACCGGGGAACCGGTTGCGCGCCGAACTACCCACGCCCAGTGGATCCTCCGGGGTGCGGGTGGCGTTGACCCGGGCGAACTCGGCGAGCTGCCGGCCGTCGACCACCATCCTGCCGGTGTCGTCCTTGTGGGCGTCGAGGGTGCCGGCGTCGACCCACCGGCGGACGGTGTCGTCGCTGACGCCCAGCAACTGGGCTGCGTCGCGGATCCGAATTTCGGGCATTCACGGAGTCTAGGTCCGTGGATACGGAAGGTTCAACGGATCCGTGTCGCAGATACGGCTACTTCGGCTGTTCCGCCCACCACGCCAGCAGTGCCGCCTCGGCCTCGTCCCGCTCGAGCGGGCCGCGGTCCAGGCGCAGCTCCTTGAGGAACTTCCAGGCCTTGCCGACCTGCGGTCCGGCCGGGATCCCGAGCAGTTCCATGATCGCGTTGCCGTCGAGGTCCGGGCGCACCCGCGCCAGATCCTCCTGCTCGGCGATCCGGGCGATCCGCCTCTCGAGGTCGTCGTAGGTGGCCTGCAGCTTCGCCGCACGTCGCTTGTTGCGGGTGGTGCAGTCCGCGCGGACCAGCTTGTGCAGCCGGGGCAGCAGGTCACCGGCGTCGGTGACGTAACGACGGACCGCCGAATCGGTCCACTGGCCCTCGCCGTAGCCGTGGAAACGCAGGTGCAGGAACACCAGCTGGCCCACGTCGTCGACCATCTGCTTGGAATACTTGAGCGCCCGCATCCGCTTGCGCACCATCTTCGCGCCGACCACCTCGTGGTGGTGGAAGCTGACGCCGCCGCCCGGCTCGTTGCGCTTGGTGTCCGGCTTCCCGATGTCGTGCAGCAGCGCCGCCCAGCGCAGCACCAGGTCCGGGTCGCCGTCCTCGAGGTCGATGGCCTGCTTGAGCACCGTCAGCGAATGCCAGTACACGTCCTTGTGCTGGTGGTGCTCGTCGATCTCGAGCTTCAGCTGCGGGATCTCCGGGATCACGTGCGCCGCGAGCCCCGTCTCGCACATCACGTCGACACCGTCGATCGGGAACTCGCCGAGGATCAGCTTGTCGAGCTCGGTGTGCACCCGCTCGGCGGTGATCCGCTCGATCTGTCCGGACATCTCCACGATCGCCTGTTGCACGCGCGGGGCGAGGGTGAACCCGAGCTGCGAGACGAAGCGGCACGCGCGCAGCATCCGCAGCGGGTCGTCGTTGAACGAGATCTCCGGCGCCGCGGGGGTGTCGAGGACGCCCGCGAGGAGCGCGTCCATACCGTTCAACGGGTCGACGAACTCGAACGTGCCGCTGCCGTCGACCCGCACCGCCATCGCGTTGACGGTGAAGTCGCGACGGACCAGATCCTCGTCCAGCGTCGTGCCGTACTGCACCTCGGGATTGCGGGTGACGCCGTCGTACGTGTCGGTGCGGTAGGTCGTGATCTCGATCTGGTCGGCGCCCTTCGCGGCACTGATCGTCCCGAACGCGATGCCGGTGTCCCACTGGTTGTCGGCCCAGCCGCGCAGGATCTGCTGCACCTGCTCGGGGTGCGCGTCGGTGGTGAAGTCGAGGTCGGTGCCGAGGCGGCCCAGCACGGCGTCGCGCACACTGCCGCCCACCAGATACAGCTCGTGCCCGGCCTCGGCGAAACGCGCACCGAGCGGATTCAGCACATCCGACAGGGCACTCAAGGTCTCGTGCGCACCGCGGAGCAGTCGGGCACGCCGGTCGGCGGCGGGGGTGGGGGCATTCACGACCGCAAACCTTACCGAGGCCCGGGAGCGGCCGGATCGCGCTGGCGTGGGAATCCGGCAGTTCGAGCCGCGTCAACTACGATCGATGAGGTGTCCGCCGCCGAACGTTCCAACCGCAACCGCCGCTCCTCGCGGCGTCGCGGTTCCGGCACGGGTTCCGGCGCACCACACCTGCGCACGGTGCGGGAAACGTCCGCCGGAGGACTGGTCGTCGACGGTCTCGGCGGGCCCCACGACAAACTGTGCGCCGCCCTCATCGGCCGCACCGACCGGCGCGGACGGCTGCTCTGGTCCCTCCCCAAGGGGCACATCGAGCAGGGCGAGACAGCCGAACAGACCGCGATGCGGGAAGTCGCCGAGGAGACCGGCATCCGCGGGTCCGTCGTCGCCTCCCTCGGCAGCATCGACTACTGGTTCGTCACCGAGGGCCGCCGCGTCCACAAGACCGTGCACCACTATCTGATGCGTTCCCTCGGCGGGGAACTGTCCGACGCCGACATCGAGGTCACCGAGGTGGCCTGGGTGCCACTGTCCGAACTGGACTCCCGCCTCGCGTACGCCGACGAACGCAAACTCGCGGAGATCGCCGGACAGCTCATCGCGGACATGGAGCACTCACCCGTCGGGAGGACCGGCGCGGAATGACAGTGGCATCGCGTCCGGCATGGCGACGACCCGGTGCCTCGATCCTCACGGCGCTGACGCTCGTCCTCATGCTGATCAGCGCCGTCGCAGCGATCGGGACCGGCACCGCGTCCGCGCAGACGACCGGGCAGGACACCACCGACCCCACGACGGCCGGGACCCGGGCACCCGCCACCAAATCCCGCGGGCAGCCGAAATTCCTGGCACTGAGCGTCGACGCCGTCACCCCGACCGCCGTCACCACCACCACCGACCCGGTCGTCACCGTCACCGGCACCGTCCGGAACGTCGGCGACCGGCCCGTCACCGACATCGGGGTCCGGTTGCAGCGGGCGGCCGCGGTCTCCGCGAGCGAGGAACTGCGCACGTCCCTGGACCTGGACCAGGGGGCGTTCGACACCGTCGGCCCGTTCGTCCAGGTGGCGTCCGAACTCGACGTCGGTGAACGCAAACAGTTCACGCTGTCGCTGCCGCTGCGGTCGCGGGCCGGCTGGTCCCTCGACATCACCGAACCCGGCGTCTACCCGCTGCTGGTCAACGTCAACGGCAGCCCCGAGTACGGCGGGCAGGCCCGCCTCGACGACGCCCGATTCCTGCTCCCGGTACTCGGGTTGCCGCAGTCGGCGGGCTCGTCCGAGACGGCGCCGCAGGGCTCGCAGTCCGGGTCGGCGACCGCGCCCGTCCCCCCCGACACGTCGAATCCGCTGGCGGTCACGATGCTGTGGCCGCTCACCGACGAACCCCGGCTCGCGGCCGGTGTCCCCGGCTCGGTCGGCGACAAGGTGCGGCTCGTCGACGACGACCTGGCCCGATCGCTGTCCTCGGGCGGCCGGCTCGACGGGCTCCTCGACGCCGTCGAATACGCGACCGGACCCGACGTGGACCGGGACCGGCGGCTCGCCGACAGCATGTGCCTGGCCGTCGACCCCGACCTGCTCGTCACCGTCGGCAACATGACCCGCGGCTACCTGGTCGTCGACGATCCCACGGACCCGACCGGGCCGGCCCGGGACGGGACCGGACGCGACGCCGCCGCCGACTGGCTCGACCGGCTCACCACCCTGGCCCGCACGATGTGCGTCACCGCGGTGCCGTTCGCGCAGGTCGACCTCGCCGCGCTGAGCCGGGTGAACGATCCGTCCCTCACCGCGAGCGCCCTGACGTCGCCGTCGGACATCGTCGACGCCGTTCTCGGGGTGACGTCGCAGCGCGGGGTCACCTGGCCCGACGCCGGCGTCCTCGACGACGGCACCGCCCACCTGCTGCAGCAGCTCGGGTCCACGACGACGGTGCTCGCCGCGAACGCCGTCGAAACACCGTCCGCGACCACGAGCGGAAAGGTCACGCTCGTCCGCGACGGCGACACCACCGTCGACGCCACCCTGTTCGACGTGTCCGCTGCCGCCGCGCTGGCCGCTGTCGGCACCGACCCACAGACGCCGTCGTACGTGCCCGAACGGGCGCGCTACAACCTCGACCGGGACTCCCGGACCGCCCGACTGCAGGACGCGCTCGGCGCCGTGACCTGGTCGGCGCTGCAGAAGCCCGGCAGCCGGTCGGGGGAGCGGTCGATGCTCGTGGTGCCGCCGCAGCAGTGGTCCGCCGGCAGCGACGAGGCCGCGACGATCCTCTCGACGGTCTCCACCCTGTTCCGGACCGGTCTCGCGACACCGCGCCCGCTGAGCCGGGTACTCGCGCAACCGCCCGCGTCCCCCACCGACGCGACCCTCGCGTATCCGCAGCGGGCGATCGTCGACGGGACCCCCGACTCCGTCGAGCAGGGCGTGGCCGCGCAGATCCCGCGCATCGACGAGATGGCGGCCGCCCTGGTCGACGACCCGCAGGTGCCGCTGACCCCGACCCGGTTCCTGACCCCGCTGCGCGAGGACCTGGTGCGGGCGATGAGTCTGTCCGGGCGCCGCGACCAGGACCCCGGGTCCGTCGCCGCCGCCGAGGAGGCCGCGGCCGTCCGCGTGCACGCCGTCACCACCACGATGGACGGCATGTTCCGGGCGGTCACCATCCTGTCCCCGGGCGGCGTCTACACCCTCGCCTCCGAGCAGAGTCCACTGCTGCTGGTGGCCCGCAACGATCTGCCCGTGGCGATCTCGGTACGCCTGCGGGTCGACGCCCCGGACGAGATGCACGTCACCGATATCGGGCCGCAGCAGTTGCCGCCGCGCGGCAGCCGATCCTTGCAGGTCCCGGCCGAGGTCTCCGACTCCCGCACCATGGTGGTGAATTTCTCATTGACCACCGAAAGCGGCCACCACCTGGGTGAACAGGCATCCGTCACGGTTCGATCGAATGCGTACGGCCAAGCTTTGGCGATAATTACCGCGTGCGCTGGTGCGCTACTGCTGTTCCTCGCCGGACGACGACTCTGGCACCGATTCCGAGGCCAGCCCGACCGAGCCGACGAAGGATACGAACGCCGATGACCGAGAACTCTCCCGACGAGGGCCATCGGTCGCCGCACCGTCCACTGCCGCCTCACGGCCGGCCACCGCTGCCGCCGCACGCCCCCCGCCCCGTCCCCCCGGGCGGTCGACGGCCGCTGCCACCCGGTGGCCCGCGGCCCGCACCCCAGGGCATCCCCCGCCCCGTTCCGCCCGGTGCCCCCCGCCCCGTTCCGCCCGGTGCACCACGGCCCGTGCCGCCACCGGGACAGCGTCCGCCCCGGCCGCTGCCGCCCCGCATGGGCCCACCGCCGGGGTTGCGCCCCGGACCGCCCGGCCCGCCGCCGCCCCGGATCCAGCCGCAGCGCCCGCTACCGTCGCGACCCGCCCCGGTCACCACCGCACCGGCACCGGCCCCGGCGGCCGAACCGGAGAAGAAGAGCCTGCTCGCGGCCACCGGATCGATCGCGATCGCGACGCTGATCAGCCGTATCACCGGCTTCCTCAAGCAACTGCTGCTGCTGACCGCGCTCGGCCCCGCCGTGGCCAGTGCGTTCACCGTCGCCAGCCAGATCCCGAACATGATCTCCGAACTGGTGCTCGGCGCGGTGCTCACCGCGATCGTGGTGCCGGTGCTGGTCCGGGCCGAACGCGAGGACCCCGATCAGGGGGCGGCGTTCGTCCGGAGACTCTTCACCGCGGCCCTCGCGCTGCTGGGTACCGCCGCGCTGCTGGCGACCGCTGCGGCACCGATCCTGACCACCTATTTCTTCCTGCCGCCGGACGGCAAGGTCAATACGGCGCTGGCCACCGCACTGTGTTTCCTGCTGCTGCCCGCGATCCTGTTCTACGGCCTGTCGGCACTGCTCACCGCGATCCTCAACACCCGGCAGGAGTTCAAACCCGGTGCGTGGGCGCCGGTCCTGAACAACCTCGTCGTGCTCGGCATCCTCGCCGCCTACTGGCTGCTCCCGGGAGAGATCTCGCTCGACCCGGTCCGGATCAGCGACCCGCACGTGTTGCTGCTGGGGCTCGGTGTCACGGCCGGTGTCGTCACCCAGGCGATGAGCCTGATCCCCGCGATCCGCCGGCAGGGGATCTCGCTGCGCCCGCTGTGGGGCCTCGACGACCGGCTCAAGCAGTTCGGCGGCATGGCGATCGCGATCGTGCTGTACGTACTGATCAGCCAGGTCGGCATGGTGTTCGCCACCCGCGTGTCGGCACACGCCGACGAGGCCGGCCCCGCGATCTACAACAACGCCTGGCTGCTGCTGCAACTGCCGTACGGCGTCCTCGGTGTCACCGTGCTGACCGCGATCATGCCGCGGCTCAGCCGCAATGCCGCCGCCGACGACACCCCCGCCGTCGTCGACGACCTGTCGGTAGCCACCCGCCTGACGATGATCGCGCTCATCCCGGTCATCACGTTCCTGACCTTCGCCGGCCCGCAGGTCGGTCACGCCCTGTACGGCTACGGCAACTTCGGTGCCGGCAACGCCGAACGGCTCGGCGAGGCCGTCAGCTGGTCGGCGTTCACACTCGTCCCGTACTCGCTGGTGCTGATCCACCTGCGCGTGTTCTACGCCCGCGAACAGGCGTGGACCCCGACGTGGATCATCCTCGGCATCACCGGTGTGAAGATCGTGCTGTCGGCGCTGACACCGCTCGTCGCCGCGGACAACCAGCAGGTGGTGGTCCTCCTCGGTGCCGCGAACGGTCTCTCGTTCATCGCCGGAGCGCTCATCGGTGGGTTCCTGCTGCACCGCAGCCTCGGCGACCTGCGGATGGCGAACGTCGGCAAGACGGTGTGGGTGGTGCTGCTCGCGTCCGGTGCCGGCGCCGTCGTGATGTACGCGGCCGACACCCTCCTCGGCCTCGACCGGCTGTCCGAGAACTTCGGCGGCCCGGGCGCGATGATCCGGGTCGCGGTCACCGGCGCCCTGATGCTGGTCGTCACGTTCGTCCTGTTGTGGCTCGCGAAGGTGCCGGAGATCCTCGCGATCACGGTGGCCGTCCGCCGCCGGATCCCGGGACTCGGCGGCTCCGCCCCCGAACCGTCCGACACGCAGCGCGGATACGAGTCGGAGACCGAGCTGATTCCGGTGGTCCGGGACCTGCCGCGGTCCATCGATAGACCGGACGGTCTCCCGTACCCTGGACGCAGCGCATACGTCGGTCAGGACTACATACCCGACGAGTTCATAGAAGGAGCGCGTGTGAGCGACGACGACGGTGCCGACGACAAGACCGGTACGGCCGGCGACGCCGGCAACATCACTGCCGACACCCCGTCCGGCACCACCGTCGAGAACGACACCCCGGCCGCCCCGGAGCCGTCGGACATCCCGGAACGTCCTCGCCGCCGCGACCTGAACGTCGACACCGGGGTGTTCCCGATCGGGTCGCCGCAGCTGCCGCCGATCCGGGTCTCGGGCCCCGACACCGAGCCTCGGCGCCCGCTGCGCGGCCCCCAGCTGATCGCCGGCGCGTCCGTCGCGGGTGGGCGCTACCGGCTCCTGGCCCCGCACGGCAGCGCCCGGGGACTGCAGTTCTGGCAGGCCCTCGACGTCAAGCTCGACCGCGAGGTCGCACTCACGTTCGTCGACGCCGACCAGCAGGCCGAGGGCCAGGCGGCGACCGGCCCCGACGGACCGCAGGCCATCCTGTCGCGGACCCTGCGCCTGGGCCGGATCAACTCGCCCGGCCTGGCCCGCGTCCTCGACGTGGTACGCGGCAGCTCGGGCGGCATCGTCGTCGCCGAGTGGACGCCGGGCCGGTCACTGAAGGAGATGGCCGAGACCGAGCCGTCACCGATCGGTGCCGCCCGCGCGGTGCGGGCACTCGCCGCGGCCGCGGAGGCCGCCCACCGTGGTGGCAGTGCCCTGTCGATCGACGCCCCGGACCGGATCCGCATCAGCACGGCCGGTGACGCGGTGCTCGCGTTCCCGGGCACCCTGTCCGACGCCGACCCCACGTCGGACGTCCGTGGCCTCGGTGCGATGCTCTACGCCCTCGTCACCGACCGCTGGCCGCTGCCGGACGCCGGCGACGGGTCCGGCATGCAGGCCGCCGACCGGGACGAGTCGGGCCGTCCCGTCGAGCCCCGGGTCGCGCGCCCCGACGTGCCGTTCGAGATCTCCGCGGTCGCGGCCCGGGCACTCGGCGGGGACAGCGGTATCCGCACCGCCGCCACCGTGCAGCACATCCTGGACCAGGCCACGGTCGTCGACCAGAAGACCGATCTCATGCCCGCGCTGCGGCTCGGTCAGCGGGCCCCGGGTAGTTCCGGGCACGCCCTGGCCGACCCGGAGGCCGTGGCAGCCGAGAAGCAGAAGTCGAATCGCACACTGATCGCGCTGGTGTCGCTCGGTGCCCTCACCGTGCTGGTGCTGGCGCTGATCGGCTGGTGGCTGGCGAACCTGCTCACCGGCGGCAGTTCCGACGAGCCGCTCACCGACCAGAACTTCGGGCTGACGACCACGGCGGTGGCACCGCCGCCGTCGACCGAAGCCCCCACGGCCGCACCCGCGGTGACGACCACGGTGGCCCCGGCCTCGGTGTCGGTGTTCTCGCCGCAGGGCACCCCGGACAGTGCCGCGAACGCGCCACTGGCGATCGACGGGGACCCGGCGACGGCGTGGAGCACCGACGCGTACTTCCAGCCGTTCCCGTCGCTCAAGTCCGGGGTGGGGTTGATGGTGTCGCTGCCGGAGGCCGCGAAACTGGCGGGCGTGCAGATCATGTCGTCCACCCCCGACACGCAGGTGGAGATCCGGACTGCACCGGCACCGAACACGTCGCTCGACCAGACCCGGGTGATCGGGAACGCCACCCTGCGGGACGGGGTGACGGACATCCCGGTGTCCGCAGACGGTGCCACCAAGAACGTGCTCGTGTGGATCACCGGCCTGAGCACGGCGGACGGGAAGAACCAGTCCAGCATCGCCGAGATCACGTTCACGGCGGCTCCCTGACCCACCCCGGGCGGGTGTCCGGTACCTCCCGTGTACAGGTACCTCGCAACCGATCGGTTAGCATCCGCCGGTGCGAATCTTCAGGGGGGTCGCCAGGGCGGAGCTGTCGGATGCCGAGCTCCTGGCAGCGCACGCGTCGGGTGACGGGGACGCGTTCGCGGAGCTGCTTCGTCGCCATTACGAGCATCTGTGGCACGTAGCGAGGCGGACGAGTTACACCGTCGAGGACGCGGAGGACGCGTTGCAGGAGGCGCTGGTGTCGGCGCACCGCAAGGCGGGGACGTACCGCGCGGATGCGGCCGTGCGCAGCTGGCTGCACACGATCGTGGTCAACGCGTGCCTGGACCGGCACCGCCGCAACCGGGCGCGTCCGGCGGTGTCGTTGTCCACGGACGAGTCGATCGATCCCCGCGACGAACACGACCGGATCTCCGAACGGGAGACGACACTGCTCGTCGACCGGGCCCTGCAGCAGTTGCCGCCCGAGCAGCGGGCCGCGATCGTCGCGGTGGACCTGGAGGGATATTCGGTGGCCGAGGCCGCCCGTCGCCTCGGTGTTCCGGAGGGGACGGTCAAGAGCCGGTGCGCGCGAGCCCGGCTCAAGCTCGCATCACATTTGGAATACTTGCGCGACGCAGGGAACCGATCTTGATTCCCTCGCGTCTTATCTGATCGAAGGCACAAATCGTGCGCCGGAACCGGGGACAGGAGGTGGCATGACGGTCCACGACGACGAGATGGCGGGCCCCCCGTTCTCGGCGGATCTGCTCGCCGATCTGCACGCCGGTGTCCTGTCCGACGAGGACAGTGCCCGGTTGTGGCCGCTGGTGCGGCAGGACCCGGCCGCCGTCGAGGTCCTCGCGGCGCTCGACGCCGTGTCCGCCCGGCTCGGCGAGGCCGGACGCGATCACAGCGTGGGCACCCCCGTCCCGGATGACGTCGTGCGTCGTATCGATGCCGCGCTCGGCCTGCCGGCGTCGCGTCCCGACCGGACGGTGGTCGCACTCGATCCCACCCGGTCCCGGCGCCGACGGGGTGCGTGGATCGGTGCCGCGGCCGCCGCCGCGGCCGCAGTGGTCGGCGCGGTGGCCGTGTTCGGGGGAACCGGCGGCTCGGATCCGTCCGGTAACACACCGATCGTCGCCTCTCCGACCGAAACTCCCGGGGGGATCACCGATCTCGGCTCCGACCTGGACGACACCCAGGTTCTGACGTTGCTGAGCAACACCACGCCGACGACACCCACCGGCGCGCTCGCCGACCCGCAGCAGCGGGCCGGATGCCTGCAGTCGAACGGCATCGCCCGGGCCACCCCGGTACTGGCGATACGGGAGGTTCGGTTCCGAGGTGTCACCGCCGTGCTGGTGCTCGTTCCCGGCCCGCGACCACCGACCCTCACCGCACTGGTCGTCGGCTCGGCGTGCGATGCCACCCACCCCGAACTACTTACGCGTACCGAAATAGGTTGAGGCCGATCATTTTTCGTCGTCGTCACCGCTCCGGTCCGCCACGGGCAGCAACAGTTCACGAATACGTTCCCTGAGGGCGGGGGTGTCGTCGTCCGTCGCGACGAGGCTCGTGAACAGCGCAGCTCCCGATGCGAGAACCAGGATTGCCTTGGCGTCCAACAGGTCTCGCGTCTCTTCCGCATCGTCTCCGGCTCCGTGCGCCGCGAACAGCGCGGCGGCCGGACCGCTGAACCCCTGCCACAGCGCGGCACGCAGATCGTCGTGGTCCCGTAGCGCGGCGAGCAGACCGGGCAACGCCTCCCGAACGTCGGCGCGGGAGAACAACTGGGCGCTACCGGTGATCACCCACTCGATCCAGCCCTCCCGGTCGGTGCCGTCGAACGGGGCGAGGTCGGGAACCGCGCCGAGGAGTGCGTCGAGCACCAGATGCGCCTTGGACGGCCAGCGCCGCGACAGGGCCGCGCGTCCGACACCCGCGTGCGCCGCGATACCGCGCATGCTCAGCCGCTCCCAGCCGACGTCCAACAGCAGTTCCCGTGTGGCGGCCAGGACGTCGGCGTCGATGCGCGGATCTCGAGGCCTGCCCGTGCTGCCGGTGTGTGCGTTCATCGCCCCGCATTGTCGGACAGAACCGGGCGCTCGCGCCATTCCTTCGACTCCGGCACCGCGTCGGGCGAGACCGGAATCACCCTTTCTTGCCGACATGCCGTTGGTATGTTTATCGACATGCCGTCGGGAAGATTCGGGGGGTTCCCTCGTCGGCCACCGCGACCGATCACACCCACCAGGAGTCCCGACAGATGTTCCTCGCCCTACGCGAACTACGGTTCGCGCGATCCAGATTCGGCTTGATGGGCGGTGTCGTCGCCCTCATCTCCGTGCTGATGGTCCTGCTGTCCGGCCTGTCCTCCGGCCTCGTCGAAGACGGTGTCTCCGGCCTGAAGGCCACACCCGTCGACGGGTTCGCCTTCAACGAGGGCACCAAGACCGACTCGGCGTTCTCGCGCAGCGTCGTCACCGACGAGCAGGTCGACGCGTGGCGTCGGCAGCCCGGCGTCGCAGAGGCCGCGCCGTTCGGCAACATGCTCGTCAACGCCCACAACGACAAGGACGTCCCGGTCGACCTCGCCCTGTTCGGTGTCCCCGTCGACTCGTTCCTCGCGCCGACCGCGGCGCAGGGCACAGGGCTGAGCGAGCCGAACGGCATCGTCGTGAGCAAGAGCGCCCTCGACGAGGGCATCGCACTCGGCGACACCATCACGATCGACCGTCTCGGCACCGAACTGAAGATCGTCGGCATCACCGAGGGCAAGCAGACGTTCGGTCACGTCGACGTCGCGTACCTGCCGATCGAGATGTGGCGCCAGCTGCATTCGGGTGTGCGCCCGGGTGAGCCCGTCCCCGCCCAGTCGACGGTGGAGGCCACTGCGGTCGCGCTGAAGGCCGAGCCCGGCGCGAGCCTCGACTACGCGGCCGGTGACGCCGCCGCCGGGACGTCCACCGTCGCGCTCGAGGACTCGTTCGCGTCCTCGCCCGGCTACAGCGCCGAGACCATGACGCTGAGCCTCATCAAGGTGTTCCTGTACGCGATCTCCGCGCTCGTCGTCGGCGCGTTCTTCACCGTGTGGACGATCCAACGCAAGCACGAGATCGCCGTGATGCGCGCGATGGGTGCCTCCACCGGCCACCTGCTGCGCGACGGCCTGGCACAGGCGTTCGTCCTGCTGCTCGGCTCGGTCGCGGTCGGCGCCGCCGTCGGCTACGGTTTCGGCTCGCTGATCGGCGGGGGAGTGCCGTTCCTGCTCGAGCCCGGCGCGGTGGCCGCCGCCGCCGTGCTGCTGCTGGTCCTCGGCCTGGTCGGTGCCGCGATCTCGATCGTCCGGATCGCCTCGGTCGACCCGTTGAACGCGCTGGGAGGCCAGCGATGAGCGCCCGGAACGATTCCGGAAGGACAACCGCCATGACCACAACGTCGGACATCCGCATCGACACCGCCGCCCTCGAGATCGTCGACGCCGACTTGAAGCTCGGTGACGGCGAGCAGACCGTGACCGCACTCGACCGCGTGAGCCTGACCGTCCGTCCCGGCGAGATGGTGGCCGTCGTCGGACCGTCGGGTTCGGGCAAGTCGAGTCTGCTGGCCGTCGCCGGCGCGCTCACCACTCCCGACTCGGGCACCGTCCGCGTCGGCGGCCGAGACCTGCTGTCGATGACGAAGGCACAGGCCGCAAGGTTCCGGCTCGAACAGATCGGCTTCGTGTTCCAGAGCGGCAACCTGATCCCGTCGCTCACCGCCGCCGACCAGCTGCGCCTGGTGTCGCATCTCGGCAGCACGAAGGGCCGGAAGTTCCGCGACCCGCTCGCGCTGCTCGAGCAGGTGGGTCTGGGTCACAAGGCCGACCGACGCCCCGACCAGCTCTCCGGCGGCGAGCGGCAGCGGGTGGGTATCGCCCGCGCCCTGGTGTCGACGCCGTCGCTGTTGCTCGTCGACGAGCCCACCGCGGCCCTCGATCGGGTCCGCAGCCATGAGATCGTGCAGCTGCTGGCCCGCGAGACCCGGGAATCGAAGGTCGGAACCGTCATGGTGACCCATGACTACGATGTCCTCGACTATTGCGACCGTGTGGTCGAGATGACGGACGGCCGGCTCACGCCCCGGTAGTCCGGAACAGCCACAGCGAAAGGAGGGCACGTGCCGCGGATCAATGCACCCACCGTCGGTGAGCATCGGGCCGCGCAGCAACGTGCCCTCCTCGACGCTGCCCGCGACGTTCTCGCCGCGGGAGCGACCGAGATCCCGTCGTTCGGTGAGATCGCCGTCCGCGCCGGTCTCGCGCGGTCGAGCGTCTACCAGTACTTCAAGTCCCGCCGGCATCTCCTCGAGGCACTGGTCGAGGACGCCTTCCCCCGGTGGTCGGCCCGCGTCGCCGAGGCGACGGCCGACGCCGACGGTCCCGCACAGCGGGTCCTGGCGTACATCGACGCCAACCTGACGCTCGTCGCGGAAGGTGAGCACGCGATCGCGGCGGCACTCGCCCGGATCGCACCGGGGCCGGAGTTCGACGCCCGGAGCCGGGCGATGCACGCCGACCTCTACACCCCGCTGTCCGACGCACTGACCGAGCTGGGGGTGCAGGACGCCGCCGCGACGGCCGAATTGATCAATGCGATCGTGCATGCCGCCACCCGGCAGATCGAACGCGGCGAGGACGTCGAACGGGTGCGGAGGAACGCCGCCGACCTGGTCCGGCCGTTCGTGACCGAGCATGCGGCGCATTCCGGTTGAACGTTTGTCCGTCACGGACGTATGACTGGGGGCACAGCGATGTGTTCCACGTGAAACGTTCGACACCGCCGGACGTGCGGCGTCGCTCCCCGGGGGAACAACACCATCTAATCTGTTGTTGAGCTGACCGACTCCGCGAGGTGCACCGTCGGCGGTGGATCCGCGTGACCAGCAGCAGAACGAACGTTGTCCACTGGACAGCCGCACAGGACAGGAAAGGCCCGCATGACTACTCCGACCACGGTCCGTGACCTCATCATCGTCGGCTCGGGACCGGCCGGGTACACCGCCGGCGTGTACGCCGCCCGCGCGGAGCTCGAGCCCCTGCTGTTCGAGGGCACCCAGTTCGGCGGCTCGCTGATGACCACCACCGATGTCGAGAACTTCCCGGGTTTCCGCGAGGGCATCATGGGCCCGGACCTGATGGACGAGATGCGTGAGCAGGCCAAGCGGTTCGGCGCCGACATCCGCACCGAGGACGTCGAGGAGATCGAGCTGGACGGTCCCGTCAAGAAGGTCGTCGCGAACGGCGAGACCTACTACGCCCGCGCCGTCGTTCTGGCGATGGGTGCCGCCGCCCGTTACCTCGGTATCCCCGGTGAGGAGAAGCTCCTCGGCCGCGGTGTCAGCGCCTGCGCCACGTGCGACGGCTTCTTCTTCCGCGACCAGGACATCGTCGTCGTCGGCGGCGGCGACTCCGCGATGGAGGAGGCCACCTTCCTGACGAAGTTCGCGCGCAGCGTCACGCTCGTGCACCGCCGCGAGGAGTTCCGCGCATCCCGCATCATGCTCGAGCGCGCCAAGGCCAACGAGAAGATCCGCTTCCTCACCAACGCCGAGCCGGTCGAGGTCCTGGGCGAGAACAGTGTCACCGGCCTCGTGGTCCGGGACACCGTCACCGGCGAGCAGTCCACGCTCGACGTGACCGGCATGTTCGTCGCGATCGGTCACGATCCGCGCAGCGAGCTGGTCAAGGGCCAGGTCGACGTCGACGATGCCGGCTACGTCAAGGTGCAGTCGCCCACCACCGCCACCTCCACTGCGGGCGTCTTCGCCGCCGGCGACCTGGTCGACCACACCTACCGGCAGGCCATCACCGCGGCCGGCACCGGCTGCTCCGCCGCGATCGACGCCGAGCGCTGGCTGGCCGAGCAGGGCGACATCACCGAGAACACCCTCGCCGCCGCGGGCGAGCCCGTCGCCGTCGACGCCTGACCTGCCCCACCCTCAACCGACCGGAACAGATCCCAGGAGGATTCCGTGGCGAACACCATCACGATCAGCGACAACTCGTTCAAGCAGGAGGTTCTCGACTCGGAGAAGCCCGTGCTCGTCGACTTCTGGGCCACCTGGTGCGGCCCGTGCAAGATGGTTGCTCCGGTCCTCGAGGAGATCGCCGGCGAGCACGGGGACAAGCTCACCATCGCGAAGCTCGACATCGACCAGAACCCGGGTGCGGCCCGCGACTTCCAGGTCATGTCGATCCCCACGATGATCCTCTTCCAGGGCGGCAAGCCCGTGAAGACCATCGTCGGCGCCAAGGGCAAGGCTGCACTGCTCAAGGATCTCGCCGAGGTCCTCTGAGGCCTTCCTGCCGTCCCGTTCGGCCCGGTGATCCGTTTTCCGGCCACGGTGTGACCCGACTGCCACCGCAGTCTTGTCACACTGTGGCCGAACTTACGTGCCGTCCCGGCGACGCCGTCTGAGAGAATCGTTCGAGTCCGCTACGAAAGGTCCGCCAGTATGCAGCTGCTCCGTCACGGCGATCACGGCCCCGCCGTCGCCGAGATCAGGGGTACCTTGACCGGCCTGGGATTTTTCCATAACGGTGCGGCGCAGACGCACGGCGACGCCGCCGGCGGCTCGCACTGGATTGCTCCCGACGCCGTGTTCGATCATCGCCTCGACTCGGCTGTGCGTGCGTTCCAGCAGCAGCGCGGCCTACTCGTCGACGGTGTCGTCGGCCCGGCGACGTACCGGTCCCTCAAAGAGGCGTCGTACCGGCTCGGGGCCCGCACCCTCATCTACCAGTTGTCGGCACCGCTGTGCGGTGACGACGTCGCGCATCTGCAGACCCGGCTCGAGGATCTGGGTTTCTACATCGGCCGGGTCGACGGCTATTTCGGTCCGCGCACCCACGACGCGCTGAGCTCGTTCCAGCGGGAGATCGGGATCGCGTCCGACGGCATCTGTGGCCCGGCGACACTGCGAGCCCTCGAACTGCTCGGCACCCGGGTGTCGGGTGGTTCACCGCACGCGATCAGCGAGGAGGAGCTGGTGCGCCGCTCCGGCCCACAACTGAGCGGCAAGCGGATCGTGATCGACCCGGGACTCGGCGGCCCGGACACCGGCCGCATCGTGCAGGGCCCGACCGGCCCGATCAGCGAGGCGGAGATCCTGTGGGATCTGGCGAGCCGGCTCGAGGGCCGGATGGCGGCGACGGGGATGGAAACGTTCCTGTCGCATCCGCAGCACACCAACCCGTCGGAGGCGGACCGCGCGGAGACGTCGAACGGATTCGACGCCGATCTCATGATCGCGTTGCGCTGCGACAGTCATTCGAGCCCCGCGGCCAGTGGTGTCGCGAGCTTCCATTTCGGTAACTCGCACGGGTCCACGTCGATGATCGGTCAGATCCTCACCGGGTTCATCCAACGCGAGATCGTGGCACGAACCACGTTGCGGGACTGCAGGACTCACGGTCGTACGTGGGATCTTCTGCGGATCACGAAGATGCCGACGGTGCAGGTCGACATCGGCTACCTGTCGAACGCGTCCGACGTGGCGGTGCTGACCGATCCGCGGCAGCGGGACGTCATCGCGGAGGCGATCCTCATCGCCGTCAAACGCCTGTACCTGCTGGGGCAGGACGACGCCCCCACCGGCACGTTCACGTTCGCGGAACTGCTCGCACACGAGCTCGCGACCACCGAGGGCGCGCGCTGACCGACGCCCCGCCGGGGCCGGTCACACTCCCACGGGGCTCTTCTCGTCACGGCTCGCACCGCTGCCGACCATGGTGAGGGCTGCCGTCTCGAGGAGCCGTTCCAGGGCTGCCTCGACGTCCGCCTTCCAGAGGTGATCGCGGTCGAGTTCGAGGCGTAACCTCGGGAAACGATGGTGTGGCGCAACAACTTCGAAGCCGACGTCCTCGAGGAAGTCGGCACTGATCATGCACTCCTGCGGGGAGCATTCCCGGGCCGCGGTGGCGGTCGGGGTGTCGTGAGGGGAGCGGTCGCCGCGGATCCCGAACGCCTCGAGCGCGCGAACACCACGGCGGACCAGATCGGCGACCGCCGCCTGGATCAGGGTGGAACCGAGCGCGTACTCGTCACCGATCGGTTCGAGGCGCATCGTGGTGAGCAGGACGGCGTCGGCGCTGACCGGGGAGGTGGGGAACAGATCGGCGCGGGGCACGGTGCTGGGCGGCGCGTACAGGGCGCACCCGGCCGGCTTGTCGTCGACGAGCGCCACCTGACCGCAGGAACCCCATTCGAGCATGACCGTCGACAGCCAGGCTTCCTTCTCGAACTCGGGATCGCAGAAGTCGCGGGACGTGCGGAGGGCCGCGGGATCCATCTCCCAGAAGACGCATCGGCGAGCATGGGAGGACAGCTTGTCGAGGCCGTCGAGGGTGAGGGACGTGACGCTAGTCGACACCGTGTACGCCAGCCTCCATGCCCGCAGCCTCCGGACCACTCGGGGAGTCGAGTTCGTCTCCGCGAAACTTGTTCTTCCAGGATAGGCGATGCGTCCGGTCTCGGTGCGCCGGCGCCGGACTCCGACGACGGCAGCCGTCCGGTGCCCGAGACCACCGGATACGACGACACCCCTCGATTGCGTCACGGTGACGTAATCGAGGGGTGTCGTTCGAGCAGTCTCAGGCGTCGGCCTGCTGCTCCATCATCTTCACGATCCGCTCGAGATCGTCGACCGACCCGAACTCGACGACGATCTTGCCCTTACGCTTGCCCAGGCTCACCGTGACCCGGGTGTCGAACGAACTCGACAGCCGCTCGGCGACGTCCTGCAGCCCCGGCATCTGGATCGGCTTCCGCTTCGGCGCCGGGGTGGGGGAGGGGCCCTCACGGTTGGCGAGCACCACCGCTTCCTCGGTCGCCCGCACCGACATGCCCTCGGCGACGATTCGAGCGGCGAGTACCTCCTGCGCGTCGGCGCCGGCCTCGAGTGCGAGCAGTGCGCGGGCGTGCCCGGCCGACAGCACCCCGGCCGCCACCCGGCGCTGCACCGGGATCGGCAGTTTGAGCAGACGGATCATGTTCGTCACGACCGGACGCGACCGGCCGAGCCGTGCCGCCAGTTCCTCGTGCGTGACCTCGAACTCCTCGAGCAACTGCTGATACGCGGCCGCCTCTTCGAGCGGGTTGAGCTGCACACGATGAATGTTCTCGAGTAGCGCGTCCCGCAGCATCGACTCGTCGGTGGTCTCCCGGACGATCGCGGGAATCGTGTCGAGCCCGGCCAGCTGGCCGGCCCGCCACCGCCGTTCACCCATGACGAGCTGATACTGCTCGGCACCGGTCCGGCGGACCACGATCGGCTGCATCAGACCGAACTCACGGATCGAGTGCACCAGTTCGGCGAGGGCCTCCTCGTCGAACACCGACCGCGGCTGCTTCGGATTCGGCTCGATCAAGTGCGGCGGGATCTCGTGGTAGACCGCACCGGTGGGGGAGAGGGGATCCTCGTCGGTGCGGGTCGCCGGAGTCGGGGTCGGGGCCACGGCGACGGTATCGTCCGCCTTCGTTGCTGCCGTGGTCTTGGCCTTGGCCTTGGCCGCCGTCTTCTTCACGGGCTTCGCGGACTTCGTGGGCGGCACCACGGCCGACTCGTCGTCGGAGAAGAGATCCGGGGTGGACGCGGGTGCTGAGGTGCCGATGATGACGTCGGCCGCCGCGGTGCCGAGCCCGGGGCCACCACCCGTGGGTCCGGTCGGGATCAGTGCTGCGAGTCCGCGCCCGAGACCGCCCTTGCGTGTCTGCGCCATATTCCTACCGCTCCTGCGTCGTGGTGGTCATGCCGCGGGCCGCGAGTTCGCGGCCGGCGTCGAGGTAGCTCATTGCGCCCCGGGATCCGGGATCGTAGTCGAGGACGGTCATCCCGTAGCCGGGTGCCTCGGACACCTTGACCGAGCGGGGGATGACGGCCCGCAGCACCACGTCCCCGAAGTGCTTGCGCACTTCCTCGGCGACCTGATCGGCGAGCTTGGTCCGCGCGTCGTACATCGTGAGCAGGACGGTGGACACGTGCAGATCCGGATTCAGGTGGGCCTGCACGAGTTCGATGTTCCGCAGCAGCTGGCCGACGCCTTCGAGTGCGTAGTACTCGCACTGGATCGGGATCAGCACCTCCTTCGCGGCGACCATCGCGTTGACGGTGAGTAGGCCGAGCGACGGCGGGCAGTCGATGAGGATGAAGTCGACATCGAAGTCGGCGAGTGCCCGCTCCGACAGCGCGTTCTTGAGGCGGTTCTCGCGGGCGACCATCGACACGAGTTCGATCTCGGCACCCGCCAGGTCGATGGTGGCGGGAATGCAGAACAGGCGCTCGCTGTGCGGGCTCTGCTGGATTGCGTCCTTCGCAGTCACCTCACCGAGCAGCAGTTCGTAGCTCGACGGCGTACCCGACGTGTGCGGGATACCGAGCGCGGTGCTCGCGTTGCCCTGCGGATCGAGATCGACGACGAGAACACTGAGGCCCTGGACCGCGAGGGCCGACGCCAGGTTCACCGTCGAGGTCGTCTTGCCGACTCCACCCTTCTGGTTCGCGATCGTGAAAACGCGTCGCTGTGTGGGCTTCGGCAGGGCCACCGAACCCGGATGCAGCACCTGACTCGCCCGCTGGGCGGCCGCACCGATCGGTGTGTCCTCGAGGGAAATACCCTCGTAGGGGGAGGAGTGGGTGAAGTCCTGATCCCGACTGCCGCTCGTCGACTCGGGTGGGTGCCCGGTTTCACGTGAAACCGTTTCCCGTGAAACGGCGGATTCAGCTCCAGCCGACATCTACTGCTCCTTCGCTCGTTGTCCACTCATGACGCAATTCTCAACCCTGGCACCGACAATTGCCCGGAAGTCACCGCTTCCGGCGGCCGTGTTGCGCGACGCGTTCCGCGCGCACCACGATCGTCGGCACCGGCAGTATGTCGCCGCCGCACTCGAGCGCTTCCAGATTCCCGGCACCCAACCGGGTGAGCGCGGCCCGATCCCGGTCGATCTCCTCCGCAGCACTCGATCCCTTCAACGCCAGCATCCGGCCACCGACCCGCACCAACGGCAACGACCACCGCGCCAACTTCTCGAGCGGCGCCACCGCCCGGGACGTGACCACGTCCGCGCCACCGACCTCCTTGACCACCCCCGATTCCTCCGCCCGGCCCCGCACCACCGTCACGTTGTCCAACCCGAGTGCGTCGACGGTCTCCTGCAGGAACACCGACCGACGCAGCAACGGCTCCACCAACGTCACCCGAACGTCCGGCCGCGCGATCGCCAACGGGATACCGGGCAGACCCGCACCCGACCCGACATCCACCACGGTTTCCCCGGCACCCACCAGCTCACCGAGTACCGCACAGTTCAACACGTGCCGCACCCACAGCCGGGGCACCTCCCGCGGCCCGATCAACCCTCGAACGACACCGTCCGACGCCAACGCATCCCGATACGCCCCGGCCTGCTCGGCTCGTTCCCCGAAGACCCGCGCCACCGCACCGGCCACGTCCCACTGCTCATCCATCAACTCCACCAGTTCCACGTGAAACATCCTCTCCAACTCGTCGCGGCGCCACCAACCCGGGGGAGGGGAGGGGTGGCGCCGATCGCGATGGCCACCGACCGATGCGTAGGGCAGTCCGGTTACGCGACCCCGGAATGTTTCACGTGGAACCATCCGGCACGGAGCTGCTTTCGAGGACCCATCCCGGACTACATCGTCACAGTGACGAAATCTCCCGGTACTCCAAGGCCTGCGGCACTCCAACCGCGGTCCTCCGTCGACAGGATCCAGAAAAGAGTTGTAGGACAACAGTTTTCATTTCACAGCTCGGGTTCGGCGATTTTCCGGCGGATTACCGGGGAAGAGCGGGCTTCCGTCCGGCCGAGGCGGACTCTTCGGCCGGATGCGGGGCGGTCACCGTCACGGGTCGGCACCCGAGTAGGGGAGGGGAGCGGTCGGGTCAGTGCCGGCGCCCGCGATGCCGGTGCCCGGTGACGCGTTCGGCTCGAACGATCACGGTGGGGACGGGCAGTATGTCGCCGCCGCACTCGAGCGCTTCCAGATTCCCGGCACCCAACCGGGTGAGCGCGGCCCGATCCCGGTCGATCTCCTCCGCAGCGCTCGATCCCTTCAACGCCAGCATCCGGCCACCGACCCGCACCAACGGCAACGACCACCGCGCCAACTTCTCGAGCGGCGCCACCGCCCGGGACGTGACCACGTCCGCGCCACCGACCTCCTTGACCACCCCCGATTCCTCCGCCCGGCCCCGCACCACCGTCACGTTGTCCAACCCGAGTGCGTCGACGGTCTCCTGCAGGAACACCGACCGACGCAGCAACGGCTCCACCAACGTCACCCGAACGTCCGGCCGCGCGATCGCCAACGGGATACCGGGCAGACCCGCACCCGACCCGACATCCACCACGGTTTCCCCGGCACCCACCAGCTCACCGAGTACCGCACAGTTCAACACGTGCCGCACCCACAGCCGGGGCACCTCCCGCGGCCCGATCAACCCTCGAACGACACCGTCCGACGCCAACGCATCCCGATACGCCCCGGCCTGCTCGGCTCGTTCCCCGAAGACCCGCGCCACCGCACCGGCCACGTCCCACTGCTCATCCATCAACTCCACCAGTTCCACGTGAAACATCCTCACCGACCGGTCACGTCACCACAAGGAACGGCCGCGGCCCCCAGTCGAATCGACTGGGGGCCGCGGCCGGTGGTGTGGAGCGATCAGTCCTTGATCACGACGACGCAGCGGTTCGGCTCGGCGCCCTCGCTCTCGCTGGACACACCGTCGACCTTCGCGACAGCGTCGTGCACGATCTTGCGTTCGAACGGCGTCATCGGCGTCAGCATCTCCCGCTCCCCGGACGCGAGGACCCGCTCCGCGGCCTCCTTACCGAGGGCGCTGAGTTCGGCGCGACGGCCGGCCCGCCAGCCCGCGACGTCGAGCATCAGACGGCTACGGACACCGGTGGACTGCTGCACCGCGAGCCGCGTCAGCTCCTGCAGCGCGTCGAGCACCTCACCCTTGCGGCCCACCAGCTTCGACAGGTCGTCGCCGCCGTCGATGCTCACGACCGCGCGGTCGCCCTCCACATCGAGGTCGATGTCACCGTCGAAGTCGAGGACGTCGAGCAGCTGTTCGAGGTAGTCGCCCGCGATCTCGCCCT
The DNA here is from genome assembly GCF_030656875.1 of Prescottella sp. R16. NCBI lineage: Bacteria > Bacillati > Actinomycetota > Actinomycetes > Mycobacteriales > Nocardiaceae > Rhodococcus > Prescottella sp. R16. The sequence goes on from NZ_CP130943.1 coordinate 4,528,538, forward strand.
CTTCGACCAGCTCGTCCTCGGCGTCGATATCGTCGGCAGTCACAGCGGTGGCAGTGTCCTCGGATGGATCCTTGGTCTGCGTCTCGAGTGCCACGTCCGTGCTCTCCCCGTTCTCCCCGCCCGAGCCCTCCCGGGCGATGTCCTGCTCACTGGTCATCGTCGTTCTCTCTTCTCGAGGTCAGCGCCGCTTGCGCTTGTTGCTCTTGGGGCGGTTGGCAGCCGGCCGGGGTTTCGGCTTCGACGGTCGGGGGGCCGCGCCACCGGACGGCTCGTCACCGACCTCGGACGCCGTGGATTCGTCCTGGACAGGCTCCGTCGCGGCATCGGTGGCCGCCGGTGCGGCACCCTTCTTCTTGTCGAGCTTCGGACGGGCACCGGGCTTCGGGGCGTTGTCGGCACGGCGCTCGAGCGCGGCCTGCTTCTTCTCGGCCTCTTCGGCGTCGATGCGCCGGAAGACGATGTGCTGCTGCGCGTAGGTCCAGATATTGTTCGACACCCAGTACAGGAGGATGGCGATCATCAGGAACGGTCCACCGACGAGCACGCCGAGGGGGAACACCCACAGGGCGAGCTTGTTCATGATCGCGGACTGCGGGTTGGCGGCAGCGGCAGCGCTCTGACGGGCCACCGAGGCACGCGAGTTGAAGTGGGTCGCAACGGACGCGAGGACCATCAGCGGGATCGCGACCAATGCGATGTTCAGCGTCGACGGCACACCACCGAACGGCGCGAACGACTCCAACACACTCTGCGGCGAGGTGATGGCCGCGGAGATCGGGGCGCCGAACAGTCGGGCACTCAGGAACGACTGCACGTCCTCGGGACTGAACGCGTAGTTACCGATCGACGCATTCTGCTCGGCGGTCAGACCGAGCTGGCCCATGCCGGTGCCGGTACGGTTGAACGACCGCAGCACGTGGAACAGGCCGATGAACACCGGTGCCTGCAGCAGCACCGGGAGGCAACCCATCAGCGGGTTGAAGCCGTGCTCCTTCTGCAGCTTCTGCATCTCCAACGCCATCCGCTGGCGGTCCTTGGAGTACTTCTTCTGCAGGGCCTTGATCTGCGGTTGCAGTTCCTGCATCTGCCGCGTCGTCCGCACCTGCTTGACGAACGGCTTGTAGAGGATGGCACGCAGCGTGAACACCAGGAACATGACGGCCAGCGCCCACGCGAAGCCGTTGTCCGGTCCCAGCACGGCGCCGAACACCTTGTGCCAGACCCACAGGATCCAGGACACCGGATAGTAAATGAAGTCGAGCACGGCTCTGAGTACTCCTCTGTTCGTCCAGGTTCACCACCGCGGTGGTGTCGGCAAAGTTCAGGGCGAGCGGTGGGTGTCAGTCCCGGCTCACATGGTGGTGGTGGCGTCGGCCCCGCCGTTCGGGGACCGGATCCCATCCTCCAGGGTGCCAGGGTGCGCACTTGACCAACCGCACCACGGTCAGTGCCGATCCGACGACGAAGCCGCGGGTGCGCAGTGCCTCGACCGCATACTCGCTACACGTCGGCGTGAACCGGCACGTGGGCATCCGCATCGGGGACACGTAGGTGCGGTACAGCTCGATCAGGAAGATCAGGACGCGGGCGGGGAGGGACCGCAGCATCCGCAGCACCGTCAGGGAAGTGGCCACGAACGACGACGAGCGCGGACCGGGATCGGTCCGCGCCACGTCGTGTTCGGTACTCATACGGAGTCGCCTTCACCAGGGAGCAGATCCAGCTTCTTCAGCACGGATCGCACCTGCCTGTCGAGCTCTCGGGAGGTTGTGGTCGCCGAGCCCGGCAACGCACGGATCACCACGTCGGTGTCGGTGGGAACGACGTCCACCAACCCGGCGCAGATATGACGAAACCGGCGAGCGACTCGATGTCGAATCACCGCCGGCCCGACAGCCTTGCTCACGACGAGCCCGAAACGGGGCCCCTCGATGCTGGCACTCACCACGGGATCCGCGGGTTCACGCTCGAGAGCGTGAACGACGAGATCCCGTCGACCCATTCGACGCCCACGACGCACCGTGACGGAGAAGTCCGATCGTCGACGCAGGCGATACGGCTCAGGTAGCACCCCGAGCTCCCGAATTCAGGTCGGAATCAGGCGGTGAGCGACGCGCGGCCCTTGCGGCGACGCGCGGTAACGATTGCACGACCCGCACGGGTCCGCATACGGAGACGGAAGCCGTGAACGCGCGCGCGGCGGCGATTGTTCGGCTGGAACGTCCGCTTGCCCTTGGCCACGGTCAACACTCCTCGAAGTTGGTGACGCCGGTCGGCGTCGATCTACAGGTGAAACGAAAAACTGGTCGCCCCCTCGATGTCGAGGGGGCGACAACACGGAGGTATAGACCTCCGGCCAGCACACATCCTCCACCATCGGGTGACTGTTCGAGAGTACTGACAGGCCCTGGTGAGGTCAAACCGGGCCGCGGGGGCGGTACCCGACCCCGACACGCCACCGGCTCCGGAATCCTTGACCTTCCTGCTGCTTCTGTGCTTCCCGAAGGGGGCCGACCGGGGAGACACGCACGGACTTCCCGTCCTGCAGTCTCCGTTCCCAGTAGCATCGACTCTTCTCGCCGGTCACGGTCCGACCTCCGGTGTGCGGCTCACGGCGGCGACGCCACGGCCCGCGCCGAAGGTCCGGCCGGGGCCGGCACCCCACACCCGCAGGTTGTCCACACCTGTGGATAATCGTGTGGACACGCAGTTCG